>NZ_JBHXAG010000028.1:0-71724 GCF_042726555.1 Streptomyces sp. NPDC060232 | reverse complement strand
CCTGGTAGCTCCGCTACGAGGACATGCGTCCCGCACGCCGAGGGCACGCACCGAACGCCGCTCCTTGCTCCACGGGGCAACTCGATACAGACCCTCGGTCAGCGGCCCGGGAGGCGTTCCAGGATCACCAGGGGGATCTCGCGGGGGCGGGCGGCCGCCTGGTCGTCCTCGAACGGGGGCCACAGGGCGGTCATCATCTCCCAGTACACCTCCCGTTCCGTCGCGGTGGCCGTGTGCGCGGTCGCCTCGTAGGCGGCGGCGCCCACCTGGAGGCGGACCTCCGGGTGGGCGGTCAGGTTGCGGTACCAGTGGGGGTGGTCCGGGGCGCCGTCGGCGGAGGCCACGACGAGGTAGCGGCCAGCGTCCTCGCCGTAGATCAGCGGGGTGCGCACGGTGGTGCCGGTGGCGCGGTCCAGCGTGGTGAGCAGCAGGGTGGGAACGCCGTGCCACAGGTGCCCGTCCGCGCCGGCGGTGCTGACGTAGGCGCGGACGTGGTCGAGCTGCGGGCCGGGCCGCGGGTCCGTGGGGTGGTCCCAGTCGACTTCGAGTGTGTGCATTTACCTGTCCTTAGGGTCGTGGCCCCCTGGCGGCTAACGAGCATGAACGATTCTGGATGCGTACGACCCGTAGCGCACGTCTGCAAGTCTGGACCAAGCTCGGTGTCATGGATCTGGAGCTGAGGCATCTCAAGATCGTCAGGGCCGTCGCCGACGCCGGGAGCCTGACCCGGGCCGCCACCGCCCTCGGTCTGGCGCAGCCCGCGCTCAGTGCGCAGCTGAAGCGGATCGAGCGGGCGCTGGGCGGCACGCTGTTCGTGCGCGGGCGGGAGGGCGTACGGCCCACCGCGCTCGGGGAGCTGGTGCTGGAGCGGGCCAGGGTGCTGCTGCCCGCGGTGTGCGAACTCCAGGAGGAGGCGCAGCGGTTCGCACGGCAGGGGGCGCAGGGCTACCGGCTGGGCGGGACGCACGGGCCGCTGCTCGGCGGGCTCGTGGACCGGCTCGCCGATGCGGAGCCGGGGGTAGCGGTGACCACGTACACCTCCTGGTCCGAGAGGGAGGTCGCCGGGAGTGTCGCGGAGGGGCGCCTGGACTTCGCGCTGGTCGGAGTCTGCGGGGAGAGCGCGCCGCCGGAGCCCGGGCGGCTGGCGTGGATGGAGGTGGCGCGGGATCCCGTGCACGTGATGCTGGCCGAGGACCACCCTCTGGCCCTGGGGCGGGCCGTGGCGGACGAGGTCGGTCTGGCCGAGCTGGCCGCCGAGGCGTGGACGGACGTCCCCGGCGACGGGTGCTTCGGCGACTGCTTCGCCGCGGCGTGCGTGCGGGCGGGCTTCACGCCCGCCTGCGTCTACGAGACCGACACGGCCTCCTGCGTGCACCTGGTGCGGGTGGGGCGGGCCGTGGGCCTGTGCCGGGCCACCTTCCCCGCGACCCCGGGGGTGGTCACGCGGCCGCTCGCCGGGACCCCGCTGGTGTGGCGGCACCTGCTCGGGTGGCATCCCGCCGCGCGGGTCGCCGCGCGGGCGGTGGGGGTGCTGGGGCATGCGAGGGCCGCGCACGCGGAGGCCCTGGGGAGGTCGGCCGGAGCCGTGGCCCTGCGGGCTGCTCCGGCTTCTCTGCGGGCGGCCGCGCCGTGGCCTGCGGCGTAGGGCGGTGCGCTGCGGGGCGGTGCCGGGTGCGGCGCCGTTGCGGGGGCACTGCCCCCGCACCCCCGCGCCTCAAACGCCGGCGAGGCTGAAAAGAGCGCCTCAGACGCCGGCGAGGAGCGGGGGCCGGGGGCGGTGAGGGCAGCCCTCGGGCTGCCTGCCGGGGCTAAGGCAGGTAGCGCTCGATGACCTGCGGGCCCTCCTTCTCGATCAACTTGCGGGCCTTCTCGACCCGCTCCGGAGTCGGGTCGTGGCCTGTCGCCATCACGAGGTCTTCGGGGTCGTACGGCCGTTCCCCGCCCGTGAAGAGCCGGTCCGACCGTGTGGGCTGCTCGTCGGGTTCACTGACCATCGCGTACCTCCTACGGTTTCCCTGCCCCCATACTCCGGCCGCCGCCCCATGAACGCACCTCGGCCGCCGCGAGGCGACGGGCATACCACCGGGGGAGGGGACAACTGACAGCTCCCGCAGGAAGGTTCGGATTTCTACGGTTTCCGCAGACCCCCACCGGAAACCGAGGAGATCCCCATGCTCAAGCGACACGCCCGCGCGGCGTGTACCGCCCTGGCCGCCGCCGGGCTGCTGCTGGCCGGGACCGGCGGCGCCGTCGCCGACCCGGCCCCCGCCCCCGTGGCGCCCTCGGCGGCCGTCACCCTGCGGACCGCCGACGCACCGCCCGAGCTGCTCGCCGCCATGCAGCGCGACCTCGGCCTGACCCCCGCGCAGGCCAAGGCCCGTCTCGCACACGAGGCAGAGGCCGGGGCCACCGCCGCCCGCCTCCGGGACCGGCTCGGCGCCGCCTTCGCCGGGGCCTGGGTGGACGGGGCCGACGCCGGCACCCTCACCGTCGCCACCACGCGGGCCGCCGACACCACCGCGATACGGGCCACCGGTGCCCGGGCGAAGCTGGTCGCCCGTGCCCTGGCCGACCTCGACGGCGCCAGGGCCGCACTGGACCGGGCCGCCGGCCCCGCGACCCCCGTCCGCTACGTCGACCCCCGCTCCAACACGCTCGTCGTCGAGGAGGCCGAGGAGGGGGCGGCCGCCCGGCTGCTCGCCGCGACCGGCACCGACGCCGCCCTGGTCACGGTGGTGCGTACGGCCGAGGCCCCGCGTCCGCTCTACGACCTGCGCGGCGGGGACGCCTACTACATGAACGGCAGCGGCCGCTGCTCCGTCGGCTTCCCCGTGACCAGGGGGACCGTGAACGGCTTCGCCACCGCCGGGCACTGCGGGCGCGCCGGGACCACCACCACCGGCTTCAACCGGGTCGCCCAGGGCTCCTTCCAGGCCTCGGTCTTCCCCGGCAGCGACATGGCCTGGGTCGCCGCGAACACGAACTGGACCTCGACGCCGTACGTGAAGGGCAGCGGCGGCGCGAACGTGCAGGTCGCGGGCTCGGTGCTGCAGCCGGTGGGGGCCTCGGTGTGCCGGTCCGGATCGACCACCGGCTGGCACTGCGGCACGATCCAGCAGCACAACACCAGCGTCACCTACCCCGAGGGCACCATCTCCGGCGTGACCCGTACGACGGTGTGCGCCGAGCCGGGCGACTCCGGCGGCTCCTACATCTCCGGGAGCCAGGCCCAGGGCGTGACCTCGGGCGGCTCCGGCAACTGCTCCAGCGGCGGGACCACCTTCTTCCAGCCGCTGAACCCGATCCTGTCGGCGTACGGACTGACCCTCAAGGTCAGCGGCGGCGACCCGGGCCCCGGCCCCGGCGAGCCCGAGCCGGGCGGCACCTGGAAGGCGGGCACCGTCTACGCGGCCGGCGCCACCGTCACCCACGGCGGCGCGACCTACCGCTGCATCCAGGGGCACCAGGCGCAGACCGGCTGGGAGCCGCCGAACGTCCCGGCGCTCTGGCAGCGCGTCTGATCCGTACGGCGACCGGTGCCGTGACCGCCGAGGGGGGAGTCACGGCACCTTCCCCGTCCGCAGTCGTGCGTCAGACCAGGACCGCGGCCAGCGTGCCGAGCGCGCCGAGGACGGTCAGCAGGCCGCAGATGGCGAGGTTCACCATCCGGTGCTCCCAGAAGACCGCGACGAACTCCCGGATGGTGGCGCTCGGCCAGTAGTACTTCGCGGTGGGGGAGCCCAGGACCTGCCCGTTGACGCCGGTCTTGCGGGCGAGCATCGCGGCCCGGAAGGCGTGGAAGTTGTTGGTGACCACCACGCACCGGTACGCCGGATCGTGCGCCTCCATGATCTCCCGGCTGAAGCGCATGTTCTCCTCGGTCGTGGTGGACCGGTCCTCCAGCACGATGTGGTCCGCCGGCACGCCCTCCGCGATCAGCCAGTCCGCCATCGCCCGGGCCTCCGCGACCTTCTCGTCGGAGCCCTTGCCGCCCGACACGAGCAGCACCGGCGGCCGGCCGCCCCGGGCCAGCTGGCGCTCGTAGATCTGCTGCCCCGTGCGCAGGCGTGAGGCCAGCAGCGGCGGCACGCGGTCCCCGCCGATCAGTCCGGAGCCCAGCATGACCACGTGGTCGACGTCGTCGCGCACCCTGATCCGGCCGTAGAGGAACGCGTAGCCGAGGAAGCAGAAGAAGACGAAGGAGACGTAGCCGGCGACGACGGTGAGGGTTCCGGCGATGCCGCCGAGGACGGGGGAGCCGACCACGGCGACGAGGACCAGCAGTGCGATCAGCGCGAAGATCGCGAGGCCGGCGAGCATCGACAGCAGGGTGGCCGGGCGGAAGCCCTCCTTGCGGACCATGGTCATGCCGTTGCGCACGAGGAGGACGCCGAGCGCCAGGATGCCGAACGCGGGCGAGGCGAAGGTGAGGACGACGACCGTGACGGCCGCCCAGAGGGGCAGTTTGCCCACCTGGAGGAAGAGGGCCGAGAAGGCGGTGAGGAAGGTCAGTCCCAGCAGCACGGCGTTGCTGAAGCGGCGCCGGTCCTGCCGGACGCTTATGCAGAACGCGACGAACAGCAGGGCGGCGAGGGCGAAGGCGACCATGGCGCCATCGTAGGTGGTCAATCCACGGCGGATCGCGGGCGGTTCACCGGGTCCCGCGCCCGGTCACCGGGTCCCGCGCCCGGTCACCGGGTCCCGCGCCCGGTCACCGGGTCCCGCGCCCGGTCCACCCGGGACCGGAGCCGGTCCGGCGCACCGAACGTCCGGCCAGTACCTGGGTCCTGCGCCCGTCGCGCATCACGAACCGTCCGCCGACCAGGACGTGCGGGATCCCGGTGGGCGGCGTGCGCGGCCGCTCGTACGTGGAGCCGGCCGCGACCGTGTCCGGGTCGAAGAGGACGAGGTCGGCGCGGTGGCCCACACGGACCAGGCCCCGGTCGGGCAGGCGCAGCCGCGCCGCGGGGCGGCCGGACAGGTGCGCGACGCACTCCTCCAGCGAGAGCAGCCCGAGCTCGCGGACGTAGTGCCCCAGGTAGTGCGGGAAGGTCCCGTACGCCCGCGGGTGCGGTTTCGCGCCTTGGAGGATGCCGTCGGAGCCGCCGGTGTGGGCGCGATGGCGCATGATCGTCCGGACGTTCTCCTCGTGGCCGACGTGCTGGAGGATCGTCGGCGCGAGCCGGTCGCCGATCAGGAGCCGGCGGGCGGTGTCCCAGCCGTCCACGCGGGTGCCGACGTGGGCGGCGTACGCGGGGTCGGCGACGCCCGAGACCTCGATCGTCGACCAGTCGACGGGGACCCCGTGGCAGCCGTCGGCGCCCTCGTTCTCCAGCGCGTGGCGGATCCGCGCGGCCTGGCCGTCGTCGCGCAGACGGGCGATGACCGCCTCCGGGCCGCCCGCGTTCGCCCAACTGGGCAGCAGCGCCACAAGGGTGGTGCAGCCGGGGGTGTACGGGTAGCTGTCCAGGGTGATGTCGGCGCCCGCGTCCAGGGCCGCGTCGAGGAGGGCGAGGAGTTCGGGGGCGCGGCCCTCGTTCTCGCCGAAGTTCATGGTGGCGTGCGCGAGGTGCAGGGCGCAGCCGGCCTCCCGGGTCAGGTCCACCATCTCCGCGTAGGCGGCGAGCGCGGCCCGGCCGTAACTGCGGTGGTGGGGGCAGTAGTAGCCGCCGTGGCGGGCCACCACCCGGCACAGTTCGGCAAGTTCGGAGCCGGAGGCGTACATGCCCGGGGTGTAGGTGAGCCCGGAGGACATGCCGACGGCGCCCTGGGCGAGGCCGTCGGCGACGAGGGCGCGCATCCGGTCCAGTTCGGCCGCGGTCGCCGGGCGGTCGTCCCAGCCGACGACGTGGGCGCGGACCGTGCCCTGGGGGACGAGGTAGGCGGCGTTGACGGCGACGCCCTCGCCGCCGAAGCCGCGGTCCAGCCGGTCGAGGTACTCGCCGACCGTGCGCCAGTCGAAGTCGACGTCGTCGCCGGGGCCGTTCCAGCCGGCGATGGCGGCCCGCACCGCGTCGAGGGTGCGGTCGTCGACGGGCGCGTACGACAGGCCGTCCTGGCCGAGGACTTCGAGGGTGACGCCCTGGGCGGCCTTCGCGCTGTGGTCCGGGTCGCGCAGCAGGGCCAGGTCGCTGTGGGCGTGCATGTCGACGAAGCCGGGGGCCAGGACGAGGCCGTGCGCGTCGACGGTCTCGCGTCCCCCGGACAGCCTGCCGACGGCGGCGATCCGGCCCTCGTGGACCGCGACGTCCGCGGTGTAGGAGGGGCCGCCCGTGCCGTCGACGACACGGGCGCCCCGCAGGACCAGGTCCACAGAACTAGAAGAAGGTGCGGACGTAGTCGGTGACGGTGCCGTCGGCCTCCACGACCGGGATCAGCGGCCACTTCTCGAAGATCGTGCAGGGGTGGGCCATGCCGAGGGAGACCCAGTCGCCGACCTCCAGGGGGGTGGCGTCGGCGTCCGTCTCCATCCAGGCGTGCTGGTCGGACAGCTTGGTCACCCGGATTCCCTGCGCGGCGCGCTCGACGCCGTCGCGGGCGCTGCGCACGGCGAGCACTTCGGGCAGGCCGAGGTCGTAGGCGATGTCGCGCTTGCCGGCGTTGACGAAGGCCTGGCCGGGCGTGGGGCGGGAGACCACCTGGGTCCACAGCCGGAAGGCGGGGAGCAGGCCGCCCTCCTCGGGGACGCGGTTGAAGGGGGTCAGGCCCGAGTACCAGCCGTGGTCGTGGGAGACGTACGCGCCGGAGCGCAGCAGCGGCAGCACGGGCAGCGACAGCTGAGGGATCTCGGCGAAGACCTCGGCGACGGCGTCGAACCATTCGCTGCCGCCGGCGCTGACGATGACCTCGTCCAGGCCGGTGCCGCTGAAGAGGCCCTGCTTGTCGAGGTCGGCGGCGAGCGCGGTGAGGCGGCGCAGCCAGGCGCGGACGCTGTCGGCGTCGGCGCCGGGCATGGTGGCCTCGTAGCCGGCCACACCCGCGAGGCGCAGGGCGGGGGACGCGGCGACGGCCTCGGCGACGGCCTGGCATTCGGCGTCGGTACGGAGCCCCGTGCGCCCCTCGGCGCCGGCGCCGAGTTCGAGGACGACGTCGAGGGTGGCGCCGTGGCCGTGCAGGGCGGCGTCCATCAGCTCGACCCCGCGGACGGAGTCGACGTAGCAGACGAAGCGGAAGCCGGGGTCGGCGGCGAGCTCGTCGGCCACCCAGCGCAGGGCGGGAGCGTCGACCAGCTCGTTGGCCAGGAAGACCGTCCGGATGCCGAAGGCGCGGCAGACGCGGGCCTGGTGGGGCATGGCGACGGTGATGCCCCACGCGCCGTGGTCCAGCTGGCGGCGGAAGAGCTGCGGGGCCATGCAGGTCTTGCCGTGCGGCGCGAAGGCGAGGTCGTGGCGGGCGGCGTAGGTGCCGAGGGCGGCGAGGTTGTGCTCCAGCGCGTCCGCGTCGAGGGTCAGGACGGGGGTGGTGAACCCGCCGGTGTGCAGGCCGCGGCGCTGGGCGGCGAGCTGCCCGACGGTGAGGCCGTCCGTCTGGGCGTCCGGGGGCAGTCCCTTGAACCGGTGGTCGACCGGCTCGTCGGCGAGGTCCTTGACGGGGTCGCTGGCGCTGGCCATGCGGGTGCCTCCCGGGGTTGCGGGGTGTGCAACGGTCGTTGCGTCTACCGGTGCATGCTGTCTAACATCCGCGGTGACGGCGGGTCAACGTCGCCCGGTGCGGCGCCGCTGCGGGGGCGCTGCCCCCGGACCCCCGCGCCTCGGACCCCCCGGCCCCCGCTGGGAGGTGCCCCCGGGCGGGGCCGGAATCGGAGGGCGGGAGATGAGCCAGTCCGTGGAGCGGGCGCTCGGCATCCTGCCACTGCTCGCGAAGGGGCCCGCCGGCCTCGGCGACGTCGCCGCCGAGCTGGGCGTGCACAAGAGCACCGCGCTGCGCCTGCTGCGCACCCTGAACGAGCGCGGGTTCGTCTACCGCCGCCCCGACGGCCGCTACCGCCTCGGCGCGCAGCTCTTCGCGCTCGCCGCCGAGGCCATCGAGAACCTCGACGTCCGCGAGGTCGCCCGCCCCCACCTGGCCGAGCTGAACCAGGCCACCGGGCACACGGTGCACCTCGCCCTGCACCAGGACGACGAGGTCGTCTACGTCGACAAGGTCGACAGCCGCTACCCGGTGCGCATGTACTCCCGTATCGGCCGGCCCGTGCCCCTCACCGTCGCCGCCGTCGCCAAGCTGCTCCTCGCCGACCTCCCCGAGGGCGAACGCCGGGCCCTCGCCCACCGCATCGACTACCCCCGCTACACCCCCCGCTCCACCCCGGACGCCGAGGCCTTCCTGCGCGAGCTGGACCTCGTACGGGAGCAGGGCTGGGCCACCGACCTCGGCGGCCACGAGGAGTCGGTCAACTGCCTGGGCGCGCCCGTGCGGGGGCCCGACGGGCGGGTCGTCGCCGCGCTGTCCCTCTCCGCGCCCGGCGTGGTCGTCCCGGCGGAGGGGCTGCTCGAACTGCTGCCGCAGGTACTGCGGACCGCCGGTGCCATCAGCCGGGACTATTCAGGAGTACAGGAGACAGCATGACCGAGAAGACCGCCATCACCCCCGCCACCCACACCGTCCCGCCCGCGAAGTTCTCGCACGGGGTGCGCAAGGGGAACATCCTGCAGGTGGCGGGGCAGGTCGGGTTCCTGCCGCACGTGGCGGGCCGGCCGCCGACGCCGGCCGGGCCGACGCTGCGCGAGCAGACCCTCCAGACGCTGGAGAACGTCCGCTCCGTACTGGAGGCGGGCGGTGCGGACTGGGACGACGTGATGATGATCCGCGTCTACCTCACCGACACGGCGCACTTCGCGGAGATGAACGACCTCTACAACGCCTACTTCGAGGAGCAGGCGCTGAAGGAGGCCCCGGCCGCCCGCACCACCGTGTACGTGGGCCTGCCGGCCGGGCTGCTCGTCGAGATCGACGCCCTGGCCGTCCTGGGCTGAGCCCGACCGACGCGCGCAAGGCGCCCCGCCGCAGGGAGGGGCGCCCCTCCCTGGCGGCGGGGCGCCCCCCTGTTCAGGTGCGCGCGTGCCCCGCTATGAGCAGTACTGGGCTTCCTTGCCGATCGAGCGGTACATGCAGTCCGCGTTCTCCAGCAGCTGGAGCACCGCGTCCTTGTTGCGCGCGGTCTCCCGGTCGATGACCTCGTCCGGCGGGTAGAAGCCGCCGCCGCCGCTCCGCGGGTACATCTCGAAGGTGTAGCCGAAGATCTTCTGGTTGCCCCACAGCCAGTCGTCGATCGTGCCGTCCGTGATGTAGAGGTCGCTCGACTGCTCCGGCGTGTAGCCGTTGCTGGCCGCCATGCTCGTGCCGATCTTCTTGAAGACGGCCAGGTCGTCGGCGGTCAGGCCCGGGGCGGTGTCGTTGTAGGTGTAGCCGAAGGGCCACAGCACGAGCTCGCTGTAGGTGTGGAAGTCGATCGCGGCCTTGATCTGCTGCTTGCCGCCGACCACCCGGCTGCGCACGAAGTCCGAGACGGCCTTCACCTCGGGTGCGGACTCGGCGGCCGCGCCCCGGTAGGTCTCGGAGCTCTTGCTGCCGCTGGAGCCGCCGCAGCAGCCCCACTTGTAGTTCCAGTTCCGGTTCTCGTCGGTGCCGACGTAGGAGGAGCCCGAGTTCGGCTGCCGGTTCTTGCGCCAGGAGCGGTAGGAGCCGGTGGCGATGTCGTACTCGCCGCCGTCCGGGTTGAGGTCCGGGACGATCCAGATCTCGCGGCCGTTGACGGCGTTCGTGACGCGGGGGTCGGTGCCGTACGTGGAGGTGAACTCCTTGAGCAGGTACAGCGCCATCTCGACGGTCAGGTGCTCGCGGGCGTGCTGGTGCGCGGTGAAGAGCACCTCGGGCTCGGACTCGTCCGTGGCGACGTTGTCGCTGATCTTGATGGCGAGGAGGTCGCGGCCCTGGTAGGACTTGCCGATCACCCGCTTGGAGGCGATGGCCGGGTACTGCGCGACGAGCTGGTTGATCTCGGCGGTCGCCTCGGCGTAGTTGTGGTACCGGGAGTCCGCCGAGGGGAAGTCCATCGGGCTCGCGGCGATACCGGGCAGCGAGCGGTCCGGGGGCCCGGGCAGGGCGGTCAGCTTGTAGCCGAGCTCCTCCAGCTTCCTGGCCTGCATGGTGTCGGCGCTGACCACCACGGTGTGGTCGTCCACCTCGTCGATCGAGACGCCCGTACGGAGCAGGGCGGTGCGGTCGGCGACGGTGGAGGGGCCGTGGATCCGGTACTGGACGATGGCCTCGTCCTGGGTGGCGGTGGACGGGCTGGGCGGTGGCGCTGCCGTCGCGCTCATGCCGTAGGCGGGCGCGCCCAGCGCGAGCGCCAGCAGGGCCGCCGTCAGGCCGGCCCTCCGGCGGGTATGGAGCCGCATGCGTTCTCCTGGGTGGGGAGTGTGGGGGTAGCCGTGCGGACGCGCTCAGCGTCCTCTCGTGGCATGTCCCGGTCAAGGACCTCAGGTGTCGGCCGAACCGATCCGGCCACCCCCACACGTACCGCCTACGGGAGCCCGTGGACCTTGGGACCCACCGAGTTCGACCAAGCACTACCCGCCTTGGCGTCCCAGTTGGTGGACCAGGTCATCGCGCCGCGCAGCCCCGGGTAGGTCTTCGACGGCTTGAAGGATCCGCAGTTCGTGCCGCGGGCCAGGCAGTCCAGGGCGTTGTTGACGACGGTCGGGGAGACGTAGCCGCTGCCCGCGCCGCTGGGGGAGGCCGGGACGCCGATGCCCACCTGGGAGGGGTCGAGCCCGCCCTCCAGCTGGATGCAGGCCAGTGCGGTGAGGAAGTCCACCGAGCCCTGGGAGTAGACCTTGCCGTCGCAGCCGTTCATCGAGCCGCTGTTGTAGTACTGCATGTTGACGACGGTGAGGATGTCCTTGATGTTGAGCGCCGTCTTGAAGTAGCCGCCCTGCGGGGACTGCATGTCGATCGTCTGCGGGGCCATGGTGATGACCAGCGACGGGCCCGCCTTCGCCGACAGGGCGCGCAGCGCCTGCGTCATGTAGGTGGGGTTGAGGCCGTTCTCCAGGTCGATGTCGATGCCGGTGAAGCCGTACTCCTGCATCAGGGCGTACGCCGAGTTCGCCAGGTTGGCCGCGGAGGCCGAGTCGTTGACCGTGATGGTCCCCTTCTCGCCGCCGATGGAGAGGATGACCGACTTCCCCGCCGCCTTCTTCGCGGCGATGTCGGCCTTGAACTGGGCGACCGTGTAGCCGCCGAGGCCGGCCGAGTCGAGGTTGAAGGTGATGGCGCCGGGCGTGGTGGTGGCGTCGGCGAAGGAGACGGCGATGATGTCGTACTGCGCGGAGACGTCGGAGATCTTCTGGACGGTCGCGCCGTTGTCGAAGTTCTGCCAGTAGCCGGTCAGGGCGTGCTTGGGGACGGCGGGGTTCCCCGGGTTCCCGCCGCCGGTCGTGGTCCCGGTCACCGGGGCGGACCGGGGGCCCTCGCCCGCGGTGTTGTACGCGCTCACCTGGAAGGAGTACGAGGTGGCGGGCGCGAGGCCGGTGACCGGGGCGGAGGTCGCGGACACGGTCTGGACGCGGGCGCCGTCCTGGTACACGTGGTAGCCGGCCGCGCCGCTGACGGCATTCCACGAAAGGGTGAGACCGTTCGCGCTCTGGCCGGAAACGGCGGCTCCGGCCGGTGCGCCCGGGACGCCCGGCCCGGGGTCGGTGCCCCCGCCGCCGTCCGGGCCGAAGACGCTGAACTCGTCCACGGTGTAGGCCGGCTGGCCGTACCAGCCGTGCGTGTAGACGGTGACCTGGGTGGTGGAGGGGCCGGTGGTGAAGGTGGTGGACAGCTTCTGCCAGCCGCCCCCCGAGCCGGGGGTCCAGGTGGAGACGTCCTGGGTGCCCGTCCCGGTCGCGCCGAGGTAGACGTAGCTGCCCTGCACCTGCGTGCTCAGCGTGTACGTCGAGTTCGGCTTGACCGTGACGGTCTGGCTGCAGCGGGCGTTGTCCGAACCGGCCGGGGTGGCCTTCAGGGCGCCGGCCCCGGCGTAGACCGGCGAGGAGACGGCGGCGCCGCTCCCGCCGGTGCAGGACCAGTGGGCGAGACCCGCCTCGAAGCCGCCGTTGCGGGCGACGTTGACGTCCGCGGCCTGTGCGGTACCGGCGGCGAGGGCCGTCAGCGCCCCGGCGGCGACGGTGACGGCGAGCGGCAGGGAGAGGGAGCGTATGCGGTTCACGTGGGCTCCGTGGGGGGAGGTGTGGTGGTGAGGGGAGAGCCGGTCCGTGCGGCGTGGGGCCGACTCACGGCGTGCGCTGCCAAGTTGGTCCAGACCAATCCTCGTGTCAAGAGTCTTCGCGAAGTGGCTTGAAAGGGCTGATTGCGTGATCCCTGTTGTCCGGGTTTCCCGTCACCTGTGACCGCGGCCTTACGCACGGGAATCATCAAGCCCCTGACCTGCCAGGGGTGACGCGGTTATGGTGCTGGGGCAAGGGGGGATGGGCGACAGGCCGTCCGCGGTCGCGCTGTGGTGCGCGCACGCGAAACGGCTGCGACGCGTCCCCGTCGAGCGCGCGAGAGTCCGGGCGTACGGGGAGAACGTGGGGGAACGGGGGAATTCGCGTGCCGACCGCCATCGCTGTCACCAGCGCCGACCTGGTGCTGCCGGCCCCTGACCGGCACACACCCGGGGCCGCCCTGCTGCACCCGCCCGAACAGCACGACCTGGAGGCCGCGCTCGCCGGGACCGGCGCCCTGCTGGAGCGGCACGGCCACCTCGTGGCCCTCGTACCGCCCTGGCTGCCGCGGACCACCGTCCAGCGGCTGCACACCGTCCGGGCCATCCTGGAAACCGACCGGATCGCGCTCCTCGACATCGATCTGCCGCCGCTGGGAACGGCCCTGCTGGCCCGTCAGCTGCGCCAGCTCAGCGTCTGCGACTTCAGCCCCGGAGTCATCGCCTCCGCGGCCCGGCTGCTGTCCCACTACATCTACGCGGGCGCCCTGCTGGGCTCGGTCGCCAAACTCGACCGGGTCCGCATACCCGTCGGGCTGGGGGCGCACGCCCGGTCCTGGTCGCCGAGCGCGCAGTTCGCCGTACTCGCCCACCCGACACCGCACCTGGCCAGGCTGGGATCCGCCGGCGGCAGCGGGCGAGGTGGACGCGGCGGGCGCGGCGGGTCGCACGGTGCGTCCCACGGCTCGCACGCCGGGCCGGGCGGTACGCCGCACGGCGCGGCCGCGGGCCTGCCCGCCGGGCCCGACTTCGCCACGCACCTCACCTTCGCGCGCGGCCAGCTCGCCTCCGACTGGGTCGCCGCCGAACTCGCCCCCGCCTGGCAGGTGCAGGGCGTCCTGGAGAACCCGCTGCCGGCCGCCTCACCCGCCTGGTGGGGCACCCCCAAGCTCGTCGAGTTCGCCGCCGGCATCCCGGACCTGTCCGTGCTCTACCAACTGGTCGCCTCGGTCCGCCGCGAGCAGTGCCGCTGGTGCGGCCTGGAACTCATCGGCGACCGCTGCGGCTTCTGCGCCGCGCCGCTCGCCGCCCCACCGCCGTCCGCGGCGGTGCCGGCGGGCACCGGCCGCTCCAGACCCTGACCGACGACCGAACGTACGAATGAAGAAAGAACGGCGAGGTAGTACGGCCTATGAACTCACGCCAGCGCCGCGGCGTCATTCTGCTGATCCTGTCGGTCCTGTGCGCCCTGGGAGCCTTCGCCGGAGTCCTCGTGGTGATCGGCGACGTCAACTCCAAGGTCGGGTCCGAGACCGTCGCCTACCGCGCCAAGGCGGACATAGCCCCCTACAGCCCGCTGGCGGCCGGCCAGTTCGAGGAGATCAGGATCCCCGAGCGCTGGCTGTCCGACACGGCCGTCACCGACCTCGCCGCACTCAGGGACAAGATCGCGCTCACCACGCTGAAGAAGGGCTCGCTGCTCCAGACGGACATGTTCGTCGACCGGCCGCAGCTCCAGCCCGGCGAGCAGGAGATGGCCATCATGATCGACGCGGCCACGGGCGTGGCCGGGAAGATCACCTCCGGCGCCAAGGTCAACATCATCGCGACCTTCAAGGGCGCCAAGGACACCGAGCCCTCCCGTTCGGTGATCATCGTCGCCAACGCCCGGGTCCTGGGCGTCGGCAAGCTCACCGCCCTGGAGAAGGACAGCGACCGCAAGGGCCCCTCCGAGGCCGTCCCGATCACCTTCGCCCTCGGCACCAAGGACGCCCAGCGCGTCGCGTACGCCGAGTCCTTCGCTGAGCACGTGCGCCTCGCGCTGGTCGCCCCCGGCACCGACTCCGCGCCCGCCGCGGGCGACCGTACGTACACCCTCGACGGGGACAAGTGAGGCCCGGATGACCACCCGAATCCTCCCCGCGGTCGGCGACCCCGACGCCGCCCGCATCTTCTCCACCCTGCTGAGCCAGCTCCCGTCGGCGCAGCCGGCGACTCCGGTCGCCGACTCGACCACCCTGCTGGACACCCTCGCCCGGCTCGCCGCCGACTCCCTCGACGAACTCCCCGAGGTGGTCCTGGTCCACGAGCGGATCGGCCCGGTGCCGGCCCTGGAACTCATCCGGGAGGTCGCCCTGCGCTTCCCGGCGGTGGGCGTCGTCCTGGTCTCCTCGGACGCCGGGCCCGCGCTCTTCTCCGCCGCCATGGACTCCGGCGCCCGCGGCCTCGTCGGCCTGCCGCTGTCCTACGAGGAACTCGCCGCCCGCGTCCAGGCCGCCGCCCAGTGGGCCGTCGGCGTCCGCCGCCACCTGGGCAAGGGCGCCGCCGACGCCTTCACCGGGCCGGGCGGACGGGTGGTCACGGTCACCGGGGCCAAGGGCGGAGTGGGCACCACCTTCACCGCCGTGCAGTTCGCGCTCGCCGCGGCCGCCTCGGGACGGCGTACCGCACTGGTCGACATGGACCTCCAGGGCGGCGACGTGGGCTCGTACCTCGACGTGCAGTTCCGGCGCTCCATCGCCGACCTCGCCGGGATCCAGGACATCTCGCCGAGGGTCCTCCAGGACGCGGTCTACGAGGACCGCACCGGCCTCGCCCTGCTGCTGGCCCCGGCCGACGGCGAACGCGGCGAGGAGGTCGACGACCGGGCCGCCCGCCACATCGTCGGCGCCCTGCGCGGCCGCTACGAACTCGTCGTCGTCGACTGCGGGACCCAGGTGACCGGCGCCAACGCCGCCGCGGTGGAGATGGCGGACATCGCCGTCCTGGTCACCACGCCCGACGTGATCGCGGTACGGGCCGCCAAGCGCATGGTCCGGCTGTGGGAACGGCTCCAGGTCCGCAAGGCCGAGGACACCTCGGTCGTCGTCAACCGCTGGAGCAAGCACACCGAGATCCAGCCCGCCCTCATCGAGAAGATCACCAAGACCCGCGCCACCCGCACCCCCGTCCCGGCCGCCTTCAAGGAACTCCAGGCCGTGGTGGACGCGGGCCGCGTCCAGGACCTCGACAACCGCTCGACGGTCAAGCAGGCCCTGTGGACCCTCGCCGGCGAACTCGGCCTCCTGGCCGCCGCCCCCGACACCCCGGCGCCCTCCGGCCCCCCGGGCGGCGCCCTGACCCTGCGCGCCGCGGGCACGGTCTCCCGCCTGCGCCGCGGCCGGGAGGGCTGACGGATGCGCGAGCCCGCCCGGAGAGAAGACCGTCGGCCTTACGGGGGCCGGGACGCCCGGGACGACCGGGGCGCCCGGGACCGGGGTGCTCGGGACCGGGGCGCCCGGGACCGGGGCCAGGTCGCGATCGAGTTCGTCGGCACGGTACCGCTGATCCTGCTCCTGGTGGCGGCGGTCTGGGAGTGCGTCCTGATCGGCTACGCCTTCTCCCTGGCGGGCAACGCGGCGGACGAGGCGGCCCGGGCGGGGGCGGTGCACGGGGGTGCGGCTTGCGATGCGGCGGCCAGGGAGCACATCGGGGAGGCGTGGGACCTCCAGGTGGTGTGCCAGGAGTCCGGGGACATCTACCAGGCCAAGGTGCGCCTCTCCATTCCCGTCCTCCACCCGGCACTCAACTTCGGCGAGATCGACGGCACCGGCGGCGCGGCGCTGGAGAAGGAGGCGGAGTGACATGAGGCGGCGCATCCGCTCCGACCGGGGCCAAGTGGCCCTGGAGTACATCGGCTTCATACCGATCCTGCTGTTCGTCGCGCTGTGCGGGATCCAGCTCGGCTGGGTCGCGTACGTCCACGAACAGGCGGACACGGCCGCCCGTACGGCCGCACGCGTCGAGGCCCAGCACCGGGGCCGGGGCGAGGCGGCGGGGGTGGCGGCCGTCCGGGAGGGTCTCGGCGCGCGCGTCGCGGTGAGCAGGACGGCCGACGCCGTCACCGCCGTCGTCACCATCCCCGTCAACTCGATCATCCCCGGGCTGGACCCCGATCCGGCCAGGGCCACAGCCGTCATGCCCAACGACGACCCCGAGGTGACCGGACCATGAGCCTGCGTTCCCGGGTCAGCACCCCCGACGACCGCCACAGCCCCCGCGAGGACGGCCGGCTGGTCTCCTCCTACCGCGCCAAGCTGCTGGAGGAGATCGACCTCGCCGAGATGTCCGCGCTCGCACCCGCCGAGCGCCGGGCGCGCCTGGAACGCGTACTCGGGCACATCATCAGCCGCGAGGGCCCGGTCCTCTCCACCGTCGAGCGCGCACAGCTCATCCGCCGCGTCGTCGACGAAGCCCTAGGGCTCGGCGTGCTCGAACCGCTCCTCGAAGACGCCTCCATCTCCGAGATCATGGTCAACGGCCCCGACCAGATCTTCGTCGAGCGGTCCGGCCGCGTCGAGCAGCTCCCCCTCCGCTTCGCCTCGCACGAGCAGCTCATGCAGACCATCGAGCGCATCGTCTCGACCGTCAACCGCCGCGTCGACGAGGCCAATCCCATGGTCGACGCGCGCCTGCCGAGCGGCGAGCGTGTCAACGTCATCATCCCGCCGCTCTCCCTGACCGGCGCCACCCTCACCATCCGCCGCTTCCCGCGCGCCTTCACCCTGCACGAGATGATCGCCCTCGGCTCCCTCGACGAGCAGATGCTCATGCTGCTGTCCGGGCTGGTCCAGGCGAAGATGAACGTGATCGTCTCCGGCGCCACCGGCACCGGCAAGACCACCCTCCTCAACGCCCTCTCCGGCCTGATCCCGGAGGGCGAGCGCATCATCACCATCGAGGACTCCGCGGAGCTCCAGCTCCAGCAGGCCCACGTCATCCGCCTGGAATCCCGGCCGGCGAACGTAGAGGGCAAGGGCCAGATCACCATCCGCGACCTCGTCCGCAACTCCCTGCGCATGCGCCCCGACCGCATCATCGTCGGCGAGGTCCGCGGCGGCGAGACCCTCGACATGCTCCAGGCCATGTCCACCGGCCACGACGGCTCGCTGGCCACCGTCCACGCCAACAGCTCCTCCGACGCCCTGACGCGCCTGCAGACCCTGGCCTCCATGTCGGAGGTCGAGATCCCCTTCGAAGCCCTCCAGGACCAGATCAACAGCGCCGTCAACGTCATCGTCCAGCTGACGCGCTTCGGCGACGGCTCGCGCCGCATCACGGAGATCTCCCTCCTCGAATCACACGGCCGCGAACCCTTCCGGATCACCACCGTCTGCCGGTTCGCGGCCCAGCCCATGGGGCCGGACGGCCGCGTCCACGGCTACTTCGCGTACTACCCGCTGCCCCGCCGCATCGCCGAACGCCTCTACATGAACAACCAGCCCATCCCGCAGGCCTTCGGCGTCGCGCTACCGGACGACCCCCTCACCACCCCGCACATCACACGGACCGCCCTGTGAACCCACTGATCCTGCTCACCCTCGGCATCACCCTGCTGGCCTGCGTACTCGCGGTCGTCGGCCTCCAGACGTACGCGGCCGGCCGCGCCCAGCACGCCGCCCTCGTCGAACGCCTCTCGGCGAGCGGACTGCCCGAACCGCTCGGCCGGGTGCGCCGCTTCCGGAAGATCGACCGCCGGCTGCGGAAGACGAAGCTCGGCCGGCGCATCGAGCAGAAGCTGGCGACCACCGGCCTGGACCTCACGCCCGGCGAGTTCTTCGTCTACATGCTCGCCTCCATCGCGGGCGTCTGGCTCGTCGCCGCGTCCCTCCTGGCGCCGTTCTTCGGACCGGTCGCCGGCCTCATCGGCGTCTGGGCGGCGAACGCCTTCCTGAACTGGCAGCGGGCACGGCGTACGGAGCGCTTCATCAACCAGCTCCCCGACCTGGCCCGCATCCTCGCCAACGCCACCCAGGCCGGACTGGCCCTGCGTACCGCCATCGGCATCGCGGCGGAGGAACTGGAAGCGCCGGCCGGCGAGGAACTCGCCCGGGTCGCCGACCGCCTCGCCGTGGGCCACTCCATCGAGGAGTCCCTCGGGGAGCTCACCGAACGCCTTCCGTCGCGCGAGCTCGTCGTCCTCGTCTCCACCCTCGTGCTGTCCGCCCGGGCCGGCGGCGCGATCGTGGACAGCCTGCGCAATCTGACGGTGACGCTGGAGCAGCGCAAGGAGACCCGTCGCGAGATCCGCACCCAGCTGTCCCAGGTCACGGTGACGGCCTACCTGGTCCCGGCCATCGGGCTCGGCTCGCTGCTGCTCGTCGACATGATGATGCCGGGCGCGCTGGACCGGATGACGGGCGCGTTCCTCGGGCAGACGGCCGTCCTCGTCGCCCTCGGCCTCTTCGCGCTGGGTTTCATCCTCATCCGCCGCCTGTCGAAGATCGACGTGTGAGGGGGGTGGACGGGACGATGACCGCACTCCTCCTCGCCCTCGCCGTGGGCCTCTCGGTGTTCGGCGCCTTCCACGGCGTCCGCCTCTACCGGGCGGACGTGAAGCTCCCCACCGACCTCGCCCTGGCCCTGGAGGTCGGAGCGACCCGTACGACAGCGGTCGGATCGCTGGTCGACCGCATCGGCATCCGCTGGGCGCCGCTGGTCCTGCGCGCCATGGGCGCGACCCGGGTGGCCCGCAAGCGCCGGCAGATCGACATGGCGGGCAACCCGGCCGGCCTGACGATCGACCGGTACGCGGCCCGGCGCGCGGTGTACGGGGTCCTCGGCGCCGCGGGCGCCTTCTCCATGCTGGTCAACGGCCAGCTGGTCGCGGCCCTGCTGATGGTGGCCTTCGGCCTGTTCTGGATCGAGGTCGGCCTGTGGTCGGCCATCCGGGTCCGCCGCGACCACATCGAGCGGACACTGCCGGACTTCCTGGACGTCCTCGCCGTGGTGGTGAGCGCGGGGCTGGGCTTCCGGCAGGCGCTGGACCGGGTCGCCGGCAAGTACGAGGGGCCGTGGGCGGACGAGATCCGCATCACGCTCCAGCAGATGGACATGGGCGTCGGCCGCCGCCAGGCCTTCGACGAACTGCGGCGGCGCAACGACAGCGAGCAGGTCGCGCAGTTCGTGACGGCCCTCCAGCAGGGCGAGGAACTGGGCTCCCCGATCGTCGACACGCTGATCGCGATCGCCGAGGACATGCGCCGTACGGACGCCCAGAACGCCCGCCGACGGGCGGCCCGGGCCGTCCCGAAGGCCACCTTCGCCGTGACGATGTTCATGCTGCCGGGCACGCTCATCCTCCTCGTGTGCGGCTTCGTCTACGGCGCTGACGTCGACTTCGGTGCGCTGTTCGGGGGTGGCTGAACCATGGCGCGGCTGAGCGTGCTCATCGCCGACGGGAACCCGGTCATCAGGGCGGGCCTCGCGGCCATCCTGGGCGCCGCCGGGGACGTCGACGTGACCGCCCAGGCCGGGGACGGCCGCGAGGCCCTGAGCCTGACCCGCCGACATGCTCCGGACGTGGTCCTGCTGGACGTCCGTATGCCGGGGGTGGACGGGATCTCGGCGCTGCCGCACCTGGTGCAGCTGGCGCCCGTACTGATGCTGACGTACAGCAGGGAAGCCGACATCGTCCGCGAGGCCCTGCTGCTGGGCGCCGGCGGCTACCTCGTACACGGGGAGTTCACGGCAGACGACCTGATCAGGGCCGTCCACGACGCACCCCTGGGCCGCCCCCACTTCACCCCGACGGCGTCGAGCGCCCTGCTGGCGGAACTCAGGGCCTCTTCGCATCCGCAACGCGATGTGGCACAGTCGTCCGAGCGGATGCACAACTCTGTTGTCTTCGGGCTCAGTTCCCGGGAGGTGGAGATCATGGATCTGATCGCGTCCGGGATGAGCAACCAGCAGATCGCCGCCGCCTGCTTCATCAGCGAGAAGACGGTCAAGAACCACATCAACCGCATCTTCGCGAAGCTCCGGAGCGCGACGCGCAGCGAGGCGATAGCCCGCTGGCTGGGAACCGCCCGTCCAGGAGTGACCGGTCATGGGTAGACAGAGTGCGCAGTGGGTCCGTAATTGGGCCCCGGGACCCTTGGTTACGGCTGGTAACTCGCCGTACCGTCCGCAGATCGACACCGGTACCGGCCCGGGAGGGAACCCCCATGTCACAGAACACGCTGCTGAAGGCCGCCGTGGAGGCGCGGATCAGGGTGAACGGATGGGCGGACACGGCCGCGACAAGGCTTCGCAGGCGCCACGCCCAACTGGACCGCGGCCAGACGGCCTTCGAGTACCTCGGCATCATCCTGGTCGTGATCGTGATCGTCGGAGCGATCGTCGGCTCGGGCGTCGGTTCGGAGATCACCAAGCGGATCAAGCAGGCGGTGACGGACATCAAAGCCGGCTAATGGATCCCCGAGGCAGGCACGGGCGTGACCGGGGGCAGGCATTTCCGATTTATGTGGTGGTGATCGCGGGTCTGGTCTTCGCCGCGCTCGCGTTCTTCGCGGTGGGGCAGGCTTCGGTAAGGCGCAGTGATGCCCAAGGGGCCGCGGATGCGGCCGCTTTGGCGGCCGGGCGTGAGGCCCGGGACGCAGTCCTCCTCGGCCTCGACCTCCCGTCGATGGAGGCCGATGTCTGGAAGAAGATTGTCGACGGCAAGTTCTTCGAGGTCGGCGAGGCGTGTGCAGCAGCCGAGGCCTTCGCGGCGAAGAATGATGCGAAGGCCACATGTACGGCCGCCCTCCCGCGGTTCACCGTCACGGTGGAGACCAATGAACCCGTTGGGGATTCGGTGGTTCCCGGCACCGGCGACATGTTAGCGACAGCGAAGGCCACCGCGCTGATCGAGCCGAGGTGTCACCTGGGTACCGTCACCACTCCGATCCCCACCCCCACCCCGACTCCAACTCCGGCCGCGACGACAGGTAATGGGACGCCTGCCTCACTGCCGGACACGCCGACGGTGACCTTCACCTGCGGTGGGGAGACCGTCAAGCTCGACCCGCTGAAGCCGGGTTCGCTCAAGGTATTGACTAGAAGGCTGTTCAGCGTGCGACTCGTCGGCTGACAGGGATCGAGAGACAAGGAAGCGTTCACAGATGAGCATTCGGCGCATGGTGAGGGTCCGTGGGGGGATGGCCGTTGCGGTTGCGACGGTCATGGTCGTCACGTTGGCCGGGTGCGGTGGTGACGGCGACGGCAAGTCGGCTGAGCCGCGGAAGTCCGCGTCGGCTCAGCCCCAGGGCGCGCCATCTCAGAAGGCGGGACCGAGTACGAGTCAGAGTTCGGAGCCGACCGAAGTCATCGCCATGCTGAACGGACAGGCCGGCATGGCGTTGGAAATCAACTCGGTACGGCGGGACCCGGGTGGCTTCCTCACCGTCTCCGGGCAGCTCAAGAACACGGGCAGCCAGTCGTATAAGGACACCGTCGCCTGGCGTGGCATCGAACTCAAGGGGACCGGAGAGTCGGTCGCCGGTGCAACGCTGGTCGACAAGGCGGGAAAGAAGCGCTATTACGTGCTTCGGGACACGGAGTCCAGGTGCCTGTGCACGACGGGCGTCAGCAGCGTCGACCCCGGTCAGGTGATCCCGTTCTTCGCGCAGTTCCCTGCCCCGCCGACCTCGACCACAGAGGTGGAGTTCAGCCTGCCCACCTTTGCCACGGCCACCGTCAAAATCTCGGGGTGACCCCATGACAACACGCCATCGTGCAGCAGCCGCCACCGCAGTCTCCGCACTTGTCGTAGCCGGAGGGCACTTCATCGGGGCCACCGCCGCCCATGCCGATGACGTGAAGCCGTCCGTACCCCCCGGCACGGAGCCTTCGGCCTCCGCGCCCGTGGCGATCGACTCCAATGCCCCGGGGCTGAAGATCCCCCAGGGCGGAACCCTCGCACCGGTGAAGGTGCTGGACATCGCCGAGGTCGTCGAAGACCTCGGCGGGGAGCAGCGGCGGCAGGAGACGAACGAGACCGTCATGATGGCGCTGCAGTCCGAGGTGCTGTTCCCCGAGGACAGCGCCGTGTTCAACGCGCAGGCAGCCGCCCGGATCCAGGCCATCGGGAACGAGATCAACCAGTCCAAGGCGACCCGCATCCGGGTCTTCGGTTTCACCGACGACCAGGGCAGCTACGAGCACGGCAAGGAGCTGTCCAAGCAGCGGGCCGACGCCGTGCACAACGAGCTGGCCAAGACCGTGACGAACCCGAGCGTCGTGTTCGATGTACGCGGCTACAGCGAGGACTACCCGATCGCCGACAACAGCACCGAGGAGGGTCGCAAGAAGAACCGCCGCGTCGAGATCACCTTCCCGCGGGGCGCGAGTTAGTCGAGCAGGTGGTCGGCCCGACCCGCCTTGATGTCCCGGATCAGGGCCTGGAGGGCCGCTCTGCTGTCGGTCAGCGGCCGGTCCTCCTGGCCGGCTACCGCTATGTAGCTGTTGCCGTCCCCGTCCACCCCTACCCGATAACAGGCGTTTCCCTCTCCGCAGTACGGTGCTTCCCACTGGATGTCAGGCATGGCGGCCCCTCTCACAGTTCCTTGCTGATGTCTCGGATGAGATCACGCGAAGCTTCGGGGCTGAGCGTGTGATCGGCCATCCAGGCCAGATGGCTTCGATACTTGGCCAGTTGCTCCGCACCGTGCAGGAACTCCGGGCCGTGGGCCGAGTCGAGTTGCGCAGTGTCGAGCTGCGGGACCGATTCCTCGGCGTAGAACAGAGGGTGCCCCGCTCCCGGGAAGGCTCCTTGAGCGATGGGGATGACCCTGATGGTGATGTGCTCCGCCGTGCTTCGCTCGCAGATCCGATCGAGCTGCCGCTTCGACACCTGTGGGCCGCCGAACTGCATACGCAGTGCCGCCTCGTGCACATAACCGGTGTATCGAACCGGATCTCGACGGTCAAGGACGACCTGTCGCTCTTGGCGGTGGGCCACGCGCAGCTCCACGTCCAAGCGGGAGAGCTGCGGCAGCACCGCGTTGAAGACGGCCCTGGAGTATTCCTCGGTCTGGAGCAGTCCGGGTACGTGAACGGCTTGCACCGTGTGCATCCGCGTGGCGTGCCACTCCAGCTCTGCGATGTCCAGGAAGCCCGGTGCGAGCCGCTCGCGGTACTGATCCCACCACCCTCGCCGGCGACGCTGGGCCATGCCGAGCAGCGCGTCGATGTAAGGCTCGTCGGTACAGCCGTAGTGGGCGACCAGGGTGCGCAACCGCTCGGCGCTCAAGGTCCGGGCGCCCGCCTCAATGCTGGGGATCTTTCCTCGGTCCATACCGACGAGTGAGGCCGCGAGTTCGGCGGACACGCCCGCGTTCAAGCGCATCCGGCGTAGCTCTGCTCCCAGTCGGGCTCGGCGATATGACGGCAGCGTCCTCGGTGGCATGTGGGAAGTCTGCACTCCGGCCCGCATGCGGTCCATTTCAGGAGCAGGCCTCATGAACTTTGTGGTGCAGACACCATTTTGATGCCCTACTGTGGGTGACGCACCGCTTACGTAAGGCGAGTTGAAGTGCATCGCCCGGCCTGCCCGGGGGACGAGCCACACCCGCCGCCCATGCCGCCTGTGAACGGTCCTCGTGAGCCCCTGTGCGCGTCGAGCTTCCGAAGCCAAACCGTCTTTGCCCATCGACGACTTGGGAGCCGAAGTTGCTCACCCCGTACCCCCACTCGTATGCCGCCGCCGCATCCGCCTGCCCGGTCGCCCCGGACCCCGGGACCGTCGGTCAGGCAGCCCTCACGGAGGGGCTGTCGTGCAGCATGACCCTGCCCGCCTCGCCCCGCTCGGCCGGGATCGCCCGTCAGGCCGTACGGGCAGCCCTGCATGCCTACGCCCTCGACCCCCTCGAACCGACAGCCGTACAGGCCGCCTCGGAACTCCTCGGTTCAGCCTGGCGGATGGACCCGTACGGGGAGCTGTACCTGTCCGTCCGCTACCGCGACGACGAGCTGCGCGTCATCGTCTACGACGCGCACCCCACCCACACCCACCCCCGGCTTGCCGCGCTCTGTGAGGCCCGCCGCCGCTCCACCCTCCGGGTGTTCTCGGCACTGGTGCGCGACCACGGCGGAGACTGGGGCCTCGGGCCGTCCCGGGAGCCCGGCGGTGGTACCCGCACCTGGGCGACGCTGCCCAACCGGCCGCCGAACGGGTGAGGGTTTGAGGGCCGGGCAGCGGTTCGACCCACTGGCGGGCGATGTCGCCCCCGGGCGGCGGTCTCCTCCCAACCTTTGTCCGCGCGGTTTGTGCCACTGCCCGGGTGGTCAGCGCGGTCGCCGGAGCGGCCGTGGCCACGGCCCTTCGGGGCCCAGCCGGTTTCATCGCGGCGTTGCCCTTCGACGTGGCCATCAAGGCCCTGCCGGGGCGGCGGAAGGGCACCGCTCACGCGCCGAGCGTGTCCCGCACCGGCCGGGCGCCGGTGCGGGACACGTACGCACCCGCTCTGCGCACCGCCCGGGCCGGGCGTGGGTCAGCCAATCGGCCGAGGTCGAGGCGGCGAGCGCGCCCCGGTCCCCTCCACGCCGGTCCCGGGTGCGCACCCGGTGGGAGGGCTCAGCCGAACTGCCCCGGCTGGTAGTCGCCGGCCGGCTGCTGGATGATCACGTTCATCCGGTTGTAGGCGTTGATCAGGGCGATGAGGGACACCAGCGCGGCCAGCTGGTCCTCGTCGTAGTGCTTCGCGGCGTCCGCCCACGCCGCGTCCGTGACCCCGCCGGCCGCGTCGGCGATGCGCGTGCCCTGCTCGGTCAGCTCCAGGGCCGCCCGCTCGGCGTCGGTGAACACCTTCGCCTCGCGCCAGGCCGCCACCAGGTGGAGGCGCTGCGCCGTCTCCCCGGCGTGCGCGGCGTCCTTGGTGTGCATGTCGGTGCAGAAACCGCAGCCGTTGATCTGGCTGGCCCGGATCTTCACCAGCTCCTGGGTGGCCGCAGGAAGGGTCGAGTCCGAGACGGCCTTGCCCGCCGAGTTGAGGTACCTCGCGAACGTGGTGGCGACGGAGTTGCCGAAGAGGTTGAGTCGGGCGTCCATGGTGGTTCTCCTTGCCGTGTCGACGGTTACACAGCTCTGACGGATCGCACCGGACGGATGTGACATCCCACCGAGGCGCCGAGCAGTGACCTGCGTCACTTCGATCACTTCGGCAGGAGGAGTTCCGCCATCTCGCGCGCCCGGCGGGCCGGTTCCGGGCCGGGGCTCAAGGCGGCCACCGTCGTCGCGCCCTCGACCAGGATCAGCAGCTGGTCGGCGAGAGCGGGCGGGGCCTCGGCTGGCGCCAGTTCGGCCAGGAGGGCGTGGAGTTCGGCCTTGTGGACGCGCACGACCTCCGGCGCGGCCGCGCCCAGCTCCCCGTACGCGTTGAGGAACGCGCAGCCCCGGAAGTCCGGCTCCGAGAACCATCGCGCCAGCCAGTCGAAGACGGCCAGGACCGGCGGCTGCGCGGACGCCGCCACCGACTCGCGCAGGCTCGTCGTCCAACGCCGGTCGCGACGTTCGAGGTAGGCAGCGACCAGGGATTCCTTGGCCGGGTAGAGCCGGTACAGGCGCTTGAGGGGCACTCCGGACGCGGTGCGGATACGGTCCATGCCCACCGCCTGGATGCCGTGGCGGTAGAACAGCTCCTCCGCCGCGTCCAGTAGCCGGGTGCGTGCCTCTTCGTCGTCCATGAGGGCAGGGTAACCCGATGTCGCTTGCGGCGAGAACGATCGTTCTCTTAGGGTGGGCCGGGTCGGGAGAACGCTCGTTCTCCATCCTTCCCGAAAAGGATGTGCCATGACCACCCGTCCGCCCCTCCCGCCCTTCACCGACGAAACCGCCCGTGCCAAGGTCCAGGCCGCCGAGGACGCCTGGAACAGCCGTGACCCCGAACGCGTCGCCCTCGCCTACACCGAGGACTCCGTCTGGCGGAACCGCGACCGCTTCCTGACCGGCCGCGACGAGATCCGCGCGTTTCTCGCCGACAAGTGGGAGCGCGAACTCGACTACCGCCTGCGCAAGGAGCTGTGGGCCCACACCGGCAACCGCATCTCCGTCCGCTTCGAGTACGAGTGGCACGACGCCTCCGGCCAGTGGTGGCGCAGCCACGGCAACGAGCAGTGGGAGTTCGACGACGACGGCCTGATGCGCCGCCGCGAGGCCAGCATCAACGACATTCCGATCACCGCCGAGGACCGCCGTATCCCCTGAACACACCTCTGGGTACGGGCACTCAGGCGCGAGCCCGGGTCTGAGTACGCCCGCGCCTGGCGGACGCCGCGACCAGCCGGTACGGCGAGCCCGCCCAATGTCCGGACGAGGGCCTCGTGAACTTGTGTTCGCCGCCGGGCCTGCTGTTGCGTAGGGCGAGGAAGCGGCGCCGGGGAGGCGCCCCCGACCCTGGAGCACGCCCCGGTCGCGGCTCATGCCCAGGACACAGCACTGAGGAACCCGATGAAGCCGCCGCGCACCGTAGCCGCGCTATTCCTCCTGGCAGCCCTCGTCGCGGGCTGCAGCCCGGGCGCCGACGACGCATCGGCCAAGACGGGTATGAGCATGCACATGCAGGAGGGCGCCGAGCGGGCCGACGCCATCCTCCAGGAGACGCTGGCGGCGGTCCGACCCGAGTTGAAGTGGAACCACGGTCCCGGTGGTAGCGCCGGCTGTACGAAGGGAATGGCGGGCGCGGCTACCGGCACGGGCGCCTCGAACCGGCTCATCGCCATCTTGACCGTCGTTTCCGAGGAGCGCCGCGGCGCCCTGCTGGGGCTGATCGAGAGGGCGTGGAAGGACCGCGGCTACAAGATCACCAATGTGAACAAGAGCCCGAAGTTCCCTGCCATCTTCGCAAGAACCCCGGACGGCTACAGCCTCTCGGTCGAGGTGGGCGGCGAAGGGCAGTTCTTCCTGGAGGCCGCCACCCCCTGCCTGAACGATGCCGACGTCATGAGGCCCTTCACCAAGCCGAACACCTCGCAGCGCAGGGGGCCGTTCCCCCAGCGCCCCGACGAGCAGGACGAGTTCTGGTCCGCCACAACGCCCGTCCAGCAGTGAACCGCGTCTGACAGGATGATCAAGGCTTCGCGGGGAGGCCTGCATGGCAACGGGTAAAGGGGACCGGATATGGCACGGGTTCAGGTGAACGGTGTCGAGCTCTTCTACGAGATCGCGGGTGACGGCGAACCGCTCGTGCTCGTCCACGGTTCCTGGACCGACCACCACAGCTGGGACGCCGTCCTGCCGCACCTCACCCGCGCCCACCGCGTGCTCGTCTACGACCGCCGAGGCCACAGCCGGAGCGAACGCCCGCCGGGCCAGGGCACCCGGACCCAGGACGAGGACGACCTGGCCGCGCTCATCGAGATGCTCGGCGCCCCCGTCCACGTGGCCGCGAGCTCCTTCGGCGGCTCGGTCGCGCTCGGCCTCGCCGCCCGCCGTCCCGAACTGCTGCGCAGCCTCGCCGTCCACGAGCCGCCCCTGACCGCCGTCGTGGCCGGTGATCCCGAACTCGACCGGCTGATGCGGGAGGCGCAGGCCCCGATCGACGCCGTCATGGCGGACGTGCGCGCGGGCGACCCCGAGGCCGGTGCGCGCCGGTTCGTCGAGGAGGTCGTGTTCGGGCCGGGCGCGTGGGACGGGATGCCGGACGCGGCCCGCCGGACGTTCGTCACCAACGCCCCCACCGCCGCCGACGAGCAGGGGGACCCGGACTGGGACACCGTCGACCTCGCTCGGCTGGCCGGATACACGGGCCCGGTGATGCTGAGCAAGGGCACCGACAGCCCGCCGTGGTTCGGCGCGATCGTCGACCGGCTCGCGCACGTGCTGCCCGGCGCGCAGGCGCGGACCCTGCACGGCGAGGGCCACGTCCCCCACCTCACCGCCCCCCAGCGCTACGCCGACAACCTCCTTGCCTTCATCGCCTCCACCGGCTCCGCCACGCGCCCCTGATCGTCCGGCGGCGGTCGGCCGGAGGTGTGGTCGCGGAGTTCTCGTGTGCGATGACGTACCGGTCGTTCGGAGTGTGGCACGCTCCCGCACGCAGGTGCGGGCTTGTGGCAGGGGAGGCGCCTGGCGGGTCGTCATGGGTGCGCCATAACTGCTTCGTTGCTGGTTGCAGGTGCGATGTATGTTGATGGGACTGGTCATACTTGTGATCGGTTGATCGTCTTTGAGGGCGCGGGGGAGTGTGGGATGAAGTTCGACATGGGGACGCAGGTTCTGACGAACCTGATGTCGGGGTCGCGTAACTCGAATACCGACCTGGGGTCGCTGATCAAGCAGCTGGTCGCCGCGGCGCAGCCGCTGGAGGGCAAGTTCCAGGGGCAGGGCAAGGTGGCGTTCGACTCGTTCAAGCTGCGTGCGGACGGTATCGCGAAGGAGCTGAATGCCTCGCTGGCGGCGATCCTGGGCGGCCAGTCGGGCATGGAGCAGGCGTTCGGGTCGGGTGACCAGGAGCAGGGCGAGAACGCGCGGCAGACGCAGGGTTCGGCGAACTTCGACGCGGCCCGCTTCCGCGGCCGCTGAGCCGACGGGGTTCCGGGCCTTTCTTCTTATTCTCAACGGGGAGTGTGGTTGTCATGGGTACGGGTGGGACGGACCGTCGTGCGTACGACGTGGGTGCCTCGACGGAGGTGCAGGGCGGTATCAAGGCGGTGATCGGGCAGCTGGAGCAGGTGATCGCCGCGCGTGAGGCGCAGGTGGCGGCGGCGATGTCGGACTTCGCGGCGGACGGTGTGGCGGACGACTACCACGCCAAGGAGCTGCGGTGGAAGAACGCCTCGCAGGAGGTCAAGAACATCATCCAGCTGCTGAACACGACGCTGGAGAAGAACGACGCGACGGCGCGCCAGACGCTGCAGCGTGCGAAGGCCGCGGTCGACAACATCGGCTGAGCAGGATCGTTTCGGCAGGTCAGCAGGTCAGCAGGTCAGTGGGGCAGCGGTAGTAGGGAAGTCGGGTTCACGGGGGTGGGTTGTCGATGACGTCGTGGGACATCAAGCCGCAGGGTGTGCAGGGCCAGTTGAAGACCGTCGGCGGGAACGCCGGCGAGCTGGAGAAGGCTCTGAACGCGCTGCTTACGGCCATGTCGGAGGCGGCGCAGGCGGCGGGGACGGCTGTTCCGGGTTCGCAGTCGGGGATGACTGCGCAGGGTCCGCTGGCTCCGGGTGCGGGGCCGGCTCCGGGTTCGGCTTTTGTGGCGCCGCAGAAGGCGCTGGGTCCGGTCGCGGCCGCCCTCGGCGAGTACCTGACGGCCCGCAAGCCGGAGTTCAAGTCGATGGCGGAGCGGATCGAGGCGTGCATCCTCGGCGCGGTCGCGGCGACGAACGAGTACCTCGAAGGTGACCTGGACCAGGCCAAGGCCGCCCAGGACGCGGCCAGGTCCGTCAACCTCGACATCCTGCGTGAGAAGACCGGGGGCAAGAAGTGAGCGGGAACGCACCGGTCGATCCGGCCGAGGTGCCGGTCTTCACGGGCCATCTGCCGACGCTGGACGAGAAGGTCAAGCTGATCTCGTCCGGCGGGGCCACGGTCTCGACGAAGGCCTCGGACGTCCACACGAGCTTCGGCGGCCTGCAGGCCTTCTACCAGGCGCCGGAGGCCGACCAGCTCTTCGCGACGACGAAACCCGTCTCGGACCTCGGCCTGAAGCTCAGCTCCGACATGTGCACCATCGTCGGCGCGCTGGGCACGTACTCCCGCGACGCCGCACCCGTCATCAAGAAGCTGGAGAAGCTGAAGGCGGAGGCGGAGGCGTTCCGTACGAAGGTCGCCGACGACGAGAAGTGGCGTGAAGACGGCAGCCTGATCGACGAGAACCTCGATCGCCGCAACGAGATCGCCGAGGTGTGGGAGGAGTTCCACGAGGTGGAGCGGGCCGCCCACGCGAAGATCGTCGCACTGGTCGGCGGCAAGCCCCTGCGCGTGAACGACGGCTCCAACGCCCCGGACATGTACGGCTACGACGCCGAGGCGATGAAGCAGGCCAAGTCCCTGCCGTGGGGTGACGCGGTGGAGGAGTCCATTCCCGGATGGCAGGTGTGGGAGCACGTCTGGGAGTACGGCAAGGGCTTCTTCGTGGACGGGGTGTGGGGGACCCTCAAGGGCCTGGGCGGTCTGGTCGGACTGCAGGGCTGGGACACCTTCAAGCAGTCGTGGGCCGGCCTGGCGAAACTCGGGACCGGCCTGTCGATCGCCATGATCCCCGGTGTGGGTGCGCTGTACATGGCGGTCCCGGACGACAAGCTTCCCGCCTACCTGCGTGAGTCGCGCACCGCGATGAAGGAGACGGGCAAGGCGTTGCTCGCGTGGGACCAGTGGGGTTCCAACCCCGGCCGTGCGGCCGGCGCGGTCACCTTCAACGTGATCACCACGGTCTGCACGGGTGGTGCGGGTGGCGCGGTCTCGGGCGCGGGCAAGGCGGGCGCCGTGGCGAAGGCGCTGTCTGTGGCGGGCAAGGCCGGCCGGATCGTCGACCCGATGACGTACGTCTTCAAGGGCGCGGGCGCGGGCATCTCGAAGATCGGCGACGTGATGGCCGGCCTGCGCGGCATGGGCAAGTTCGAGGCCCCGAGCATCAACCTGGACGGCGCGGTCGCCCTCCCCGACGGCGCCGTGATGCTGCCCGACGGCGCGATCCACCTCCCCACGGGCACGGCCGTCCCGGACGGCGCGACCAAGCTCCCCGACGGCAACATCAAACTTCCCGAGGGCACGACGACCTTCCCTCCGGGCACGGTCAAACTCCCCGTCGACGGCGCGCCGCAGTTCATGGACCCCAAGGGCAACATCTACGAGGCGGACGGCTCGCTCTTCCAGTCCGCCGAGAGCGCCCCGAAGGGCCGGCCGGGCGCGGGCGCGGACGTGCCGCGCACCGACGCACCCAAGGTCGACTCCCCCGCCACGGTCAAGGTCCCCGAGCGCGAACTGGCCGGCGTCGGCGCCCGCGGCGGCGACGACGCCATCCGCCTCGGCTCCGACATCTCCGACCCGGTCCACGCGATCGACAACGGCCCGCGCGGCGTCGACACCACCCCCGTCCGGATCCCGGAACACGAACTGGCCGGCGTCGGCGGCCGCGGCGGCGACCACACCCCAGGCGGCCACGCCCCGGACAACATGCCGCGGGGCGACCTCAACAACCCCGGCGGCACCCGCCCCGACTCCCCGTCCCCGACGGCCGGCACCCACCCGGACACCCCGGGCTCCGGCGCCACCCACCCGGACGGCCCGGGCGGCACAGCCGGCCACGACAACGGCCCCGGCGGCACGGTGAGCCCCCACCCGGAGACCCCGGGCACGGGCGGCGTGGACGACGGAGTCCACACGGCTGACGACTCCGGGCAGGCCACCGAACAGGCGACCAAGCCGGCGGATTCGCCGGAGGCAGGTTCCGGGGGCGACGGAGCGAAGGCGGACGCAGAGAATCCGTATGCAGGGCAAGAGCCCGACTACTCCAGGCCCGCCCTGCTGCCTGCCGACGGTCCGCTCACTCTGCGGGACGTCCGCAACACGCGTGACCATGAGCTTCGGTGGCAGCGAGGGGAGGAGTTCCACCGGCAGATGTGGGGTGGTGGCCCCGAGCGACCGTATCCGGTAGCCATGAACGCCGATCCTCGGTATCCCGTAACGACCCCGGGCGGACGCAAGGTGGATGTGCCCGTGGACCTGCCCGACGGTCGTGTGATCGCGGTCGAGGTCAAGACGTACGGTCCTTACCGCACCATCACGATGAAGGACGGAAGCACTCGTTCGATCGTGAACGAGGTCCCGCTGAAGCCTGCAATCAAGGAACAGATCAACAAGGACATCGCTCTGCGGCGACTGAATCCCGGATATGATCCACGGTGGTCGTTCACACATGCAGGGCCGTCCGCTGAACTCCGCAAGTACCTCACGGACGCGAAGATAATTATTCTTGAGTACGGCCCTCACCCCAAGCGGGACCAGTGGGATCCGCCGACGAGGCGGAAGAAGTAGATTCAGTGCGTGTCGATCGAAAGGTTCTTTGGTATGCCTGACAGGACGCCGGGCGAGGTCGACGCGGATCTCGTCGAGTGGGGGCGTGGGGCGCATCTGAACGCCATCAATCTCGGATCCATGCTGGGCGTCGCGCCGGACCAGTACACGGAGGACCCCTTGGTCCTGATGCCGGGTCTGCAGAGCTATGCGGATCGCCTCCCGCTCGGTGAGTTCGAGCAGTCGGACTGGATCACGCTCCACACGGATCTGACGTCATACCTGGGCGACTTGTTGGTACTCCGTCATGGCGCTGCCTGGACGAAGGTCGCCGACCAGAGTTCGCCGGCCGGGTATCGGTTCTTCGTAGAAGCCAAGGGGCTGGACGGCACGGTTCGCAAGGTCGAGCCCTTCGACGTGGTGATGGAGGAATTCGAGAATCTCCCCATCGAAATCGGGCGGATGATCGCAAATGCGGAATTCGTTCTGGGCGTCGTACCGCCCGTCAAGGACTGACCCTGCTACTGCGGGGTCGACTTCGGGGCGAGTGGCAACCGAATGAGCGTCCCCGATCTATTGATCAGCATCTCAGGGACATCTTCCTCGTAGAAACGGATCTGGCCGATGGGACCCTCGGTGTCGGAGTGCCAGGCGAGACGTTCCACCAGTGAATCAAAGTCCGGCATGCCCTCGGCATGGATCTCGTACCGTACCGTCAGCGCCCACCCATTGGCGGTCCGGGCGAGCTCCGCCATCCGGACACCGCCGATGCGGACTGCCGGGCCGCGTGATGCGAGCAGGGGGTACACGTCGAGTTCCTCGTCCTCCGCTCGCCTCTCTTCACCGAGGTGCCAGCGCAGATCGGCGAGGACGGCAGGCGGCACGGAGTCGCGGAGGTTCAGCGCCAGGTCCACGGCGTACAGGTCACTCATGTCCGTAGCTTAGAGCTCGTAACAGGATCTTGTTGAAGTCCTCTGGTTAGCCGTGACCGGTGTGACGATTCGGCCGTTCGTGATGGCGTGAGCACTCGGCCTTGGATCGTGGACGATGACCTGTGGGCACTGATCGAGCCCCTGCTGCGGCCCTGGCCGACGAGGTCACCAGGGCCACGGCCGGTGGCGGATCGCTTGTGTCTGCAGGGCATCCTGTATGTCCTGCACAACGACATCGCCTGGCAACTCCTGCCGCCTGAGCTGGGCTTCGGCTCGGGGCAGACCTGTTGGCGGCGCCTTGAGCGGTGGCAGCAGGCCGGGGTCTTCGACCAGCTTCACCGGATCCTGCTCGCCGAGCTGAACGCGGTCGGCCGGCTCGACTGGTCCAGGGCCTGCGTGGACGGCTCCCACATCCGGGCGAAAAAGGGGGAGCCGATACCGGTCCGTCGCCGGTCGACCGGCGGAAGACGGGCAGCAAACACCACCTGATCTGCGACGGACGCGGCACTCCGCTCAAAGTGGTCACGACCGCGGCCAACGTCAACGACGTCACCCAGACGCTCGCTCTGGTCGACGGCATCCCACCCGATGCCGGGCGTCCCGGCCGGCCCCGTCGACGTCCCGAAGCCCTGCTCGGAGACAAGGGCTACGACTCCAACCCCAACCGCGAGGAACTGCGCAAACGCCGGATCCTGCCCGTCATCTCCCGCAAAGGAGCCCCGAACATCAAGGGCATGGGCAAGCTCCGCTACGTCGTCGAGCAGACCTTCGCCCTGCTCCACCAGTTCAAACGACTCGCCGTCCGCTGGGAACGCCGCACCGAAATCCACGATGCCTTCGTCTCCCTTGCCTGCAGCCTCATCTGCTGGCGACGCCTCAACAAACCCTACGCATGATCGTGTTACAAGCTCATAGAGGCACCTTTTGCGGCCCGGATGCTGACCGAGTCAATGGCGCATCGGGACCAGTGCAGCTCACCTCGGCTACCGAGCTCGTCCAGGATGACGCGATGGAGCCGGGCCCAGACCCGGTCCCGGCTCCACTGGGCAAAGCGCCGGTAGACCGTGGGCCAGGCTGGCCCGAACACCGGCGGCAACTGCCGCCAGGTGCAACCCGATGTGGCCACGAAGATGATCGCAGCGAGCGTCTCGCGGTCACCCGCCCGCCGCCGGCCCCCGCCCTGTGGACGCTTCACGTCTATCGGCGGCACCACCCGCCGGAACAACACCCACAACTCGTCCGGCACAAGCCGCGCAACAACCAGATCCGTCATGCACGGTTCAACGAAGGAGCACGCCATTTAGATGAACCGCGTACCCACTGCGGTCGACGTGGCCAGCGGCCAGTCACCTCCCGCCCACGGCTTGCCGGATTGCGATATCAAGCGCAGGCTGAGAAGAGGTAGTCGGCGAGCTGGCACCAAGCTGCGACTTTGGAAAACGCAAGTTATTCACGCCCTTCATGCTGCGCATGAGGACGGGTCACGCGCATCGCAATGTGCAACAGCGATTCGGCGAGAAGAGAATCTTCATGCCCCGCATAGTAATCGATACCCGCGCCCTCACCTACACTGAGTTCATCCTTCTTGAGGCTGCAGGTGAAGGTTGGGTTGACGGAGCGGCTCCAGCAGCTCTCGACATAAACCCGGGGTCGTATACCTTCTTTCAAGCCGACGGAACACCCGGCTCGTTCATATTTCAGGTGACCGAACAAGGTACTATCGACTATCCCTCAATTTACGACAACATCTTGAATGGGCGCGGAACCGCAAGGCTTGCGGTGAGCGGGCACGAAGTCGAAATTGACGGCACTTCCTTGTCGCACGATATCCTGCCTTTCATCAAGGGGGCCACAAACCTGTCACGACACAGCGCGCACAAACTGCACCTCGCGCCTGCGGATGGTTATACATTTCAGCCGGCATCCGGCGTACTAGCCGACTTTCGATTTAAGCTAACTCTGGACGGCGAGCTCAATATCGACCCCCGCTACGGCGGCTTCTCGAGCATCAAGGGACGAACGCTCATCATCTCCGGGTACGAAATAGTAATCGATATACGAAAACTTTCGCACGGGTTGCGACCTTTGGACATGCTTGGCGAGCCGGACGCGCTAGCGTCTGGCCGCGCAACACCTTTCACCTATATTCCAGCACAGGGTTATAATTTTCAACCCGGATCCGGGGTAGTGGCAGATTTTAAATTCACCCTGGATGCAGGCGGCGAGCTCAGCATCGAACCTCGCTACGGCGGGTTCTCGAGTATCAACGGGCGAACACTCACCATCTCCGGGTACGCTGTCACGCTCGATACCGGAGGAATGGCAGCCACACTGCCGCTCTTGGACTACACAGAGTCAGTGATACCGCAGGAAATTGCAGGTGTTCTCATACCTGCCACCTACTACATTTATGGCGAAAATGAAGCCGCACCACTCCTGCTCAAGCTGGACACTTACGGCCACGTAGACTTGGAGAACGCTCCTGAAGGCGCAACTGTCGCGACGGGCACTCGCATGTGCGGAGTCCCGGACCGTGTGGCTTCTGATCTTCAGATACGGATTTACGGCCCCCCCGGAGGGCGCTGGAGGCGTACTGACCTTACCTTCTCGATCGATGCGAACAAAGTACAAGGTGTTGAGCCAGTTGAGGCTGTGCGCATTATAAGTGGCGCCTTCAGTCAATGGCAGGAGGCCGGGGCGCCCTGGCTTAAACTCACGCCTACCTCAATCGGCAGTAACAGTGACATTACAGTCAGATTTGCGGGAAAAGATGCAGATCCAAACCTCGCGACAGCGCTCGGGACAGCGCGCTATCCCGAGCAGGGGATCATACTGTTCAATATGGGTAAAATCTGGAATGCTGAGCTGCTGCAAAAACTAGCCCTTCATGAAATTGGTCATTCTCTAGGACTCGCTCACGACAGCAGGCCGCGGACGATCATGTTCGCGACAATAGACGAGTACGAGACGCCGGCAGAAATTGACCAGTCATCCAGGCAAGGGCTTCATCACCTTTACAGGTGGAAGCAGCAAACACCGCTCACCGATCGAGGCACAAGTGATCGACCGATTCTAGCTGTCGCCGGCCATACTGGATTAACAGGTTCAACCTATGCGCTCCATATGATATGGAAGGGGCCTCCAGGGAATGATCGCTTCTACGAGTCCACACTTACGGGTGGCACCTGGAGTCCGGAAAGGAAGATTGACGGACCAGTTGCATCAACACACAGTCCGGCGCTGACGGAATTTACCCTAAGTGACGGATTGTCGACAAGGTTGTTGATGGCCTGGAAGAGCGATGAAGATAGAAAAATCTACTATGCACAGCAAACGGGAAACGGGTGGGGTACGCCGCGGTTGATTTCAGGAATTGGCTCAACCGACAGACCTGCGCTGGCCACGTACGCTGGCGATATATACATGGCTTGGAAAGGCGTGGAGGGGGACTCGCAAATTTGGTGGACGCGTGCGGCGGTGGGCCCTTCAATTCGACTGGGGGAAACCCAGCAACAATCCGTACGCGGAGTCGAGACTTCTACCGGACCCACATTGGTTCCTGCCATGGGTCGTCTCTATATGTTCTGGAAAGGGCCCGGGGACAAGACTCAAATCTATTATTCTTTCATCAGTAGGCTGACTGACATCTGGAGCCCACAAGAAGTCGTTAAGTTTCATGAAACTGAGGTACCGGGTAGTGTTTGGCGTGAGGCTGGCACTAGCGGGACTCCTGCCGCAACAGCGGTTGGTGCACCGCTGCAACGCATTGGTGACCCGCCGCAACGCATCCTGTTGGCCTGGAAGGGGGTGGAAGAAGAGACTGGTATATGGGTCAGCGTGTTCGATGGTGAAAGGTTTGCCGGGCAGATTCGGGTTGACGGAGGGACCTCCACAGGCATTGCAGTCCGCGAGTTCAATGGAACGGTATTTATGGCCTGGAGAGGCGCTGGCGGCAACAACAACATATTCTGGGCCACCCTCGGAGGTCCAGATCTAGCCCCTGGTTGAGGCCAGGCGGTTGGCGGCACGCCAAAGCGTGTGTGTTGATACGGACCTTGACCAATCAAATCAATTGGTCGGGTGCCGTATCAGCACCATCAGATGTGCGGTGCCGCTCGACAGTCACTGGGGTTGTCTCGGGCGTCGCCACACAGCGGAACCCTGTGTCGTCGTCATGCATGTTCTCGTTGGCATCGTTCGGAATGGCAGGCGCTCCCCGGAACAGAGGGCTTGTAAAGGCACTGCCCCGGAGTTCGTAGCGACCGGGGGAATTCGCCGTCGCGGGCCACTCCCATACGTTGCCTACCATGTCGTAGACGCCGTAAGGCGAGACGCCACTGAGAATGAAGTCGTGCGCTGCATACCGGTCTCCCTGACGTGCACTTGGCAGCAGTCTTCTGATCCCCCCACGGGAAAATGCTCCCGGAGGTACCGCGCGCCGCCTTTTCCCACTGTTCGGCCGTCCGCAATGACTTCCCCGCCCACGTCGCATACGCGTGCGCGTCGCGCCAATTCACCGAAGCGCCAAGATCGGATGGTCTTGGTGTGCCGCCTCGGCCCGGGCGCGGGTGCTGCGCTGATGGCGATGGTGGAAGCAGCCCACGGTGATGGTGAGCAAGCGAACGGTGCCGCGTGGCTTCTGAAGCCTCGCGCTTTCACGGAGTGGGTTGTCCAGCAAGTGATCAGGACAGCAGAAAGTGCCCCTGCCCAGCGAGAACGAGGATTGTCTAGGCCCTTGCTCCCGCCCCTGTCGGAGGCGCTTTCCAGGTGAAGAAGCGTATCGGGTCGTACCCGCGTGTCCGCGCATGCTGAAGGCCAAGGATGGCGGGTCTAAGTACGCCGGGGCTACGAATTCTTCAAGATCTGAAAAGGAGACAGAGCCCGTGATCGTGCCGCCCCAGGAGCATCCGAAGGACGAGATGGCGGAGGTGGTTCCCGTCATGGAGGGGTCGCTGTCCCACTCGCTGGAGGAGATCGAGACCTCGCACAACTCCAGGTCGGGCGCGGTCATGAGGTCGCTGAACGTCGCCCTCGTGCGCTGTGTCGGGGATCTTGGTGCCGTCATGCTGGAGACGTGGGAGTCCTGGCTGCTGGCCATTCAGGTGCACTCGGCCGTCTTCGCCGCCGTCGATCCCGCGCGGGAGACGGTCACCTGCAAGATCCGCCAGGAAGAGCGCCACCTCGCGACCACCGGGCCGCAGATCTATCTCAACGCGAACACCTGGCTCAACGCCTTCTACTTCGCGATCATCTGCCGTGAGGCGGCCCGCCTCGACATGCTGGCGCGGATACCGGTGTCCCTGTTGCGGGCCTTCGGCGGCAGGCTGGACGAGTACGCCTATGCGTGGGTGGAGACCCTCCAGAGCTTCTGGCTCCGCCGTGACGACCTGGGCACGCACCTGGTGCGGGCCGTGAACCTGTGCGTTCCCGCGCGCGCCGGAACTCTCGACGGGGACGAGATGGACAGCCTGCGCCGCCCGCCGATCATGATGCTCTACCACCACCTCCGCGGTGACGCCGCCGGCTTCGACGAGTCCCTGGCCGACGCCGTCCGCCGGCACAAGGCGTACTGGACCGCCGACGAGGACCGCACCATCAACATCATGGGCATCGTGGCCCTCGGCCCGCTGGCCATCGCCTGCCTGGCCCGGGCCAACGGCCTCCCGTTCGACGTCGAGTCCGGCTATCTCCCCAACGCCCTCCTCGACTTCACATGGCGCGGGGAGTTCGACGCGTGACCGTAGCAGTGAGCAGGCATTTCGCCCCGGGGGCCATTGAAGAGGAACGGGCCGGGCGCCTCGGGGCCGGTGTCGTGCGGGACATCGACGAGCTGGAGGAGTACCCGAATCCACTCCCCATAATGCCGGTGCTCAAGAGTGCCGAGGAGGCCCTGGCGGGCCTCGCGACGTCCGAGTCCGACCGATACGACGCGCTCACGCTGACGCTCGCGGCAGCGAAGTGGCACTGCCTCGAAGATCCCGTCGCGGACCGGTTCACGACCTGGCAAGCGTGGGTCCTCGCCATGCAAACCGGGTCTGCACTGTTCGCCGCAGGGCAGGCCACCGTGGGCACCGTCACCTGCCGGATCGGCGTGAACGGCGAGCAGCGGGAGTTGCCGGCGACCGGACCACAGGAGTATCTGCACGCCGGGAACTGGCTGACCTCGTTCTACCTGGCTGCGATCTGCCGCGAGAACAGCCGCGTGAACCAGCTTGCGCAAGTTCCCCTGTCCTTTCTGCGGGCTTCTGATGCGGAATTCGATGAATACATCTATGCATGGATCGAGACCATCCAGCACCACTGGCACGGTCGGCAGGAGACTTGGGACACCCTGGTCCGTGCCGTCGATGGCACAGACCCCGCGAATGTGCGGATCGCCAGCAAGGAGCTGATGCTGAAGATCCTGTATCCGCCGATCAACCTCTTCTACCGTTATGCCACCCGCGAGAACGACCTCTTCAACGAAGCCCTGGTCGACGCACTGAACTGGCACAAGGAGTACTGGACAGCGAACGAGGACCGGGCGCGGAGCGGCGAGGGCCTGGTAGCCCTCGGGCCACTCGCCATCGCCTGCATGGCCCGTGATGCCGGCATGCCGATCGAGGTCGAGTCCGAGTACATGCCGCAGGAACTTCTGGAGTTCGGCTGGGTGGGCGAAGTGGATGCTTGACCGCTGGCGCCGGCGCCTCTGCCGCACGGCTCTGTCGACCTGAGATCGACGGCCCTGCGAGCGTGTCCGAGTCGACCAGGGGCGCAACGTCGGAAGCTTTGTTGGGGCGGGGGAGTTCCCCACATGGAGGAGAGGCGCGTTGCTCTCGACCGCGACCCGTCACGACTTTCCCATGGAGCACGTAGGTGAGGATGTCGCCGTGCTCCAGGAAGATGCGGGGGAGTTGATCGAGGGGCTGGAGGAACGCATCATCAGGCTGGGGGAGGCCCTGAACACCACCCTCACCCTGGCCGGGGCCCACTGCCTGCTGGATCCGCAAGCCGCGATCTTCTCCACGTGGGACGCCTGGGCCGAAGCCGTGGAGGTCGGCTCGGCAGTGTCCACAGCGGTCCCCACAGAGGAAGCCGTTCAGCGCCGCATCGCGCACAGGGACCGCTCCACACCACCGGCCCGCAGTGGTGCGTGACTCCGGGCACCAGGGCGCGAAGAGATTCAGGGGGGGGCAGCCGGTCAGCACGGCGCCGAGCGGCCCGCGGGCCGAGCCGGCCCCCGCCTTGCCGTAGCCGGTCCCGGCCCCCGGTTCGTCCGCGTCCGTCGTCGGCTCATCACGCTGGTCAGGGGGTGTTGCCCTGAGGGGTTGTGGCAGGCCGGCGGCGCTACGACTCCTCGTGGTGCGCCTGCGTGATGAGGTCCGTGGCGACCTCCAGGGCGGCCAGGCGGGTTTCCTCCGGGTCGCCCTCGACGTGCTGGAGGAACATCATTCCGGCGTGCAGCGTGAAGAGGGCGCTGACGCAGCGCACCTGGTCCGTCAGCGGGCCGTCCTCCGTGCGCAGCAGCTCCACCAGGCGGAACAGGCGCTTCTTCACCGTCTCGCCGATGCTCAGCTCGCGCGTCGTCGCCTGGTTCTCCTGCATGAAGCGGTACAGCGCCGCGCCCGCCGCCATCGCCTCGCTGTAGCGGCGCAGCACCTCGCGCTTGGTCTCCAGGGTGCGCGGTTGCTGCTCCGCCCACTTGATCAGCTCGTCGATGGGACGTGTGACGTCCTCGAAGAGGCTGATGATGATGTCTTCCTTGGTCTTGAAGTGGTAGTACAGCGCCGCCTTCGTGACCTCCAGCCGCTCCGCGATCTCGCGCAGCGACGTCTTCTCGTACCCCTGCTCGACGAAGAGCTCCAGTGCGACGTCCTGGATGCGCTGGCGCGTGTCGCCACGACGGCGCTGCGGACTGCTGCTGGACATGACTCTCCTCGCATTACTTACTTGACGCCCGGCAAGTTACGGGTCTACGGTCCCCAGTGTAGTGAACTAGCCGGGCGGCAAGTAAGTGCCGATCCGGCGGGCGGTACCCAGGGGAGTGGACAGGAAATGGTGGAGACAAGCAAGCCCGCGGAGACCTCGCAGGAGGTGAAGCCACGCAGCGTGCGGGTCGTCCTCATGGCCCTCATGATCGCAATGTTGCTGGCGATGCTCGACAACATGATCATCGGCACGGCGATGCCCACCATCGTCGGCGAGCTCGGCGGCCTGGAGCACCTGTCCTGGGTGGTGACCGCGTACACCCTGGCCACGGCCGCCTCCACCCCCATCTGGGGCAAGATCGGCGACATGTACGGCCGGAAGGGCTCCTTCCTCACCTCCATCGTCATCTTCCTGATCGGCTCCGCGCTCAGCGGCATGGCCCAGGACATGGGCCAGCTCATCGGCTTCCGCGCGATCCAGGGCCTCGGCGCCGGCGGTCTGATGGTCGGCGTCATGGCGATCATCGGCGACCTGATCCCGCCCCGCGAGCGCGGCAAGTACCAGGGCATGATGGCCGGCGTGATGGCCCTCGCCATGATCGGCGGCCCGCTCGTCGGCGGCACCATCACCGACCACATGGGCTGGCGCTGGTCCTTCTACATCAACCTGCCCCTCGGCGCGGTGGCCCTGGCCATGGTGACCGCCGTCCTGCACCTGCCCAAGCCCGCCGAGCGGCAGCGCCCGAAGATCGACTACCTCGGCGCGGCCCTGCTGACCGTCGCCATCACCTCCACCGTGCTGGTCACGACGTGGGGCGGCAACGAGTACGCCTGGACCTCCGCCCAGGTCCTCGGCCTCGCCGCCGTCGGCGTGCTGTCGACCGCCGCGTTCCTCTACGTGGAGACCAAGGCGGCCGAGCCCGTCATGCCGCTGCACATCTTCCGCAGCCGCAACTTCACCCTCATGTCCGTGATCGGGTTCCTGGTCGGCTTCGCCATGTTCGGCGGCGTGCTCTACCTCCCGCTGTTCCAGCAGTCGGTGCAGGGCGCCTCCGCCACCAACTCCGGCCTGCTGCTCCTGCCCATGCTGCTCTCGATGATGCTCGTCTCGCTGATCGCCGGACGCGTCACCACCAACAGCGGCAAGTACAAGATCTTCCCGATCGTCGGCGGTGCGCTCATGGTCGTCGGGATGTTCCTGCTCGCGACCATGGACACCGGGACCTCCCGCCTCGTGTCCGGCCTCTACATGGCCGTCCTCGGCGCCGGACTCGGCTTCCTGATGCAGATCACCATGCTGGTCGCGCAGAACAGCGTCGACATGAAGGACATGGGCGTCGCGTCGTCGTCGGCGACCCTCTTCCGTACGCTCGGCGGCTCCTTCGGCGTGGCACTGATGGGCTCCCTCTTCACCTCCCGGGTCACCGACACCATGTCCGAGCGCCTGGGCCCGCAGGCCGCCGGAGCCGCCGGCTCCGCCCAGTTGGACGCGGCGAGCCTGGCCAAGCTGCCCGAGGCCGTACGCGAGGCCTACCAGCACGCGGTGGCCAACGGTACGCACTCCGCGTTCCTGCTCGGCGCGGGCGTCGCCGTACTGGGCTTCCTGGCGGCCTGGTTCGTCAAGGAGGTCCCGCTGCGGGGCGCCGGCCCGGCTCCCGCCGCGCCGGCCCCGGCCGACGGCAAGTCCGCCCCCGCGGCGCAGGAGTCCGTCGCGCACTGACCCCGCACGCAGCACGATCCCGGCCCCGGCGGACGAACGCGTCCACCGGGGCCGGCCCGTTTTCGGCGGCGCCCGTCCGGGAAGGAACCCCGGGCGATCGAGGACCGAAGTCCCATCAGCCCCATCGGTCCTGTCAGTCCCATTACGTGGAATTTATGGGTGATGTGACTGGAACTCCTCCGAGGTGACGAACATCCTGATCTGCAGAACGCTCGCACAGCGGATGGGGAGGGACCGTTCATGGGCTTCATGGCGCACACGAACAACAACGGCGTCCGGGCCGGTGCGGCCATCGTCGCGTCGGCCCTCGCCGTGGCGGCGACGGTCTGGGGAGTGGCCACGCTCGTGGAACCGGGCAGCGCCGGCGCCGCCGCCCGCCCACCGGGCCCCTGACGCCCCCGCCGGGCCCCTGACGCCGCCCGCCCCGCCCCTGACGCCGTCCCCCTGACACGCCGTCCGCCGCGCGAACGGGTGAGGGTCGACGACGCTGACCCGCCCGCGTTGTTACCTGGTCGGGCACGTACGCACGTACGCCCGACCAGGAGGCTCCTGTGGCCATCGCCCCCGCCAAACTGTCCGACCCCGTGGTCGGCGCCCTCGTCGCCGCCGTCAACGCGCACGACAAGGACGCCTTCCTGAAGCTGCTGACCGCCGACGCGACCATGTCCGACGACGGATCCGACCGTGACCTCCACGAGTGGGTCGACCGGGAGGTCTTCGACTCCAGGGGGCACATGGACGTCGTGTCCGAGTCCGACGAGGGCCGCTCCCTCGTCGTCGACTACCGCAACGACACCTGGGGCGAGATGCGCACCGCCTGGCGCTTCACCATCGCCCCCGGCGGCGGCCGCATCAGCCGCTTCGAGACCGGCCAGGCCTGATCCGCACCCGGCGGGCCTGGTCCGCCCGGCCCACGGGCAGTCCGGTTCGAGCCGAAGTCGATCACCGGATATTCCGCTGGTCGAGGGGGTCCCGTACGGGTGAAAGCCCGCGAGGCCTCGTTCCGGCCCGCGCCGGGGCGCCGTTGGTCCGGGCATGAAGCGCACCCGCACCGCCGCTCTCGCCCTCGCCACCGCCGCCGCGGCCCTCGCCCCCGTACTCGCCCAGCAGGCCACCGCCGCGGAGGGGACGTACCTCCAGGACCCGGCGGGCGGCGAGAAGGCCATGAAGTCGATGTGGACCAAGGACGAGATGCACAAGGTGGAAGGGCAGTTCCGGTTCCACCCGGGGGTCCAGTACAAGACGGTCAGCCGCCCCGGCCCCGCGGCCGCACCGGACTACGAGCGCAAGTCCGGCGACCCCTCGACGCTGGCATGGCAGCCCTCGTACGAGTTCGCCTGGTCGGTGTCGGACTCGACGGTGGTGAAGAAGGCGGTGACGGTCAAGGAGGGCGAGCACCCGATCGTCGTGCACGCCGTACTGCGCCGCGCGGACCGGTCCACGGTGGCGGAAGTGCGCAAGGAGCTGAAGGGGAAGCCGGCGACGGGGCGCGAGAAGGTCGCGGGCGGCAGGCGGATCGCCTGCGACACCGGTGAGTACACGGTGGAGTGGTCGGTGACGCGCTCGGGCTACGGGACGCTCAAGGGCTCCCTGCGCTGGAACTCCAGCTGCGAGCAGTACCGGACGGCCTTCTCCCAGAGCCACGGGAAGCAGCGCTGACGCTCCCGTCGGGGACCGGCCGCCCCGCGCACCTCGTGAGTGCTCGGCGGGCGGCTGGGCCGCGGCCTTGGATCAAGTGCCGTGGTGCCATGGTGCCGCACGGGGTGGTCTGCGGCCCGGGTCGAAGGTCCCGTGTCGTGCGGGACTTCAGTGTGCTCGGCGGTTTCAGTGCCTTCAGTGCCTTCAGTGCCCTCAGTGCCCTCAGTGCTTCTTGGAGGCCTGGGCGGCCTGCGCGGCGATGTCCTCCAGGACCCCCTTGGGGTCGCCCGTCGGTTCCACCGCGCGTCCGATGTTGCGCTTGATGGTGTCGCTGACCGTCACCCAGGACGGGTCGTTGACCGGGTAGAGCTGGGCGCCGCGCAGCGCGTTCAGGAACTGCTGGTCGTTCTTGTCGAGTCCGCCGCCGGCCGGGCTGCGCGAGGCGGTCACGGTGGAGGGCAGCAGGTGGTAGCGGTTGGCGAAGTCCGACAGGTTCTTGTCCTGGTAGACGAAGTCCAGGAACTTCCCGATGTCGGCGCGCTTGCCGTTCTGCTTGAAGGCCATCATCCAGTCGGCCACGCCGACGGCCGGCGGGGTCTCCCCGGTGCCGAGGTCGTCCGAGACGGGCATGGCGGTGGTGACGACGCCGATGCCCTTGGCGCGCGCCTCGTGGGCGAGCGAAGGGTAGCCGTTGAGCATGCCGACCTCGCCGCGTGTGAACGCGGCGAAGGCGTCGGCCCGGTTCAGCTGGGACGGGGCCGTCGGGCCCGTGTACCCGGTCGCGACCATGTTCTCCTTCACCCACTGCCAGGTCCTGATGTTCTGGTCGGAGGCCAGGCTGTAGTTGCCGCTGCTGTCGGCGTAGCCGCCGCCGTTGCTCAGCTCCCAGATCATCGCCTCGGCGTGCGCCTCCTCGGGCCCCAGCGGCAGGGCGTACGGGTACTTCACGCCCTTGTCCTTCAGCGCCTTGGCGGCGGCCTTGAGGTCGGACCAGGTCTTCGGGGCCTCCTTGACGCCGGCCTTCGCGAACAGCGCCTCGTTGTAGAAGAGGAGTCGGCTGCTCGCCACGAAGGGCAGGCCGTAGAGGGTGCTGCCCACCGAGCCGGCGTCGGCCAGCGGCTGGAGGAAATTCGCCTCGGCGGTGACCGAGAGGAGTTCGTCCGCGGGATAGAGCTCGCCCCGGGCGGCGAAGTCCGAGTAAGAGCCCATGAGCGCCATGTCCGGCGCCTTGCCGGCCTTGACCATGCGGGAGACCTCGCGGTCGATGTCGGCCCACGGCAGGAGCTTGACCTCGACCTTGATTCCCGGGTTCTCCTTGGTGAAATCAGTCGTCACCCTGTCCCAGAACGGCTTGGAACTGGTGGCCGGACTGTCGCCGTATTCGGCGGCGACCAGCTGCAACGTTCCGCCGTCATCTGCGCCGTCGCCGGAACCGCCGCATCCGGACAGCGGTATCAGCAGGCCGAGCACGGCCGCGGTGGCGGTCGTGCCGAAAATTCTCCGTCGCACGCGTCTATTCCCCTGAATTTCTTTTGTGTCGCGTTATTGCTTATGGATTGCTCCGGGCCGGCTGATCCCTCGGCGGCCCGTTGGCCGGAATTCTCTCCTGTGGGAGGGGTGGTTGATTGCGTCGGGCCCGTATGTGTGTTCAATGCTCCAACCGGCGCTTTTCTGAATGGTGTTTTCCGATATGCGGTCGCCCATGCGGACGCGCGTAGACAAACTGAAAAGCCCGTTTCCGGTCGGGAAACGGGCTGCGGGGGCGGGTGGCGGGGGACCGGCCGGTCAGTCGGCGAATTCGCCCGCGTACGGGTCGGGCTCGCCCGTCTCCGGGTTGCGGCCCTCCTGCCAGCGGCGCTGCGCCTTGCGCCAGTGCACGAAGCTCAGGTGGCCGCCGTCCCAGAAGGTGATGCTGACCGGGCTCACATCGAACTCGTCGGAGCACAGCCGGTAGAGGAACTCCGCCATGCCGTACGGGTACACGGCGAAGGAGTCGGCGGTGTGCCGGCCGCACACCAGGACCGGCCAGCGGTCCGGATCGGGGTCACAGGCCAGCCAGCACAGGATGTCCGAGCCGCCGGTGACGCCCCAGGCGATGATCGACTCCGGGTCCACGCCGAAGGCCGAGCGGCCGCCCTCGGCCTCCCACATCTGACGGGCGTTGTCCGTCTCCTCGGCCATCTCGGCCGGATCCCACTGCAGTCCGGGCTTGGGCAGCGGCAGCAGGACGCTCGCCTCGCCGTTGATGGAGCCGGCGCCGAACCGGCCCATGAACGCGATGAAGTCCGCCGGGAACCGGGTCCCCCAGGCCGCCTCGGCCGCGGGCCAGTCGATGTCCTCGTCGGCGCCGTGCGTCGCCGGCATGATCTGCTCCAGCGCCTTGATCCGCGCGTTCTCCGTCATGCCGCTCCCCTGCTGCCCCAGCTCAACCGCCCCAACCTACTGCCGCCGGGGTCCAACCCTTAAAGGGTGTCCACTTCCAGCGTGGTCCCGGCCGTCAGCCCCCAGCCGGCCATGGCGCCCGCCGCCGCCTCCAGGACGTGCCGGGCGCGCGGCCGGGGCAGCCCGAGCCGGCCGGGAGCCATGGTGACCACGCCGAGCACGCGCAGGTTCCGGTCCAGGTAGGCCACGTCGATCGCGAACCGCATCCGGAAGGTGTGCACGCTCGCCGCCGGGGTCAGCAGCATCGCCCCCTCGATCCCGTCCCGGCCGAGCAGGCCGCGCGTCCTCGCCCGGTACGAGGCGGCGACCTCCAGCGGGATCCGCGTGGGGTCCGTGCCGACCCGCAACGCGGCGGGCCCGTCATGCCAGTGCGCCATGGCGGCCACCCTAGGGGACCGCCTACCTTCGCCGGATGGGTGTGGTCGTGATCCTTCTCGCCGCCGGGTACGGCGCCGCCGCCGGGCTGCTGCTGCCGCGCGCGGCCTACCGGCTGTCCGTGGAGCCGGGGGACCCCTGGCGGGAGCACTGCCCGCAGGGGCACCGGCTACGCGGCTGGCTCGGCCTGGCCCGCTGCCGCCCGCCCGGGGCCGAGCCCGCCGACCGGGGGACGGCGTACGGGCCGGCGCACGCCTACGGGCCGGCGCACGCCTACGGGCCGGTGCACGCCTACGGGCCGCGGGCCGTACTCCCGGCCGTCCTCACCGGAGGCGTATGCGCCCTGATCGCGGCGGCTGTCGGGACGCGGCCGGAGGCGGCGGCGTACGCGGCACTGGCGCCGCTCCTCGTCCTGCTGGCCCTCGTCGACCGGGCCGTGCACCGGCTGCCCGACGTACTGACCCTGCCGCTCGCCGCCGGGGCGGCGGCCCTCCTCGGGCTCGCCGCCCTGCTGCCCGGCTCGGCCGGGTCCTGGCGCCTCGCCCTGCTCGGCGGGGGAGCCCTCGGAGCCGCGTATCTGGTGCTCCACCTGATCAACCCGGCCGGCATGGGCTTCGGCGACGTCAAGCTCGCGCTCTCGCTGGGGGTCGCTCTTGGGTGGTACGGGTGGGGGGTATGGGCGGCAGGGGCCTTCCTCGGGCTCCTCTACGGCTCGCTGTACGGCCTGACGCTGCTCCTGCGCCGCTCCGCGACCCGCCACCAGGGCTTCGCCTTCGGCCCCTTCATGGCGGCCGGAGCGCTCACCGGAGTGCTGCTGGGTGGTTTCGGAGCGTAGTCATGGCGCGCCGATGCACGCAGCATGCTTTACGAAGGGTTATGGTGGAACCCCCCCTCGGGCCGGTCCGTATCCCCCCCACGGACCGGCCCGTTTTTCGTTCTCCCGCCCCCCGCGCCGGTGTTGGGGCGAAAATGCAGGTCAGCCGCGCTGGGCCCAGATGTTCGTGCCGGGCGTGGACACCGCGAAGGAGTCGATCTCCTTCAGCTCCGCCTCGGAGAGGGGCGCGCCGGCCAGGGCGGCCACGTTCTGCTCCAACTGCCGGACGCTCGACGCGCCGATCAGGGCCGAGGTCATCCGCTCGTCGCGCAGCACCCACGTGAGCGCGAGCTGGGCCAGGGACTGGCCGCGGCGGGACGCGATCTCGTTCAGCCCGGCCAGCCGGCGCAGCACGTCGTCCGAGAGCAGGTCGGGGTTCAGCGACTTGCCCTGGGCGGCCCGCGAGTCGGCCGGGATCCCCTTGAGGTACTTGTCGGTCAGCAGGCCCTGCGCGAGCGGCGCGAAGGAGATGCACCCCATGCCGGCGTCCTCCAGGGCGTCCAGCAGGCCGTCCTCCTCCGTCCAGCGGTTGATCATGGAGTAGGAGGGCTGGTGGATGAGCGGGCGCACACCCATCCCGCGCAGGATCCGCACGGCCTCGGCCGTCTGCTCGGCCGTGTAGGAGGAGACGCCGACGTAGAGCGCCTTGCCCTGCTGGACCGCGGACGCGAGGGCGCCCATGGTCTCCTCCAGCGGCGTCTGCGGGTCGAAGCGGTGCGAGTAGAAGATGTCGACGTAGTCCACGCCCATCCGCTTCAGCGAGGCGTCGAGCGAGCTGAGCAGGTACTTGCGGCTGCCCCACTCGCCGTACGGCCCGGGGTGCATCAGATAGCCGGCCTTGGTCGAGAGGATCAGCTCGTCGCGGTAGGGCGCGAGATCCTGCGAAAAGATCTTGCCGAAGTTCAGCTCGGCCGAGCCGGGCGGCGGCCCGTAGTTGTTCGCGAGGTCGAAGTGGGTGACGCCGAGGTCGAAGGCCCGGCGCAGGATCGCCCGCTGGGACTCCAGCGACCGGTCGTCGCCGAAGTTGTGCCAGAGGCCGAGGGAGATGGCGGGGAGCTTGAGGCCGCTGTGGCCGGTGCGCCGGTACTCCATGGAGTCGTAGCGCGAGGGCTCTGCCCGAAAGGGATTGGTATCAGTCACGTTGTCCTCCCTATCACGGAGTTGTGACAGACCGAGTTGGGTACCCGATCCCGGCGCGCAGTAATGTGGCGGACTCGGGGGAGGGACCGCATTTCGCACGGGGGCAAGGCACGGAGGGGCTGGAAGATCGTGAAGCTGCGCGACCTGGTGTACAGGCTTTACGCACGCCGGGTGGAAGGCCGCCTCGACCATGATGCGTCGCCCAAGCACATCGGCGTCATCCTGGACGGGAACCGTCGCTGGGCGAAGGCGTCCGGAGGTACGACGGAGCAGGGCCACCAGGCCGGAGCGGACAAGATCTCCGAGATGCTCGGCTGGTGCACCGAGACGGACGTCGAGGTCGTCACCCTGTGGATGCTCTCCACGGACAACCTGGACCGGCCGGAGGTCGAGCTCCGCCCGCTGCTCAACATCATCGAGAACACCGTGCGGGGCCTCGCCGCGGACGGCCGCTGGCGCGTCCACCACGTCGGCAACCTGGACATCCTGCCCGCCGGGACGCAGCGGGTCCTGAAGGAGGCCGAGCAGGCCACCCACGACATCGACGGGATACTCGTCAACGTCGCCGTCGGCTACGGCGGCCGCCAGGAGATCGCCGACGCGGTGCGCTCGCTGCTGCTGGAGCACGCCCGCAAGGGCACCTCCTTCGAGGAGCTCGCCGAGATCCTCGACATCGACCACATCGCCGAACACCTCTACACCCGCGGCCAGCCCGACCCGGACCTGGTGATCCGCACCAGCGGCGAGCAGCGGCTGTCCGGATTCATGCTGTGGCAGAGCGCGCACTCCGAGTACTACTTCTGCGAGGTCTTCTGGCCGGCCTTCCGCAAGGTCGACTTCCTGCGGGCCCTGCGCGACTACGCGGCCCGCCACCGGCGCTTCGGCACCTGATACCCCGTAGGTCGCGCCGCCCCCGCCGCTCCCTTCCCTCGAAGCCTTCACCAGGGATTCACCGAGCGTCCGTCATATGCCATGGCATGTCCTGGCCTGTTCGGGGAATATCCCTTTCAGGTCGATGCCCGATCCACGGGTGTCGAGTCTCAGCGGACGGCATGGGGCCGTCCGCCCGGGAGGCCCTTTGCACCAGGACGCACGTGCGGTTCGCACGGACGCAGTGGAGGGCCGGAAATCGGCCCTGGCATGGGTGCCGATGACCGGTCCGGTCTTCATGGCCCGACCTCTTCCGAGGGGGTACGTCCTTCCGTGGTGACCAGCACTAAGCGCCGCCTGCCCGACAGGCGGACCTACGTCCTCGACACCAGCGTCCTGCTGGCAGACCCCAACGCGATCTCCCGCTTCGACGAGCACGAGGTCGTGCTCCCGATCGTGGTGATCACCGAGCTGGAGGCAAAGAGGCACCATCCCGAACTCGGTTACTTCGCGCGCCAGGCCCTGCGCCTGCTCGACGACTTCCGGGTTCGCAACGGTCGCCTGGACGCACCCATCCCGCTGGGCGATCTGGGCGGCACGCTGCGCGTCGAGCTCAACCACTCCGACCCGGGCGTCCTGCCCGCCGGCTTCCGACTGGGGGACAACGACTCGCGGATCCTCGCCGTCGCCCGCAACCTCCAGGCCGAGGGCTACGACGTCACGGTCGTCTCGAAGGATCTTCCGCTGCGCATCAAGGCCTCCTCCGTGGGGCTGATCGCGGAGGAGTACCGCGCGGAACTCGCGATCACCGACGGCGGCTGGACCGGCATGAGCGAGATCGGCCTCTCCGGGGAGCAGGTCGACCTCCTCTACTCGGAGGAGCGGCTCTACGTCCCGGAGGCCGCGGAACTGCCCGTGCACACCGGACTGGTCCTGCAGTCCGAGCGCGGCAAGGCCCTGGGCCGGGTCACCGCGGACGGCAACGTCAAGCTCGTACGGGGCGACCGCGACGCCTTCGGGCTGCACGGGCGCAGCGCCGAGCAGCGCATCGCGCTGGACCTGCTGCTCGACCCCGAGATCGGGATCATCTCGATGGGCGGCCGGGCGGGCACCGGCAAGTCCGCGCTGGCGCTCTGCGCCGGCCTGGAGGCGGTGCTGGAGCGCAGGCAGCACCAGAAGGTGATGGTCTTCCGGCCGCTGTACGCGGTGGGCGGCCAGGATCTCGGCTACCTGCCCGGTGACGCCTCCGAGAAGATGAGCCCCTGGGCGCAGGCGGTCTTCGACACGCTCTCGTCCGTCGCCGGCCGCGAGGTCATCGAAGAGGTGCTGAACCGCGGGATGCTGGAAGTCCTGCCGCTCACGCACATCCGAGGCCGCTCGCTCCACGACGCCTTCGTGATCGTGGACGAGGCGCAGTCGCTTGAGCGGAACGTCCTGTTGACCGTTCTGTCCCGGATCGGCGCCAATTCGCGGGTCGTTCTGACCCACGATGTCGCCCAGCGGGACAACCTGCGGGTCGGCCGGTACGACGGAGTCGTCGCCGTGGTCGAGAAGCTGAAGGGCCATCCGCTCTTCGCGCACGTCACGCTGACGCGATCCGAGCGCTCCCCGATCGCCGCCCTGGTGACCGAGATGCTGGAGACACTCTGATCCGGGTGAGCCTGCGACCCCGCCCCTCGGGGCGGTCGAACCGGTAAAAAACCCCATAGCGGGAAGGTGAGTTGGCGCCGCCCGGCAAAGGCCCCAGAGCCTAGCCGGGCGGCGTCGTGCTGCACAGGCCTTTGGGGAAAACGACGACCGCAGGCCAGGTGTGACCTTTCCCACTCGGCGGAGAATTGCCTTGCGGCGCCGAGGTCCGGCAGAGTCTGGTTTCCGTCAGGCCCCGCATACGGCACACCTGTATCTCCCGTGAGGTACGCGCAGCACCACAACTCCACAGCCGATGGCCGTATGCCGCCCGGAGCTACACGCGGCAGCCCCCGCAGGGGAGTTGCCCACGGGCCCGCGCCTCCAGTGACCGTAGAACCACGGAGGCCAGAGTCGAGGGCACTTTTGCGCCCGCGCGGTCACTGCGGACGCTGCTGGAAGGACACCGTGTGAGCCGGATCTCGGTCCGGGGGTTCGCAGTGGCTTCGGCCACCGCGGTCACCACCGTCGGCGCAGTCGTGGGCGTTGCCACCGGCGACCCCACGAACGATCTCGAGACGACCGCGTCCGGGGCGACCCTCCTCGCAGACATCCCGGTCGGCGATCAGGCGCAGGTCCAGAGCGCCCTGACGCAGCAGGCCGACACCATCGCGCACGCCGCCGACGCCGACGCCAAGCGCTCGGCCGAGGAAGCCGCCCGCCTCCAGGCCGCCGAGGACGCCAAGTCCAAGAAGGCCGAGGCGCAGAAGGCCGCCGACGAGAAGGCGAAGAAGGAACGCGAGGCGAAGGAGGTCGCCAGCCGTTCCGCCGCCCGCGACGCCGGTGACTTCGCCGTCCAGAGCTCCTACACGGTCGCCCAGGTCAAGGCCATCGCCCAGCAGATGGTCCCGGCCGGTCAGTTCCAGTGCTTCTCGAACATCATCAACCAGGAATCCACCTGGAACTACCTGGCCGTGAACAAGTCCTCCGGGGCTTACGGCCTGGTCCAGGCGCTCCCCGGTTCGAAGATGGCCTCGGCCGGCGCGGACTGGCGCACCAACCCCGCCACTCAGATCAAGTGGGGCCTGAACTACATGGAAGACCGCTACGGCGGCCCCTGCGCCGCGTGGAGCTTCCACCAGGCCAACGGCTGGTACTGACGGCCGCCGCCGCACCGCGGCGCCACAGCTCGTCCCCGGGTAGCCCCGCACCGTCGTACGGTGCGGGGCTACGCGCGTGTACGGTCGTCGGGGTGTGCCCGTAGACCGGGGGGCGGGGGAAGGAAGCTGACATGGCGAAGAGGGAAGGCTGGCTCGGCCGGCTGGGCAACAGGCTGAACGCGATGGAGGCGCGGCTCAACGAGCGGCGCGCCGAAGTCGAGGCCGAGACCGGAGGCGACCTGCCCGGACGGTCACGGCCGGCCGACACGGCCCAGGCGGTTCCGGCTCCCGCCGAGCGGGCCGACGCCCCGACGCAGGGCCGTACGGCCGCTCCCGCGCGCTACGAGCGCCCCGAGCGGCCCGACCCGGCGAGCGTCGTCCCGTGGGGGATGCGCGTCGCCGCCGAGGCCAGCTGGCGGCTGCTGCTGCTCGCCGGGATGCTCTGGGTGCTGATGAGGGTGATCAGCGAAGTCCGCCTGGTCGTCCTCGCCTTCGCGGCCGCCATGCTCGTCACCGCGATGCTCCAGCCCTTCGTCGTCCGGCTGCGCAGACTGGGCCTGCCGCGCGGCCTGGCCACGGCCGTCACGGCGGTCCTCGGCTTCGTCGTCATCGGGCTGGTCGGCTGGTTCGTCGTCTGGCAGGTCATGGACAACCTCGACGACCTCTCCGACCGCGTCCGCGACGGCATCAACGAGCTCAAACTCTGGGCACTGGACAGTCCGTTCCACGTGACCGAGAAGCAGATCAACGACATCGCGAAGAACCTCAGCGAGACGATCGGCACCAACACCGAGCAGATCACCTCCGCCGGACTCCAGGGCGTGACGGTCCTCGTCGAGATCCTCACGGGCATGCTGCTCGCGATGTTCTCGACGCTCTTCCTGCTCCATGACGGCAAGCGCATCTGGAACTGGGCGCTCGGCCTGGTTCCCGCGGCCGCCCGGCCCGGTGTCGCCGGCGCCGGCCCGCGTGCCTGGCGCACGCTGACCGCGTACGTGCGCGGCACGGTGATCGTCGCGCTCATCGACGCCATCTTCATCGGCCTCGGGCTGTACTTCCTGGACGTGCCGATGGCGGTGCCGCTGGCCGTGTTCATCTTCCTGTTCGCCTTCATTCCACTGGTCGGCGCGGTGATCTCGGGCGCCCTCGCGGTGGTCGTGGCGCTGGTGACCCAGGGCGTGTTCACCGCCCTGATGACGCTGCTGGTGGTCCTGGCGGTGCAGCAGATCGAGGGGCACGTGCTCCAGCCGTTCATCCTCGGCCGGGCGGTACGGGTCCACCCGCTCGCGGTGGTCCTCGCGGTGGCCGCCGGCGGGATGATCGCGGGCATCGGAGGGGCGGTGGTCGCCGTTCCGCTGGTGGCCGTCACCAACACGGTGGTCGGATACCTCCGGGCGTACTCGCGGGACCAGCACAACCTCGGGGCCGGGATGGTCGGCGCCGCGCCGCACGGCGCGACGGCGCTGGGCGTGGGGCCCGACGACGAGGAGCGGCCCAGGCCCTGACCAGGCCGGGGCGAGGACATGCGGGCGCCGCCGGTGGCGCCCGCGGCGGGACGACAGGGGGACAGGCATGATCACCGATCCGGAGCTCGACGACGCGTGGGAGACCGGCCGCGCGGGGGAGCAGGCCGAGGCGGCGGAGGAACTCGCGCCGCGCGGACGGGCGGAGGGCGCGGCGGGGGCGCGCCGGCCGTGGCTGTGGGCGCTGGGCGGGGCCCTCGTCGCCTCGGCGGTGTGGGCGGGAGGGCTGTACGCCTTCGGGGAGAAGCTCGCCGCGCCGGAAATCTCGTACCGGGCGACGGAGAACCTCTGCGAGGACTTCCGGGCGCGGGCGCTGGGCCAGATCGCGGGAGACCTGCACCGGTACCGGCCGATGAACCAGGAGAACGACCACCCGGCCGTACGCGGGGCGATATGCGTGCTGCAGAACGCTGAGACCGTGTCGACCCTCACCGTGCGGGCGCAGGTCGACCTGCACGACAAGACCGACCCCGGGCCCGAGTTCGACGTACCGTCGCTCTGGCTCGCCGCCCAAGTCGGCGCCGGCGCCACCGAGTCGGTGCAGGGCCTCGGCGAGCGCGCCGTGGTCTTCGTGATGCCCGGGGATGCGGTCCAGCTCAGGGTGCTGGACGGCGGTGCGGTGTTCACGCTGGAGACCTACGGCAGCGGCATTGCGGGGGACACACCGGCCGACACCGCCGCGATCCAGTCGGCGCTGGTCGAGGACGCGCGGGCGCTGATGGCCGCGCTGAAGAAGGACTGACAGCGCCAGGGCCCCGCGACCGGAAACGGTCGCGGGGCCCTGGTGGTGCGGGATGCGGCTACTCGCCGGCGAGGACGGCCTCGGCGTCGAGGGCGGCTTCGGCGTCGAGGGTGACCGCGACGGCCTGGATCACCGAGGCGATCTTGAAGGCCTCCTGGATCGTCTCGCGGTCGACGCCCGCCTTGCGCAGGACCTGCTCGTGCGAGTCCAGGCACTGGCCGCAGCCGTTGATCGCGGAGACCGCGAGCGACCACAGCTCGAAGTCGACCTTCTCCACGCCCGGGTTGCCGATGACGTTCATCCGCAGGCCCGCGCGCAGCGTGCCGTACTCCGGGTCGGAGAGCAGGTGCCGCGTGCGGTAGAAGACGTTGTTCATCGCCATGACCGCGGCGGCGGACTTGGCGGCGGTGTACGCCTCCGGCGAGAGGTTCGCCTTCGCCTCGGGCTCCAGCTCACGCAGGACGCGCGGGGAGCGGGCGGCGATCGCGCAGGACAGGACCGTGCCCCACAGCTGCTGCTGCGGGAGGTCGCTGTTGCCTATGACCGAACCGAGGTTCAGCTTCAGGTCCTTGGCGAAGTCCGGGACGGACGCCTTCAGGGAGTCGAGGGACATCCGTCACTCACCGGCCAGCAGCGCGCCGGCGTCGATCGTGGCGTCGCCCTTGTTCCAGTTGCAGGGGCACAGCTCGTCGGTCTGCAGGGCGTCGAGGACCCGCAGGACCTCCTTGGGGTTACGGCCCACGGAACCGGCGGTCACCATCGAGAACTGGATCTCGTTGTTCGGGTCGACGACGAAGACGGCGCGCATCGGCAGGCCGTCCTCGCCGAGGATGCCCAGCTCGGCGGAGAGCTCGCGCTTGATGTCCGACATCATCGGGAAGGGCAGGTCACGCAGGTCGGCGTGGTCCTTGCGCCAGGCGTGGTGCACGTACTCGGAGTCGAGGGAGAAGCCGAGGACCTGCGCGTCGCGGTCGGCGAACTCGTCGTTCAGCTTGCCGAAGGCGGCGATCTCCGTCGGGCACACGAAGGTGAAGTCCAGAGGCCAGGCGAAGATGACCTTCCACTTGCCCTCGTAGGTCTTGTGGTCGATCTGCGCGAACTCGGCACCGGCCTCAAGCGAGACGCAGGCGGTCAGGTCGAAGGCGGGGAACTTGTCACCAACAGTGAGCACGCGCTCTCCTTGTTCAATGGGAAATGACCCCTTTTGGGGGCTTTCCGTGGGGTTGGACGTGTCTCACATGCTGGCACAACCTGCATTGATTATGGAAATAGCTAGTCTTGCTGCGGGTGATCGGAGGTACCTATCAGTGGCTGTCGGTAATAGGGGAGCGAAGCAACCGACCCTCGCTCAGCTACGCGCCTTCGCGGCCGTCGCCGAGCATCTGCACTTCCGCGACGCGGCCGCGGCCATCGGCATGAGCCAGCCGGCGCTCTCCGGCGCCGTGTCCGCGCTGGAGGAGGCCCTCGGCGTGCAGTTGCTGGAGCGCACCACCCGCAAGGTGCTCCTCTCCCCGGCGGGCGAGCGGATCGCCGCCCGCGCGCAGGTGGTGCTCGACGCCGTCGGCGGACTGCTGGAGGAGGCCGAGGCGGTACGGGCCCCCTTCACCGGGATCCTGCGGCTCGGGGTGATCCCCACCGTGGCTCCGTACCTGCTGCCGACCGTGCTCGGGCTGTTCCACCGCCGCTACCCGCGGATGGACCTCCAGGTGCACGAGGAGCAGACCGGCTCGCTGCTGGAGGGGCTGGCCGCCGGGCGCCTGGACCTGCTCCTGCTGGCGGTGCCGCTGGGCGTCCCCGGCGTCACCGAACTGCCCCTCTTCGACGAGGACTTCGTCCTCCTCGCCCCCCGAGGGCACGCGCTGGCCGGACGCCGGGACATTCCGCTCGACGAACTGCGCGATCTGCAGCTGCTGTTGCTGGACGAGGGGCACTGCCTGCGGGACCAGGCCCTCGACATCTGCCGGGAGGCCGGGCGGACCACCGGGGCGGACGTCACGACGACCGCCGCCGGTCTGTCCACGCTCGTGCAGCTCGTCGCCGGCGGCCTCGGGGTGACCCTGCTGCCGCGCACCGCGCTGCGGCTGGAGACCGCCCGCAACGAGTACCTGTCCACCGGCTGCTTCGCCGAACCCGCCCCCTCGCGGCGGATCGCCCTGGCCATGCGTACGGGGACCGCCCGCCAGGGGGAGTTCGAGGCGATCGCCGCCGCCCTGCGCGAAGCCGTACGCCCGCTCCCTGTCTGGCCCACCGACTAGGTCCTGTCTGGAGTTCCCCCGCGGCGTTGCGGCGTCTGGCACCGCCGCTTCCGGCGTTGTCGTCAGTCGCCGACGCTCCGCGTCGACTCCCTCCTCCGCCTTGGATCCGACGGCACCGGACGCCGCTCCTTCTCCCGCGCTGGAACTCCAGACAGGACCTAGAGGGCGTCCGGGCCGAAGGGAGCGGGCGGCGGGGGTCACTCCGTGCGCAGGCCGTCCGGGCGCATCAGCCGCAGCAGCGGCGGCAGGCTGAGCAGGGTCACGGCGGCGACCACGCCCGCACCGACCCCGGTCATCCCCAGGACGGAAAACCAGTCGATCCGGACCGGCTGGGCGGCCATCCCCGTCAGGACGGCGCCCAGCCCCGTGCCCACGAAGGCCGCCAGCACCAGGCCCAGCACGATCGGTACCGCCGTCTGCCACAGCACCGACAGGCTCAGCGTGGAGCGCCTGGTGCCGAAGGCGACCAGGCAGGAGAGCAGCCGCCGGCGTTCGCGCAGCTGCTCCAGCTGCGAGACGAACAGGCTGGCGCCGATCAGGACCAGCACGGCGGCGGCGCCGAAGAACAGGCCCGTGCGGATCGCGGAGAAGCCGACGGCCTGCTCGGTGTCGCGCAGCGTCATCGTCGCGACGAGCGGGTCCGTCTTGAAGACGGCGTTGCGCGCCCGGTCCAGGGCGTCCGGACCGGAATCGTCGACCTGGATGAAGATCCGCGCGTCCGGGTAGTCGCCGAGCCCCTTCGGTGCGGCCGACGGGGTCACCAGCAGGCCGCTGCGCAGCTCGCCGGCGGGGTCCTCCCTGGCGGGGACCGTGCGGGCGTCCGCCGGGACCGTCCACTTCACGGGAGTGCGGTGGTCGGCCGTAGCGGGCTCGTACTGGTTCACGTCGCCGACGAACAACTCGTCACCGGGCTTGGCCGCGGCCCCGAAGAAGTCCGTGGCGGCGCCGGTCAGGACGAAAGCGTGGCCGTCCTCGCACGAGTCGAGCGTCGCGACCTCGCGGAGTGCGTCGCAGGTGCCGATGGTCACCCGGACCGTCTCCCCCTCCGCAGGCACCCGCGGGGCCGCCTGCGCGGAGGTCAGCGGGACCGCGCGGGTCACGCCCGGCACGGCGGAGATCCGCTGTGCGAGACCGGCCATGGTGTGCCCGTCGTCGCCGTGCAGCATGACCGAGACGGCGGCCCTGCCGGGGTCCTGGCCGGTCGGCTTCGTGTAGTCGCCCTCGACGCCGGCGAAGAGCATCTGGAGGGCGATGGCGCCCGCGACGGCCACGGCGATGCCGTTGACGAGGCGGGCGGCGCCGCCGCTGTCGAGCTGGAGCCGGCGTATGGCCAGCTGCCAGGAGACCGGACCGCCGGAAACCCTCCCGACGAAGCGTTCCAGCAGCCACGGCAGCAGCACGGTGATCCCGACCAGCAGCAGCAGTACGCCGCCGCCGACCTGCCACTGGTTGAACCTGCCCTGGTCGTTGCCGCGACCGCCCAGGGGCAGGAGCAGGCCGGCGCCGACCAGCGGGAGCAGCAGCCGCCACCAGATGCGGCGCCGGGAGGGCTTGGCCGTACGGACGACACCCAGCGGCTCGATGACCACACCGCGCAGCGCGAAGAGGGTCACGGCCACCGCCGCCGCCGGAACCGCGACGGCGACCAGGGCGGCCAGCCAGGGCGCCGGGTCGAGGTCGCCGGGGAAGACACTGCGCTGCCGGAGGCTGACGCTGCCGACCAAGGACCGGCCGACCGCGAAGAAGCCGGTGCCGAGGACCAGCCCGACCAGGGAGCCCGCCAGCGCCTCGCCGGCCGCGATCCGACGGACCATCCTGCCGTCGGCACCGACCAGCCGCAGTGCGGCGAGCCTGCGGTCGCGGCGCTCACCGCCGAAGCGGACGGCGGTGGCGATGAACACGGCTATGGGCATCAGCAGGGCGACGAACGTCAGGACGACCATCAGCATGAGCACGGGGTCGAGTCCCTCGCGGTCCGTCTCGTAGCCGAAGCCGGTCACGCGGTTGACGCGGAAGTCGCCGGGGCTGTCCTTGGCGAGGCTGTCGCTGCCCAGGTAGAAGAACAGTTCGCCGGGCCCGACGAGCCCCGGATCACCGATGGTCTCGGTGACCGGGCCGTCGAGCCGCTCGCGCAGCAGGGCGCCCTCGGAGGACGTGAGCAGCTCGCCCAGGGCGGGGGAGACGGCCATCTCGCCCGCGCCGGGGATTCTCTTCAGCCCGGGCGGCAGCGGGGCTCTCGGGCCCTCGGCCCGCATCGCGTACCCCTCGATGTCCTTGCCGCGATACGTCTGGCTGACCCGGGTGATCAGCAGGGTGTCGGGTCCGGGGGCGTCGGAGGTGTCGGAGTTGATCGTCGACCGCGCGTCGCCGCGCTCGTACCGTGCGGTGAGGGCGCCGGGGATCGCGGTGCTGATCAGCAGCAGCGCGACGCCGAGACCGACGCCGACCCCGGTGAACAGGGTGCGGATCCAGCCCTCGCGGCCGCCTCCGAAGGCGAACCGGGCGCCCATGCCGAGGTCGCGGGTCCAGACCTGGAGCCGGCTCATACGATCCGCTCCATGTCGCGGGACTTCCCGTCGCGTACGACGATCTCGCGGTCGGAGTAGGCGGCCACGCGCGTCTCGTGCGTGACGAGGACGACGGCGGCGTTCGCGGACCGGGCGGCCTCCGTGAGCAGCTGCATGACGAGTTCGCCGTTGAGGGAGTCGAGTGCTCCGGTGGGCTCGTCGGCGAAGACCACCCGCGGGCCGGTGACGAGGGCGCGGGCGACGGCCACGCGCTGCCCCTGGCCGCCGGATATCTCGCCGGGCCGCTTGGCGCCGAGGTCATCCACCTGGAGCTGCTCCATCCAGCGCAGGGCGGTGCGTTCGGCCTCCTTGCGCTTGACGCCGGTCAGGCGCAGCGGGAGGGCGACGTTCTCCACGCAGGTCAGTTCGGGTACGAGCTGCCCGAACTGGAAGACGAAGCCGAACTCGGTGCGGCGCAGGGCGCTGCGCTCGGCGTCGCTCAGGCAGGTGAGGTCGCGGCCGGCGTAGGTGATGGATCCGGAGTCGGGCGGGATGATCCCGGCGAGGCAGTGCAGCAGGGTGGACTTGCCGGAGCCGGAGGGGCCCATGACGGCGACGACCTCGCCCGCGTGGATGGAGAACTCCGCGCCGTCCAGGGCGTGGGTGGACCCGTACGCCTTGCGCAGGTCCGTGGCGGTGAGCAGGGAGCCGGCGGGGGCCGTCATCGGCCGACCTCCCGCGCGAGCTGGTCGAGCCGGGCCGCGGTGAGCTCCAGCCACCGCAGGTCCGCTTCGAGGTGGAAGAGCGCGTGGTCGCAGACGAGCTGGTCGGCGATGTCGCCCTTGCGCTTGCGCTGGGTGAGGATGCGCATGAGGCGCAGGTGCTCGGCCCGCTGGGTGTCCAGCAGTTCGTCGGCGCGGCGGCCGGTGAGCAGTGCGAGGACGACCTTGGTGTAGAGGGTCGAGTGGAGGTACGGCTCCGGCTTCTCGGGCTGGGAGAGCCAGGCCTCGACGTCGGTGATCCCGGCGTCGGTGATGGCGTACCGCTTGCGGTCGGGGCCGCCGCCCGCCTCTATGCCCTCGACCTCGACGAGGCCGTTCTTCAGAAGGCGGGACATGGTCGAGTAGACCTGCCCGTAGGCGAGGGGGCGGTCGTGGCCGAACTTCTCGTCGAAGGCCCGCTTCAGGTCGTAGCCGTGGCGCGGGCCGGCCTCTAGGAGGCCCAGGAGGGTGTGACCGATGGACATGCCGCCGACTATACATCGTGTGTATACGCGGAGTGTATAGAGCTCCTGGGGTGCGGAGACGCGAAAGCCGCTCCCGTGCAGGGCACGGGAGCGGCGGTCGGTCCGGGAGCTTGGGCGCTCAGTCCGAGGACTTCGGCGGTCGGCCCCGGCGGGGAAGGGGGCCCGGGGCGGAGGGGAGCCGGCCGGCCTCGGCGAGGGCCCGGCGGAGCAGGAACTCGATCTGCGCGTTGGCGCTGCGCAGTTCCTCGCCCGCCCAGCGGGCCAGCGCGTCGTACACCTGCGGGTCGAGTCGCAGGAGCACCTGCTTGCGCGCCTGCCGACCCGCCGGCTTCTCCTCGCCGGAGGGGGTCACTGGTAGAGGGTGCCCGTGTTGAGCACCGGCTGGGCGGCGCGGTCGCCGCACAGGACGACCATCAGGTTCGAGACCATGGCCGCCTTGCGCTCCGAGTCGAGGTCCACGATCTCCTCCTCCGCCAGACGGGTCAGGGCGAGCTCGACCATGCCCACCGCGCCCTCCACGATCTGCTTGCGGGCCGCCACGACGGCGCCGGCCTGCTGGCGCTGGAGCATCGCGGAGGCGATCTCAGGAGCGTACGCGAGATGCGTGAAGCGGGACTCGATGATCTGCACCCCGGCGGCCTCCACCCGGGCGTGCAGTTCGACCGCGAGCTTCTCGGTGATCTCCTCGGCGTTCCCGCGCAGCGACAGGCCGCCCTCCTCGTGGGCGTCGTACGGGTACTCGATCGCGATGTGCCGGACCGCGGCCTCGGTCTGCGTCTCGACGAACTCGGTGAAGTCCTCGACCTCGAAGACCGCGCGCGCGGTGTCCTCGACCCGCCAGACCACGACCGCCGCCAGCTCGATCGGGTTGCCGTAGGCGTCGTTGACCTTCAGGACGGCCGTCTCGTGGTTGCGCACGCGGGTGGAGATCTTCTCGCGCGAGGTCAGCGGGTTGACCCAACGCAGGCCGTCGGTGCGGATGGTGCCGCGGTAGCGGCCGAAGAGCTGGACGACGCGGGCCTCGCCCGGCGCCACCGTGTTGAGGCCGCTCATCGCGATCACGGAGCCGAGGCCCAGGAGCACGCCGATCGCGATCAGCCCCACCTTGGCCCCGGTCGCGCCCGCCGCCGCGCCGGCCACCACCAGTCCCACGCCCGCGAGCAGGCCGACCAGGCCCAGCAGCAGCGCCAGCCCGCCGCCCACGCTGCGAGCGGTGAACTCCCGTACTCCGTCGGGAGTGGCTATGTGGTTCGTCATGGTTTGCCCCGTTTCTCTGCGCGCGACCGGTCGGGCCGCTTAGCAAAGTGATATCACTTTTTTGCGCAATGGCAACCCATCCGCTTATCTGAGCGTCGGTTCCTGTGATGTGGGTGCTGATTCTCACGTCCGAAATGACCGGAATCGGTCTGGATTGACCAAAGTTTGTCACAGCCTGCGGTGTTAGCTTTCTGAGTTGACGTCGGGGGGGTAATCGAGCGGAGCGGGAGCGATGGGCCGAGCAGAAGTGCGTAAGGCGCAGCAGCGCGGTGCGCGGCGGGCGCCGAGCGGACGCGCGAAGGGCGCCGAGGGGAGCGGGGGTACCGGCAAACGCACCGGCATACGCCGCTTCTTCACCTGGAAGAAGATCCTGGGCGCGTGCTTCACGCTGACCCTGCTCGGCATGGGCGCGCTGGTGGCCTTGTACTTCTACGTCGACGAGCCGGACCCCAACAAGCAGGCGCTCCAGCAGAGCAACGTCTACAAGTACTCAGACGGCACGATCATGGCCACCAAGGGCAAGGTCAACCGCGAGATCCTGCCCATCGACAAGATCCCGATAGACGTCCAGGAGGCGTTCATCGCGATCGAGAACAAGTCCTTCCGTAGTGACGGCGGCGTCGACTTCAAGGGCCTGGCCCGTGGTCTGTGGAACACCGCCACCGGCCGCGGCAAGGCCGGTGGCTCCACGATCACCCAGCAGTACGTCAAGAACTACTACCTGACGCAGGAGCAGACGCCCACCCGCAAGATCAAAGAGCTGGTGATCTCACTCAAGGTCGACCAGCGCATGAAGAAGCCCGAGATCCTCGCGGGCTACCTCAACACGAGCTACTTCGGCCGCGGTGCCTACGGCATCCAGGCCGCCGCCCAGGCGTACTACGGTGTCGACGCCGAGAAGCTGACGCTGGAACAGGGCGCCTATCTGGCCACCCTCGTCCAGGCGCCCAGCCAGTACGACTGGTCGACCGCCAGCGACGAAACCAAGAAGCGGATCAAGATCCGCTACGACGCGACGCTCGTCAACATGGTCGACATGAAGAAGCTGGACGAGACCAAGCGTCAGGGGATGAAGTTCGCGGAGCCGATCCCCCCGCAGCCCCCGATGGGCATGGACGGCCAGAAGGGCTACCTGGTCCAGGCGGCCGAGGCCGAGCTCAACGCCCAGGGTGTCGAGCGCAAGCTGATCGACGCCGGCGGCTGGACATTCACGCTCAACATCGACCCGAAGAAACAGCAAGCGCTCGAGACGGCCGTCCAGGAGGAGCTGGAGTCCAAACTCGACCGCAAGGACACCAAGGAACGGCCCCAGGACCAGAGCGTGCAGGCCGGCGCCACCTCAGTGGACCCCAAGACCGGGCACATCGTCGCCATGTACGGCGGCACCGGCCTGAAGGACCACTGGTCCAGCAACGCCCTGCGCAAGGACTACCAGCCGGGCTCCACCTTCAAGCCGCTGGTGCTGGCCTCCGCCCTGGAGAACGGGTCGAAGACGCAGGACGGCAAGCCGATCACCCCGAACGCGCTCTACGACGGCACGAGCAAGCGCCCGGTCGTCGGCAGCGACATCCCGTTCGCCCCGCAAAACCAGGAGAACCGCAACTTCGGCGACCCGATGATGACGGTCCAGGAGGCCACCAACTACTCGGTGAACTCCGTCTACGCGCAGATGATCGTGGACGTGGAGCCGCCCAACGTGAAGAAGACGGCGCTGCAACTCGGCATGAAGGACCGCGAGGGCTGGCCCGCGGACAAGCCGGCCATGGCCCTCGGCACCATGAGCGCCAACACCGTGGAGATGGCGGCCGCCTACGCCACCCTCGACAACCACGGCAAGAAGGTCACGCCGACCATCATTAAGACGGCCGAGCACAAGGACCGGGAGGTCGAGCCCGGCCAGCCCATCGGTACGCAGGCCATCAGCCGCCGCACCGCCGACACCGTCACCAAGGTGCTCACGGGCGTCGTCAACGACGAAGGCGGCTCCGGCAACAAGGTCCGCAGCAGTGCCTACGAGGCCGCCGGCAAGACCGGTACCACCGAGAACAACTTCTCCGGCTGGTTCGCCGGTTACACCCCCGAACTGGTCACCGTCGTCGCGATCTTCGGTGAGGAGCCCGGCACTGCCAAGCAGGTCACCCTGACCGGCACCGCCGGCCTCGGCCGTCTGGGCGGTTCCAGCTTCCCCGCCTCGATCTGGAAGGCGTACACCACCGCCGCCCTCAAGGGCGGCTCCGCCGGCAAGTTCCAGCTGACCGAGGCCGACATGGGCGCCGTCCAGGCGCCTTCCCGCAGCGCCTCGCCGTCGGCCTCGGCGAGCCCGTCCTCCAGCCCGCCGGCCGCCACCACCAGCCCGACGCAGTCCCCGACGACGTCGCCGACACCCACCGCGACCAAGACGGGCCCCACGCCCAGCGGGACGACGTCCCCGACGGCCACGGCCACCAAGACAGGCGGCCCCAAGCCGCCGGACCCGCCGGTCCTGGGTGAGCACACCGGGAACTGAACACAAGAGCGCCGCCCCGCAGCCGTCTCGGCTGCGGGGCGGCGCTCTGTGGTGTTCCTGCGGGCCGCCGGACGGGCGGTCAGCGCCGCTCGCCGGCTCCCGGCAGCGGCAGTTCGAACCAGACGACCTTTCCGCTGCTGAGCCGGGTCGCACCCCAGCGGCGGGCCAGCCGGTTGACCAGGAACAGGCCCCGGCCGCCCTCGTCGGTGTCGCGGGCCCGGCGCTGGCGCGGCAGCTGCGGGGAGTCGTCCCCGACCTCGCAGCGCAGCACGTCCGTACGCAGCAGACGCAGCGTCACGGGCCGCTCCGCGTACCGGACTGCATTGGTGACCACCTCGCTGACCAGCAGCTCCAGCGAGTCGCTCAGGTCCTCCAGGCCCCACCGGGTCAGCGCGCGGCGGGCGAAGCGCCGGGCCCGGCCCGGAGCGGTCTCCTCCGGGTCCAGGAACCAGTACGCGACGTCACTGGGCGCGATGCCGTCGAACCGGGCCGCGAGAAGCGCGATGTCGTCGTCCCGGTCACCCGGACCCAGCATGTCCAGCACGTCGTCGCACAGCGCCTCCAACGGCGGCGGATGGTCCAGCCCGGTCAGCTGCGCGGTCGTGGCCAGCCGCTCGCGGAGCTGCTCGATGCCCGTCCACACGTCCCGCAGGCGCGACTCCACCAGACCGTCGGTGTACAGCAGCAGGGTGGCCCCGGCGGGCGCGTCCAGCTCCACGGCCTCGAAGTCCACCCCGCCGACGCCGATGGGCGCCCCGGGCGGTACGCGCAGCACCTCGGCCCGGCCGCCCAGGTGCAGCAGCACCGGCGGCGGGTGGCCGGCGTTGGCGATGGTGATCCGGTGCGCGACCGGGTCGTAGACGGCGTACATGCACGTGGCCATGCGGTCCGAGCCCAGGCGCTGCGCCTGCTCGTCCAGGTGGTGCAGCACCTCGGCGGGCGGCAGGTCCAGCTGCGCCAGGGTCTGCGCGGTGGTGCGGAGCTGGCCCATGATCGCGGCGGAGGTCATCGAGTGGCCCATGACGTCGCCGACGACGAGCGCGACCCGGCTGCCCGGCAGCGGTATGGCGTCGTACCAGTCGCCGCCGACCCGGGCCGTCTCGGCCGCGGGCAGGTAGCGGGAGGCGAGGCGCACCCCGGTGGGCTGCGGCAGGCTGTCGGGCAGCATGGTGCGCTGGAGCTCGTCGGCGATGTACGCCTCGCGGCCGTAGAGGACCGCCTTGTCGATGCCGAGCGCGGTGTGGGTGGCCAGCTGGGCGGCGACCAGCAGGTCGTTCTGCTCGAAGGCGGGACGCTCGGGGCTGCGCAGGAACACCGCCGCGCCGATCACCCGGCGGCGGCCGCGCAGCGGCGCGAGGACCGCCCGGTTGCCGCGCGGCAGCGGATGCTCGGCGCCGAGCAGCTCGGGCAGTGCCGCCCGGGCGCCGGCGGAGGACGCGAAGACGGGTCGTACGCCGCGCAGCACCTCGGCGAGCGCGCCGCCGGGCCGGATCTCGCACAGCTCGGCCGCGGGCAGGTCACCCTGCGGGCCGACCAGCGGCAGCTGGCTGAAGTCGAGCTCGCCGGCGGCCCCCGCGGCCCCGGCGAGGTCCATACCCGCGCCGATGGTGCTGCTGATGTCCGTCAGGTCGTCGATCGGCCGGAGCCGGTCGGTGCGGCGCAGCCTTAAGACGACCGGGCCGACGGGCCGCTCGTCGCCGACCGGCAGCGGGTCGCGCAGGTAGACGAGGATGGCGTCGGAGAAGGTCGGGACGGTGGCCCGGCACAGGCCGAGCACGATCTCGTCGAGGTCGATGCCGCGGGCGATCCGCCGGGTGGCGGCGCCGACGAAACGCAGCCGGTCCCCCTCGCGGCGCGCGGCGGTCGCGTCCGGGCCGCCGCCGCCCGGCACGGCGGGCCCGCCGGCCCCCTGGAAGCCCGGTGCGCCGTTCCCCGCAGCCGCGGGAGCCGGGCCGGCCCCCGCGCCGCGGGCGGCGTCGTGGGCGTCCACGGCATCCGCGGTGTCCCGGGGGCGGGCGTTGTCGTGGTTCTGGCCCGGGCCGGAGCCCGTGGGGCCGGAACCCGCGGCGGCGGGCACCTCCGCCGATGCCGCTCCGCGCGGCCGGGGGAGCCCCGAGGCCGCGCCCGCCGCCGAGCGCGCGGCCCGTACGTCGGAAGCCGCCGCGGTGGCCGCCGCGCCCGGATCGGCCGCCGGGCCGGCACCGGCGCCCGCGGCATGCGTGCGTACGGCCTCGGTGGCGGCGATGGGCGCCTTGCCGTGGCCGGCCTCGTCCGTACCTCCGCCGGAGGCGACGGGCGGCGGTCCCTCCTGGGAGGTGGGGTACTCCGTCACGCGTGGAATTCCGTCCGTTTGCGCTCGATGTGCGCTGCACTCAACTCGGTCAGTCGCGGTATACCCGCTCAGCGGCCCGGGCACCATCGCCCAGAGGTTCCTCGCTCGAACTTCCTCGTGTGTCGACCTCCGGTCAGATCCCGCGTGCAGAACGACACTTGCCGGTGTGCGGCCCGATCGCACCGTCCCGCGCGCGCGACCTCGCGGAGGACGATCCTACGTTTGAACCCCGGGGGCGCATCAAGGGTCTCATGAGGTCATATGCGCAGGGGTGCGGTCCCAGTCCTCGGGCAGAGCCGGAATCCCCCAGGCCGGATCCGGCCGCCAGTCCTGCCAGCCGGCGGAGAACGGAACGCCCCATTCCTCGATCACCGCGACCGCCGAGCGGCCGGCTTCCCGTACCCGCCGTGCCTGCTCACGGCCCATCAGGCCGGACCGCTGGGCCTCGGCGAACTCGTCCTCGTCCAGCCACTTCCAGCTGCGGTCGGGGTAGACGGCGATGTCCAGGAAGTGATCCTCGGAATCGACGCCGCCTGCCCATCTCGCCCGCGGCTCCTCCAGATTCACGTACCAGTTCTTGAACTGCCAGCCCGGCCCCCAGAACAGCCAGACCGACCACGGGTCCCCGGGCCGGGCCAGTTTCAGGACGCCGCCGCCGAACCAGCGCGAGCGCACAGTGGTGCGCGGCGCGGTGTAGCGGGTGGCCAGCGGCTCCTCGTGGACGGGGGTGCCGTCGGCCAGCACCGGCTTGACGCATTCGGTGCCGGGGGCCATCCACACGGCGAGCATCTCGGCGGTGTCCTGCACCACCGTCACCGGGCGGCAGATGTGCACCGCGCCCTTCAGTCCCGGGGCGTGGTCGCGGTAGCGCCAGAGGATCTGGTCCCCGGGCGCCCAGCGCGTCCCGCGCGCGGGGCTCGGCGGCGCGTCCGGCCCCCGGCCGTTCCCGGGCTTGAAAGTACCTGTCATGCGCAGATCTTAGGGCGGGGGCCCGTACGCCCGCTGCGGTGCAGGTCGCGAGGCGGTTCGGGGAACGGTGAACGACCGGATCCGGCCCCCCGCCCGGGGTGCGGGACGGCCGGTCAGGGACGCGTCATGCGCAGGACGTCCAGGGCCTCGTCGAGCTGCTCCAGGGTGAGGGCGCCGCGCTCCACGTAGCCGGACTCCAGGACGACCTCCCTGATCGTTTTGCGCTCGGCGAGGGACCTCTTGGCCACTTTCGCGGCCTCCTCGTAGCCGATGTAGCGGTTGAGCGGGGTCACCACGGAGGGCGAGGACTCGGCGTACTCCCTGGCCCGGGCCTCGTCGGCGGTGATCCCGTCGACCGTGCGGTCGGCGAGGAGCCGGCTCGCGCCGGCCAGCAGCCGGATCGATTCGAGGAGGTTCCTGGCCATCACCGGCAGCATCACGTTGAGTTCGAAGTTGCCGGCGGCCCCCGCCACGGCCACGGTGGCGTCGTTCCCCATGACCTGGGCGGCGACCATCAGGACGGCTTCCGGGACCACCGGATTGACCTTCCCGGGCATGATCGAGGAGCCGGGCTGGAGGTCCGGGAGGCTGATTTCAGCCAATCCGGTCCGCGGCCCGGAGGCCATCCAGCGCAGGTCGTTGCAGATCTTGGTGAGCGAGACGGCGACCGTACGGAGCATGCCCGAGGTCTCCACCAGCGCGTCCCGCGCGCCCTGGGCCTCGAAGTGGTTGCGCGCCTCGGTCAGGGGCAGCCCGGTGGCGACCGCCACCTCGGCGATCACGGCGGCGGAGAAGCCGGGCGGGGTGTTGATGCCGGTGCCCACCGCGGTGCCGCCCAGGGGGAGTTCGGCGAGACGGGGCAGGGAGGAGCGCAGCCGCTCGACGCCGTAGCGGATCTGGGCCGCGTACCCGCCGAACTCCTGGCCGAGGGTGACGGGGGTGGCGTCCATCAGGTGGGTGCGGCCGGCCTTGACCACGCGGTCGAACTCGGTCGCCTTGCGCTCCAGTGCGGCGGCCAGGTGCTCCAGGGCCGGGACCAGGTCGTTCGTGACGGCGGCGGTGGCGGCGATGTGGATGGACGACGGGAAGACGTCGTTGGAGCTCTGCGAGGCGTTGACGTGGTCGTTGGGGTGCACGTCCCGGCCGAGGCGCTCGGTGGCCAGGGTGGCGATCACCTCGTTGGTGTTCATGTTGGACGAGGTCCCCGATCCGGTCTGGAAGACGTCCACGGGGAAGTGGTCGTCCCAGCGGCCGTCCGCGACCTCGCCGGCCGCGGCCCGGATCGCGTCGGCGACGTCCTGGTCCACCACGCCGAGCCGCGCGTTCACGAGGGCCGCCGCGGCCTTGATCCGGGCGAGGGCCTCGATGTGGGCCCGTTCCAGCCGCTGTCCCGAGAGGGGGAAGTTCTCCACGGCGCGCTGGGTCTGCGCCCGCCACTTGGCGTGCACGGGCACCCGTACGTCGCCCATGGAGTCGCGCTCGGTCCGGAACCTGTCGGCCTGTTGATCATCTGTCATGTCTGCTGCCTCCTCGAAAAAGTTGAGCAATTCTCTTGTTGCGAGTGTTCCCAACTCCCCTACTGACCAGTAAATACCGGGGGTAACACCGACACTCGGGGAGGCGTCCATGGCACGTGCCCGTACGAGACCCACGTTCAGATCTACCTTCGCCGCCGTCGCGGCGTTCGCGGCCGCCCTGGGGGGCGTCACCGCCGTCACCCCCATGGCCCAGGCGGCCGCCACCGCCGGCGTCGTCACACCCCTCCCACCCGAACTGGAGGCGATCCGCGCCGCCGAGGCCGTCAAGATCTACGGCGACCCCGCAGTTCGCCCGCAGGCCGACCGCAAGACCGGCCTGATCTCGCTGGGCGACAGCGAGATCTCGGGAGAGGGCATCGGCAACTACGACCCGGCCACCAACACACCGGACAACCAGTGCCACCGCTCGCCCGACGCGGCGATCCACCGCACCGGCATCCCGGCCGACCTCACCTTCAACGTCGCCTGCTCCGGCGGCTACACCGGCAACATCAGGATCGGCGGCAGCAAGCAGTACGCCGACGAGCTGGTGCAGAGCGACAACCTCGCCATCAAGGCCCGCAACACCAGGATCAAGATGGTCCTGCTGGTCGCCGGGGCCAACGACGACCTCCAGTTCGGTCCGGTCATGACCGACTGCGTCACCCGCTGGGTGCTGAGCCAGGGCACCTGCGAACCCACGTACGCGCCGGGCTGGCAGGCCCGCGTCGACGGCCTGAAGCCCAAGGTGGAGGCCACCGTCGCGGACCTCAGGACGGTCATGCGCGACGCCGGCTACGCCGACGCCGACTACAAGCTCGTCGTGATGGGCTACCCCAGCCCCATCGGCCCCGACTTCTACGACAACCCGAACTTCCCCGGGAAGCTGCCCGGCGGCTGCGCCGGCTACGACTCGGACTCCACCTGGGGCCGCAACTACGCGGTACCCACCTTCGAGAAGGGCATGCGCGCGGCGGCCCTGGCCTCCGGCGCGGTCTACCTCGACAACTCCCGCCTCTTCCACGGCCACGAGGTGTGCATGGAGGACACCTGGGCCCGCGGACTCTACCTGGACCTCGGGGACCACTTCCCGTGGGACGAGAACACCGCCCGGCAGTCCTTCCATCCCAACTACCGCGGACACGGCGCCTTCGCGTCCTGCCTGACCCAGCTGTACGACTCGGGCCTGCGCGAGGCCTCCTGCGCCGACCCCGCCAGCACTGGTACGCCCGTCCTCCAGGCCGGGGCCTGGGACGACAAGTTCAAGCCCCTCAGGAACGAGGCCACCGGCAACTGCCTCGACTCCTTCGGCGGCTCCAGCGCCAACGAGACCAAGATCGTGGGCTGGGACTGCCACGGCGGCCGCAACCAGGGCTGGTGGCACGACACCGCCCGCAAGTCCGTCCACATCGAACTGACCCAGGACCGCTGCCTCGACGCCCCCGACGCCCACTACGGCCCCGGCACCGGCCTGATCATCTGGAACTGCCACGGCGGAGCCAACCAGCGGTTCGTCCGCGACGGAGCCACCCTGCGCCCCGCCGCCGCCCCGGGCATGTGCCTGACCGTGGCCACCGCCCACGACCCGCTGCGCCTCCAACCCTGCAACGGAACGGCGAACCAGCGCTTCGCGTAAACCGCCCCGCTCCACCCGATCCCCCCACGCCCGGCCGGCGCACCCCGGCCGGGTGTGTTCATGCGCGGCTCCCACCAGGGTCCGGCGACAAGGGGGTACTCCGGAGCCGTCTAGTGCCGTGCCAGGCAGCGTTTGCCCGTCAGGAGCGGCGTCCGGTGCGTGCTCTCGGCGTGCCGGCCGGGAGCGCTCGTACCGGATGTACGTGGCTTTCGGCCGGTGCGGCGAGAGTGCGTGCCGGGCGCCGCGACGGGGCGAACGTCGCCTGACGCGGCACTAGCTTGATCTTTAACCTGTGCGGCGGGGTCGTGGGGTCGTGGGCTTGGCCTTCCTGGACGCTGCAGTGCCCGTTGTGCGGGGTCTGTGGACG
>NZ_JBHXAG010000027.1:0-81460 GCF_042726555.1 Streptomyces sp. NPDC060232 | reverse complement strand
AGTCACGCGCGAGCCGAGGAGACACCCCTGCCCGGCACCGCGACCGGCCCGCACCACTCCAGCCCCGCCGGCGTTTGAGGCGCGGGGTCTGGGGCGGAGCCCCAGCACACCGGCCCGGGGCGCGCCTCGGACTGCTACCCGCCGCGGGAGCGGAAGGGCGCCGAGCCGAGGAGACACCCCTGCCCGGCGCCGCGACCGGCCCGCACCACTCCAGCCCCGCCGGCGTTTGAGGCGCGGGGTCTGGGGCGGAGCCCCAGCACCACCCCGCCCGGCAGGGCGAAGACCCGGGCCCGGGGCGTGCTCCGGGCTGCTACCCGCCGCGGGAGCGGAAGGGCGGAGACCCGGGCCCGGGGCCGCCCCGGACTGTTACCCGCCGCGGGAGCCCCTAGGCGGTCAGGCGGGTGGGTTGGAGGCCCGTCAGGAGCAGGGTGAGGGCTTCGTCGACCGTGGGGCCGAGGTACCAGTCGCCCGTGTGGTCGATGCCGTAGACGCGGCCCTCGCGGTCGAGGGCGAGGTGGGACCCCCCGTCGGCCTCGACCCCGAGCGGGCAGAGCTCGGTGGACAGGGCCCGGCCCAGGTCAGCGAAGGTACGCGCGAGGTGGAGACCGGTGAGGGGGTCGATGCGCACCGGGACCGGGGCGATCTGGCGGCCCGGTCCGGGGGCGGTGACGGTGAGGCCGCCGAACTCGGCCCAGGCCTCGACGGCGGCGGGGAAGACCGTGTGCCGGTGGCCGGCGGGGGTGGTGTGGTCCCGCAGGGCGTCGGCCCAGTACTCGGCCTGCTTGATGTCCCAGCGGCCGGGTTCCCACCCGGCGGTCCGCAGCGCGGAGTCCACCGCGACCGGGAAGCGGGTGGTCGAGGAGCGGTCGTAGGACGCGGAGGTGGTCGTCATGGCTACTCGGCTGGGGTGAGGTCGACGGAGCGTACGCCGAAGTGGGCGAGGAGGGCGTCGCAGGAGCGGCAGGGGGGCGCGTAGCTGCCGTGGAGGGGGTCGCCGTCCTCGCGGATGCGCCGGGCGGTGATCTTCGCGTGCTTGAGGGAGCGGCGGGCCTCGCTGGGCGAGAGGGGTTTGCGGGAGGCGCGCCGGGAGCGGGCGCCCTCGACGGCGGCCAGATGGCGTGAGAGCAGTATCGCCTCGGGACATCGGCCTGTGAAACGTTCGCGCTGGCCGCTGGTGAGGGTGTCCAGGAAGTCCTGGACGAGCGGGTGGAGCGCGGGTGGCTGGTCGGCCTTGCCGGCGGTTCCGGTCAGGATCTCGCCGCGTACGGAGAGGGCGGCGGCGACGGTGGGCAGGATGCCGTCCCGGCGGAAGCGCAGGACGGGTGGGGTGGGTCGGCCGTTGCTGCTGCTCCAGCGCAGGCGTGGGTCACCGGTGGGGCCGCCCGCTTCGGCGGGTGTGCCGGCCGCTCCGGCGGTGCCGTCGCCCGGATCCGTACGTGTTGCCGTGTTCTGCATGGTCGCGCTTTCCCTCCCGTGGCGGCGGTGGTGACCGCTTTCGCGCACGCCCCCGTGCTGCGGGGACAGCCTGCCAAATGTCATCTGTCATACGGAAGCGGGGTCGAATTTTCGTATCAATTCGGATGTTCCTGGCCCTCGCGCTGGTGTGCGGGTCGCGGGCGGGGGAGCCTCTTGCCCCAGCGCATAGGCTGTGGTGAACCAGCCAGATCCAGCAGGGGGCTACCGCCATGACGACAGGTCGGCTCGGGCAGCAGGCCGCGCCACCCAACGCCGCTTACTCGGGGCAGGTCGTGCATTTCCCGGACCCGGTCCGGGCCGCTCGGCATCCCCACGGAGTGCGGATGGACGGCGACGGGTATCCGGACTTCTCCGCCTACGCGCGTGCGGCGGTGGAGATCGCCGAACCGCCCGAGGGCTTCGGCGTGGACGAGTTGCGGCTGACGGACTACGTGTCCGCGAACGCGGCGATGAAGGCCGCGGGGCACGCGTTGTGGGACACGGTCGGGCCGGTGGCCACCCCGCACGGCTGGACCTGGCACCACGTGGCGGGTTCGCGGCGCATGGAGCTGGTCCCGGTCGAGGTGAAGGCGCTGCTGCGGCATCACGCGGGTCTGGTGACGACATCGGTCGACCACGAGAAGCGCGGGACGCGGCCGTTGCAGGAGGTGCGCCCGGTGCACCTGGGGCTGCCGAAGTCGGTGGTGTCGGTCGGCGAGGAGCAGGTGCAGGGGGTCGAGGAGGACCTCGGCTACCGGCTGCCCGAGTCGTACCGCTCGTTCCTGAAGGCCGCGGGCGGTTGCGCGCCGGTGGGCGCGGGCCTGGACGTGGAGTTGGGCGTGCTGGTCGACCAGCCGTTCTTCACGGTGCGTGAGGAGGCCGCGATCAATGATCTGGTGTACGTCAACAAGTGCCTGCGCGACCACCTCACCAAGGACTACCTCTGCGTCGCCTTCGCGCAGGGCGGGCTGCTCGCGCTGAAGGTGAAGGGCGAGGGCATCGGATCGGTGTGGTTCTCCCCCTACGACGACGCACGCGACCAGGACGGATGGTCGGTGCAGGAGCGCGTGGAGCGGCTGTTGCTGCCGTGCGGCGGTGATTTCGACTCCTTTCTGGAGCGGTTGGCGGGTAACCCGCCGGAACTGGAGACGGTGGCCGGTCTGATGGTGGACGGCGGATTCGCACGTTCGGTTCCGGTGGCGGTTACCGGTTCGGATGAGGGGTGACGGCGCGATGGTGACGTTTGCGCAGGCGCAGGAGCGCGCCGAGGAGTGGATCAACGGGGACGTGCCCGCGTACCAGCACCGGGAGGTGCGCGTACGGGAGTTCGGGCTCGGGTTCGTGGTGTGGGCGGAGGACCGCGCGGCGGGTCCGGTGTCGGGCGGCGGCCGGCAGCGGCTGGTCATCGCCCGGGACAGCGGCGAGGTGACGTTGTGGCCGGGGCTGCCGGTGGGTGAGGTGATCCGCCGGTACGAGGAGGAGTACGGGGCCGCGGCCGCGACGCCGCCTTCGGAGGCTTCGGTTCCGCCGCCGCGGATCGACTCGGAGCAGACGTCGTTCATGCTGAGTCCGCCGGAGTGGCTGCAGGAGGCGGCCGACCGCGCGGGGATCCCGCGCGCGCCGGCCGCGGCGGCGGCCCCCGCTTCCGCGACGCCGTCGGAGTCGGCGTCTGGGGCGGATGCCGAGTCGGGGTCGGCGGGGGCTTCCGTCGCGGCGGAGTCCGGTCCGGCCGAGGCTCCCGCTGCCGTTCCGGGCGCCGTGGACGCGGTGCCGTTGCGGCGCGGTGGTGAGATCCCATACGAGCCGACGGCCAACGACGGCGTTCCGGCGACTCCCGCTGCCGCGGTGCCGACCGGGGCCACGCCGTGGGCGGGGACCGATGTGAACTCCGGCGCCGACGACGCGTCCGTGCCGCTGCCGGCGACCGTGTTCGCGCCGCCGCTGTCCGGGTCGGACCTGGAGGACGCGCCCTCGCCCTCCGGGGTGGCCTCCGAGGCGAAGACGACGCTGATGCCGGGCGGCAGCCAGCTGCCGAGGACCGCCATCGTGCCCGCGCTGGGGTCCTCGCCGCAGGACATCGCGGACGCACCGACGAGCAAGGCCCGGGTCTCGCGGCCGGGCGCCGCGGGGGCTCCGGGTACGGGGCAGCCGTCGGCGCCGCCCGCTGCGCCGGGTGCTCCCGGGGCTCCCGGGGCGCCCGGCGGTGGGCTCGATCATGCCGCGACGATGCTGGCCGGTCCGGCTGTCACGGGTCAGCCGCCGGCGCCTCCGGGTCCGCCCGGGGCTCCGGGTGCCGGTGCGCCGCAGCCGCCTGCGCCTCCCGGTCCGCCGGGGGCTCCCGGTGGCGGGGCCCACCACGCCGCGACGATGCTCGCGGGTCCGGGCGTACCCCAGCCCCCCGGTCCGCCGGGGGCTCCCGGTGCGCCCGGTGGTGGGCTCGACCATGCCGCGACGATGCTCGCGGGTCCGGGCGTACCGCAGCCCCCCGGTCCGCCCGGGCCGCCGCCCGGCGGGCCCGCGGCGCAGCCGCAGGCCCCGACGGGTGCGCCCACGGTCGGCCCCGGCTACCAGGCCGTGCTGCGCTACCGCGCTCCCGACGGCTCCGAGCAGCAGCTCATCCGCCGCTCGGCGCCCGGTACCCCGCACCCGGAATGGCAGATCCTCTACGAGCTGCGCGCGATGAACGTGCCGCCGCAGCAGGTGCTGGAGCTGCACACCGAGCTGGAGTCCTGCGAGCTGCCCGGCGGTTACTGCGCCCGGATGATCCGGGAGACGTGGCCTCAGGTGCGGATCACGAGCGTCGCTCCGTACGGGCAGGACCATGCGGGCCGCCAGCAGGGCATGCGGCACCTGCTCACCCATCAGGGCGAGCTGCACCAGGTCGCCGACGGTCCGGCGCGCCCGGCGCCGGTGCGCGCGCCGCTGCCGCAGGTTCCGCTGCAGCCGGCGATCCCGCTGGACGCCATCGGGCAGGAGCTGGCGGCGGCGTTCGGCCCGCAGGGCGTGTTCCGTTTCGACCAGCGGGCGGTGTCCCGTCAGGGTGTGCCGGAGATCGTGGCGCAGACGCTGATGTGGGCCGGCCTGCCGGTCGATTTCGGGCCGTTCTTCTGGGCGCAGGCGGTGCCGGGGCAGCCGGTGCCGACGCTGGCCGAGCTGGCGGCGCAGCGGCAGGTGCAGCCGGCGACGGACGCGGGCTCGTACCTCGTGATCGGCAGCGACTTCGGCAAGGCGCTGTGCGTGCAGTACGGGACCGCGCACATCGTGGCCGTGCCGGTGGAGGGCGGTCCGGGGGGTGCCCCGGTGCCGCCGCAGTTCGTGAACTCAAGCCTGCCGCAGTTCGTGCGCTCGATGGCGATGCTGGGTCACATGTGGCGGCTGCGTCAGCATCTGACGCCGGAGCAGGCGGGACGCTGGACCGTCGATTTCCAGGCGAATCTGGCGGGGCTGGACAGCGCCGCGCTGTCGTCGCCGGAGAGCTGGTGGTCGGTGCTGCTGGAGCAGATGTGGGACGGGCTGCTGTGATGGCGGTCTGACAGGGCGCGGCATGACACGCCTTGGCTGACCGTGGCGTGAGCGTGAGCGTGAGTGGCCGGGTCGGGACCCTCGGAGGGGGTCTCGGCCCGGCCATTCGGGCTTCAGGGAGCAAATGGCGCATCCTTGACGGGAATCCCCGCGAGAGAGGCGCATCCAGGATGAGTGCACCCATTGGGACCGTGCGCGGTCGCGGCTACCGCATCGAAGAGGTCGACCGGTATCTCGCCCGGCTCTCCGGGAGCCGTGACGAGGCCTGGGAGCGGGTGGCGCGGCTGACGGTCCTGGCCAGGCAGATGGAGGCGGAGGCGGCGCGGCTGCGCGAGGTGGTGGCCGGGCTCGCTCCGCAGACGTACGACGAGCTGGGCCAACGGGCCCGGCGGATCCTGCTCCTGGCGGAGGAGGAGGCGCAGTCCGTACGGGCGGAGGCGCGGGCGGACGCGGCCGCGACGCTGGACGCGGCCGGGGCGCGCGCCGAGCGGGTGGCGGAACTGGCGCGCGGCGACGCGGAGGCGGTGCGGGAGCAGACCGAGGTCCGGGCGCGGCAGGGGCTGTTGCGGGCGGAGCGGGAGGCGGACGAGCTGCGGGCCGGGGCGCGCCAGGACGCGGCCGCGTGGCGCGCGGACGCGGAGGCGGTGCTGGCGAAGGTGCGGCGGCAGGCGGAAGCGGCGCGGGTGGAGCGGGAGCGGGAGCAGGGGGAGCGCTGGGAGGCGGCGGGGCGGGAGCTGGCGGCGCGGGAGGCGGAGGCGGACGCGCGGCACGCGGAGTCGGAGCGGTACGCGCAGGCCCGGCTGGCGGAGGCGCGGCGGGGGTACGCGGAGGCGGAGGAGGCGGCGCGGCACGGGCAGGAGGACGCGGAAGCGCGGGCCGCGGAGCTGCTGGCGCAGGCGCGGGTCGCGCAGGAGCGGATCGGTCGGGAGACGGAGCGGGTGCTGCGGGAGCATGTGGAGGCGCAGGAGGAGATGCGGGCGCACATGGCCCATGTGAAGGCCAGTCTGTCGGCGCTGACGGGGCGGGCTCCTGCGGAGGGCTGAACCGACTCGCCCCCGGGGCGCGTCGGCCGGGCGGGGGTGTGGGGGCCGGTGCCGGGGCCGGGGCCGGGTGCCGTCCCGGACTGCGCAAAGGCTACCGGCTTCTGGTCGGCTGTGCCGGGATGGCGGGGGGCTCGTAGCAGTAGGGGTCGCTGCGGAGGCCGCGGGCGGTGACCACCAGGGTGAGCGGGGGGTGCGCCTGGGGCGGGAGGGGGGCGGTCAGGGAGCCGGTCAGGGGGTCGGTCCTGGTGGGGACGGGCGTGCCGTCGACGGTGAGGCGGGCGTCGGCGAAGCCGCCGCCCTCGACCGTGAGGTGGTCGCCGGAGACGGAGGCGCCGGTGATCACCGGGTTGGCGCGGGTGGCGATCTTGTTGACGAGGTAGGCACCCGCCGGAGCACCCGTCAGGGCCCAGATCTCCTCGGGCAGTCGGGGCAGGCCCGCGCCCGCGTCGGCGAGGAAGAAGAGGACGACGTACAGCATCGTGATCGCGTTGAGCGTGACGTACTGGAGGTCGACGAGGTCGGTGCGTCCGCTGTCGTTCGCGATGAGCTCCCGCAGCGGGCGGCGGCCCGACGCCGTCGGCGGGGCGGCCGGTTTGGCCAGGCTGCCGTGTTCCACGCGCAGGCCGACGACGGTCTTGGCGGCGATCAGCGCCACGTACGGGCCTCCGAGCAGCGGCAGGTACACCGTCGCCAGCGTGGACAGCGGGCCGTCGGCGCCGCGGAAGTAGGTCACTCCGCCGCCCGCGGTGAGGCCGTAGCCCAGGATGGCGAGCAGGAGCCAGACCAGGATCACCGTCCAGGCCAGGGCGAGTGCCGTGGAGGTGGAGAGCCGGCCGTCGCGGCCGGTGACGAAGGCCGGGTGGCGTCTCAGCCGCAGGCAGAGCGGGCCGGCCAGCGCGGCCAGTAACAGCAGTGCGCACAGTGCGGATGCCATGGTGTCCCCCCGGATGACGGTGCTGCGTACGAGGGTTGCCCATTGCCCTGGCCATGACAAGGCGGCGCTCCGGGCGCCGGCGGTTCAGTCCTCGCGCAGTTCGGGCAGGACCGGGAATCTGCGGGGTGCCACCAGGAGCAGGACGATCAGCGCGGCCACGGCGGCCGCCGCCGCGCCGAGGAAGATGTGCTCCACGGCGGCGGACACGGCTTCGCGCAGGTGGTCGGCGGCGGCCCGGGGGAGCAGGTCGGGGTGTTCCAGGGCCTGGGCGACGTCGTCGAGGTGGTGCGGGAGTCCGGCCACGGGGGCGTCGGCCAGGCGGGCGGCGATGGTGGCGTTGGCGACGGCGGCGAGCAGGGCGGCGCCCACGCTCTGGCCGACCTGGCGGCAGAAGAGCACCGAGGCGGTGGTGGTGCCGCGTTCGGCCCAGCCCACGGTGGACTGGACTCCGACGATCAGCGGGAGCTGGAAGAGGCCGAGGGAGGCGCCGAGCAGCAGCATGATCAGGGCGGGCTGCCAGGGCCGGGCGGGGTACGGGAGCAGGGTGAAGCAGTACAGGATCACCGCGGCGAGGCCGATGCCGACAGCCGCGCTGTTGCGGAAGCCGATGCGCCGGTAGACGTGCTGGCTGAGGGCGGCGGTGACGGGCCAGCTCAGGGTCATCACGGACATGACGAGTCCGGCGCCGACGGGTCCGAGGCCGAGTACGGACTGGGCGTAGGTCGGCATGAAGACCATCGGGGCGACCATCAGCAGGCCCAGCGCGCCCATGGCCAGGTTGACGGCGGCGATGGTGCGCCGGCGCCACACCCAGCCCGGGAGGATCGGTTCCTCCGCGCGCCGTTCCACCCGGACCACCACGGCGGCCAGGACGGCACTGGCACCCAGCAGGCCCAGCGAGGGGGCGGACAGCCAGGGCCAGGCGACGCCGCCCTGGACGAGCGCGAAGAGCAGGAGTCCGCCGCAGCAGAAGACCCCGAGGGCGCCCGCCCAGTAGTCGACCGGGCCGCGGCGGCCGGGGGAGCGTACCGGCTCGGTCAGGTGGCGGGTGACCATCCACAGGGCGAGGGCGGCCAGCGGCAGGTTGATCAGGAAGATCCACCGCCAGTGCGCGTAGGAGGCGAGCAGCCCGCCCAGGGCGGGGCCGGCCACGGCCGAGGCGGCCCAGACGCTGGACATGCGGGCCTGGATCCTCGGGCGTTCCCTGAGCGGGTACAGGTCGGCGGCCAGGGTCTGGACGGTGCCCTGGAGGGCGCCGCCGCCCAGGCCCTGGACGATGCGGAAGGCGATGAGGGCGGCCATGTTCCAGGCGGACGCGCACAGCAGCGAGCCGATGAGGAAGAGGCCGATGCCGAAGATCAGGACGGGCTTGCGGCCGAAGGTGTCGGACAGCTTGCCGTAGACCGGCAGGGTGACGGTGACGGCGAGCAGGTAGCCGGAGAAGAGCCAGGAGAAGACGGAGAAGCCGCCGAGGTCGCCGACGATCTGCGGGACGGCGGTGGCGACGATGGTGCTGTCGAGGGCGACGAGGGCCATGCCGAGCATCAGGGAGGCGACCACGGGGGCCGCGGGGCGTCCGGCCGGCCGGTCCGTACCTCCGCCGGCGGCCCGGTCCGTACCCCCGCCCGCGGCACCGCCCGTGTTCGTGCCCGTGGCCGAAACGGCCGCGCCGGGGGCGGCGTCCGCACGCCCGGCGGGTATGCCGTCCGGGCCTGCGTCCGTGCTGTCCGCTGCCGGCACCGAGATTCCTTCCCCTTGCACGTACTTGCGGGGGACACCATCTCACCGCCGCCCTGCGGGCGGTATCCCTCAGGCCGTGTCGTCCGAAGGGCGGACAACCCCTAGGGGCCCCTCCGCACTACGGGCCAGGGGTCTTTCCTCCCGTCGGAGGAGGTGGAGGCGCCCGGCGTCTCCTTGACTGGAGCATACGAACCGGAGGGCCGGGTGGGGTTAACCCCCGGGTGGATACGGCTACGGGCACCAGCGCGCCGTAGGGCCCTGCCGCCGGAGACTCATCACGGCGGAGCACGCACGCACACGCACGCACACGCACGCACGCACACGCACGCACGCACACGCACGCACACGCACGTACGCACAGGCACGCATTCGAAGAAGGAGACAGACCGTGACAACGGCAATGACCGAAACCAGGCACGGGGGTACTGGAGGGCATGCTGCCGTCGCGGCCCGGGCGCGGAAGGTCGTTAAGGCCTACGGCTCCGGGGAGACGCGTGTCGTCGCCCTCGACGACGTGGACGTGGACATCATGCGCGGCCGGTTCACCGCGATCATGGGCCCCTCCGGCTCCGGCAAGTCCACGCTGATGCACTGCCTCGCCGGCCTCGACACGGTGACCAGCGGTCAGATCCACCTGGACGATACCGAGATCACCGGGCTGAAGGACAAGAAGCTCACGCGGCTGCGCCGCGACCGGATCGGCTTCATCTTCCAGGCCTTCAACCTGCTGCCCACGCTCAACGCCCTGGAGAACATCACGCTCCCCATGGACATCGCGGGCCGCAAGCCCGACGCGGAGTGGCTGAACCGCGTGGTGGAGACCGTGGGCCTGGCCGGCCGTCTGAGGCACCGTCCGACCGAGCTGTCCGGCGGCCAGCAGCAGCGCGTGGCCGTGGCCCGCGCCCTCGCCGCCCGCCCCGAGATCATCTTCGGTGACGAGCCGACCGGAAACCTGGACTCCCGCGCGGGCGCCGAGGTCCTCGGCTTCCTGCGCCGCTCGGTGGACGAGCTCGGCCAGACCATCGTCATGGTCACCCACGATCCCGTCGCCGCGTCCTACGCCGACCGCGTCATCTTCCTGGCCGACGGCCGGATCGTCGACGAGATGCACGCACCCACCGCCGACCAGGTCCTGGACCGGATGAAGGACTTCGACGCGCGCGGGCGGACCTCATGAGCAACACGGTCCTGAAGACCTCGCGGCGCAACTTCGTCGCGCACAAGGGGCGGATGGCGCTCTCGGCCGTCGCGGTCCTGCTCTCCGTCGCGTTCGTCTGCGGCACCCTGGTGTTCACCGACACCATGAACACCACCTTCGACAAGCTGTTCGCCGTCACCAACTCCGACGTGACCGTCAGCCCCAAGTCCGCCGAGAGCGGGGACGAGGCCCCCGACCGCGGCAAGCCCGAGACGCTGGCGGGCTCGGTCGTCGAGCAGGTCAAGAAGGCCGAGGGCGTCAAGAGCGCCGAGGGCGGCGTCGTCTCGATGGCCGTCACGGTGGTCAACTCCAAGAACGAGAACATGGGCTCGACCACCGGCGCCCCGACCATCGCGGGCAACTGGAGCGACAACGAGCTCAGGTCCATGAAGATCACCTCCGGTCAGGCGCCGCGCGGCCCCACCGAGGTGATGGTCGACGCCGACACCGCGAAGAAGCACGGCCTGGGCCTGGGTGACGAACTGCGCACCATCGCCATCACCGGCGACGTCCGCGCCAGGATCACCGGTATCGCCGCCTTCACCGTGACCAACCCCGGCGCGGCCGTCGTCTACTTCGACACGGCCACCGCGCAGCAGTCGCTGCTCGGCTCCGCCGACTCCTTCACGCACGTCAACGTCACCGCCAAGGACGGGGTGAGCGACGAGCAGCTCAAGCAGCACGTCGCGAGCGCGCTCAAGGCCGTCGGCGCGGACGCGTACAAGCTGCAGACCGCCAAGGAAGCCGCGGACGCCAACCGCAAGGACGTGGGCGCCTTCCTCGACATCATGAAGTACGTGATGCTCGGCTTCGCCGGCATCGCCTTCCTCGTCGGCATCTTCCTGATCTTCAACACCTTCTCCATGCTGGTCGCCCAGCGCACCCGTGAGATCGGCCTGATGCGTGCCATCGGCGCCGACAGCGGACAGGTCCTGAAGTCCGTGGTCGTCGAGGCCTTCCTGCTCGGCGTGGTCGGCTCGGTCCTGGGCGTCGCGGCGGGCGTGGGCCTGGCCGTCGGCCTGATGGCGCTCATGGGCCAGATGGGCATGCACCTGTCCACCGACGACCTGACGGTCGCCTGGACCACGCCCGTCGTCGGCATCGTCCTCGGCGTCGTCGTGACCGTCGTCTCCGCCTACGTCCCGGCCCGCCGCGCCGGCAAGGTCTCTCCGATGGCCGCCCTGCGCGAGTCCGGAACCCCGGACGACAAGAAGGCCGGCCGCGTCCGCGCCGCGCTCGGACTGGTGCTCACCGGCATCGGCGGCGCCTCGCTCTACCTCGCCGCGGCCGCCGAGAAGGCCGCGGCCGGATCCCTCTGGCTGGGCCTGGGCGTCGTCCTCACCCTCATCGGCTTCATCGTGATCGGCCCGCTGCTCGCCGCGGGAGTGGTGCGGGTGCTCTCCGGTGTGGTCCTGCGGCCCTTCGGGTCCGTGGGCCGGCTCGCCGAGCGCAACGCCCTGCGCAACCCGCGCCGCACCGGCGCCACCGCTGCCGCACTGATGATCGGCCTCGCGCTGGTCGCCTGCCTGTCGGTGGTCGGCTCCTCGATGGTGGCCTCCGCGACCGATGAGCTCGACAAGTCGGTCGGCGCGGACTACATCGTCGCCTCCGAGTCCGGCCAGCCCGTCCTGCCGCAGGCCGAGCAGGCCCTGCGCGCCACCGCCGGCCTCGACCACGTCACCGCCTACCGCCAGGTGGACGTCACGCTCACCGCGCCCGACGGCACCACCGAGGAGACCGGCCTCGGCGCCACCGACCCGACGTACGCCAAGGACATCCGGCGCAAGATGACGGCCGGCGAGCACGCGGCGGCCTACGGCGAGGGCTCCATGTCGGTGGGCTCCCTGTACGCCACGAAGCACGGCATCAAGCTCGGCGACGAGATGACGGTCGCCTTCACCGGCGGCAGGACGGTCAAGCTCAAGGTCGCGGCGATCACCAGCGACGAGGGCAACCTCGACAAGGGCATGGCGTACATCAGCACCGAGACCGCGCGGGCGAACGTACCCGCGGACCGGATGCCGCTGCCCTTCATGCTGCTGGCCACCGCCGAGGACGGGCAGTCCGACGCCGCCGCGTACACATCGGTCAAGGCGGCCATGGGCGAGTACCCGCAGTACGTGGTGCGCAACCAGGCCGACTACAAGCAGGCCCTGAAGGACCAGGTCGGCCAGCTGCTGAACATGGTCTACGGCCTCCTCGGCCTCGCCATCATCGTCGCGGTGCTGGGTGTCGTGAACACCCTGGCCCTGTCGGTGGTCGAGCGGACCCGCGAGATCGGCCTGATGCGTGCCATCGGCCTCTCCCGCCGCCAGCTGCGCCGCATGATCCGCCTGGAGTCGGTGGTCATCGCCCTCTTCGGCGCGCTGCTCGGCCTCGGGCTGGGCATGGGCTGGGGGGCCACCGCGCAGCAGCTGCTGGCGCTGGAGGGCCTGAAGGTCCTGGAGATCCCGTGGCCGACGATCATCGGGGTGTTCGCCGCGTCGGCCTTCGTGGGCCTGTTCGCCGCACTGGTCCCGGCCTTCCGGGCGGGCCGGATGAACGTCCTGAACGCGATCGCGAGCGAGTAGCCGGCGCCGCGTTCGTACGGGGGGAGGCGCAGGCCCGGGACTCACTGCCTTGGGCCTGCGCCTTTTCGGGTCCGGTAAGGGCCCGCTCAGCCGGTGGTGTCGCGCTGCATCAGGACGACCCCGCCGGCCTCGCCCACCAGGGTGTACCGCTCGCCGGGGTGGAGCTGGGAGGCGTAGCCGGTCGGGTCCTCGCCGGCCCACTTGTTCCCGTTGTCGATGGTGATCCAGTCGGGGACGACGCCCTTGCTGCCGCCGATCCACAGGACGCGGCAGCGGGAGGTCAGCCGGGTCAGCGGGGTGGTGTCCGCCTCCACGGTGGCGCCGTCGGGGATCCTGTCGAGGAGCCGTTCGATCGCGACGACGCGCTCGGGCTTCTCGTAGGTGGACGCCTCCGTGAGCTTGGCGGTCGGCATGCTCGTCATGGCCAGGGCGAGGGAGGCGGCGAGCACCGCCGTGGGCATCTGGAGGGCGTAGGCGCGCAGCCGGGCCCGGTCGCCGCGCCGGACGGTGTCGACGGCGTCGACCAGGGCGAGCGCGACGACGGGCATCAGCACGGCGCTGTAGTGCCAGTCGGTGGACCAGTAGTGGTCGTCCCCGGACAGGAACCGCCAGCCGAGGGTGGGAGCGGCGACCAGCAGCAGCGGCGAGCGCAGGGCCAGCAGGCCGGAGGTGGGGATCAGCACCCAGCCCAGCGTGGCCAGCTTGGTGCCGAGGCCGGCGAAGGGCCCACCGCCGTCGATCTTGTTCCAGTAGCCGTAGCCGTCGGACGCGAAGGCCGGTATGAACACGGTGAACACCAGTACGGCGAACACGCAGGCGGCCGCGGCGACACCGAGCGCCGTCCAGACGGTGCGCCGGTCGGTGGCGCGGGCGCGCCAGGCCACCACGACGGCCAGAGCGGCCAGCGTGAAGCCGAGGTCCTCCTTGACGAGGAGCAGCGGCAGCCCCCACAGCAGCGCGGCCCGCCAGCGCCGGGCCAGGACCGCCTCCAGGGCGAAGGCCAGCAGCGGCACGGCGAAGGCGATCTCGTGGAAGTCGAACTCCACCGCCCGCTGGATGCCCCAGGACAGGCCGTACGCGACGCCGACGGCGATCCCGCGGGCCCGGCCCAGGAGCCGCCCCGCCGCCCGGGTGACGGGCACGGCGGAGAGCGCGAACAGCGCGGCCTGTACGACCAGCAGGGTGATCGGGCCGGGGAAGACCCGGTAGACGGGCGCGATGAGCGCGATGATCGGGCTGAAGTGGTCCCCGAGGATGTTGGCGCCCGGCCCCTTCAGGTCGGCGACGGGCTCCTGGAGGTGGGCGTACGCCCGGATCGCCTGCTCGAAGATCCCCAGGTCCCAGGAGGCCCAGTCCATGCGCCGGAACCGGCCGACGGACAGCACGAGGTAGACGAGGAAGAGCCCGCAGGCCACCAGCCAGGGCCCGGCCCAGCGGGGCGCGGCCGCCCGGGGCGGGGCCTGGGGGGCCGGTGCCGGGCGGGCTATGGCATCGCTCGTCACGGACTCGTGCTCCTCGGCCGTTCGGCGTGAACTCCTGCGGCAAGGACGCGGCGAGCTCAGGCGGTGGTTACGGGAACATCGTAAAGCGGGAGCAACGCCACCAGGATGTGGCGGGTCCGCGCCCGCGCCGTGACCCGAATCCCTCGCGCGTCGGTGCGGGCGCCGTCGTAGGGTGGGAACCCCCGGCCCGTACGACGTGTCGGGTGCTTCGCGTTGCCCCTTCACACCCTCACGCCCAGACCCTCACCGGATGGAAAGCCTCCTCATGAGCCTGCACGGACTGCTCGACGCCGTCACCCGGGACGCCGCCCTCACCGAGGCGGTCACCGCGGCCGGTGACGGCAACCGCATGCACGTGGACCTCGTCGGACCGGCCGCCGCGCGCCCCTTCGTGATCGCCGCGCTGGCCCGGCAGACCGAGCGGACCGTGCTGGCGGTCACCGCCACCGGTCGCGAGGCCGAGGACCTGGCCGCCGCGCTGCGCTCCCTGCTGCCGCCCGACGAGGTGGCCGACTACCCCTCCTGGGAGACCCTCCCGCACGAGCGGCTCAGCCCGCGCAGCGACACCATGGGCCGCCGGCTCGCCGTACTGCGCCGGCTGGTGCACCCCAGCAAGGACGACCCGGCCGCCGGCCCTGTCAGCGTGATCGTCGCCCCCATCCGGTCCGTGCTCCAGCCGCAGGTCAAGGGCCTGGGCGAGCTGGTCCCGGTGAGCCTGCGGCAGGGCGCGACCGCCGATCTCGGCGAGGTCACCGAGGCGCTGGCGGCCGCCGCGTACGCACGCGTCGAGCTGGTCGAGAAGCGCGGCGAGTTCGCCGTGCGCGGCGGCATCCTCGACGTCTTCCCGCCCACCGAGGAACACCCGCTGCGCGTGGAGTTCTGGGGCGACGAGGTCGAGGAGATCCGCTACTTCAAGGTCGCCGACCAGCGGTCCCTGGAGATCGCCGAGCACGGCCTGTGGGCGCCGCCCTGCCGTGAGCTGCTGCTGACGGACGCCGTGCGGGAGCGGGCCCGGGCCCTCGCCGAGGCCCACCCGGAGCTCGGCGAGCTGCTCGGCAAGATCGCCGAGGGCATCGCGGTGGAGGGCATGGAGTCCCTCGCCCCGGTCCTGGTCGACGACATGGAACTGCTGATCGACGTGCTGCCCGCCGGGGCGATGGCCGTCGTCTGCGACCCCGAGCGGGTACGGACCCGGGCCGCCGACCTCGTCGCGACCAGCCAGGAGTTCCTGATGGCGTCCTGGGCGGCCACCGCGGGCGGCGGCGACGCCCCCATCGACGTCGGCGCGGCCTCGCTGCGCGGCATCGCCGACGTCCGCGACCGGGCCCGCGAGCTGGACATGATGTGGTGGTCGGTCTCCCCGTTCGCCGCGGACGACACCGACCTGGCCGCCGACACCCTCAAGCTGGGCATGCACGCCCCGGAGGCCTACCGCGGCGACACCGCCCGCGCCCTGGCCGACACCAAGGGCTGGATCGCCGACGGCTGGCACACCGTCTACCTCACCGAGGGCCACGGCCCGGCCGCCCGCACCGTCGAGGTGCTCGCCGGCGAGGGCATCGCCGCCCGGCTGGAGCCGGACCTGGGCACCCTGGAGCCGAGCCTGGTCCACGTCTCCTGCGGATCGATCGACAACGGCTTCGTCGACCCGGTGCTGCGCCTGGCCGTGCTCACCGAGACCGACCTGACCGGGCAGCGGACCGCCACCAAGGACCTCGGCCGGATGCCGACCCGCCGCCGCAAGACGATCGACCCGCTGACCCTGGAGGCCGGCGACTACATCGTCCACGAGCAGCACGGCGTGGGCCGCTACGTCGAGATGGTCCAGCGCACCGTGCAGGGCGCCACCCGCGAGTACCTGCTGGTGGAGTACGCCCCCGCCAAGCGCGGGCAGCCCGGCGACCGCCTCTACATCCCCACCGACCAGCTGGAGCAGGTCACCAAGTACGTCGGCGGCGAGGCCCCCACCCTGCACCGGCTCGGCGGCGCCGACTGGACCAAGACCAAGGCGCGCGCGAAGAAGGCCGTCAAGGAGATCGCGGGCGACCTCATCAAGCTCTACAGCGCGCGCATGGCGGCGCCCGGCCACACCTTCGGCCCCGACACCCCCTGGCAGCGCGAGCTGGAGGACGCCTTCCCGTACGCGGAGACCCCCGACCAGCTCACGACGATCGCCGAGGTGAAGGAGGACATGGAGAAGTCGGTCCCCATGGACCGGCTGATCTGCGGCGACGTCGGCTACGGCAAGACCGAGATCGCGGTGCGCGCCGCCTTCAAGGCCGTCCAGGACGGCAAGCAGGTCGCCGTCCTGGTACCGACCACGCTGCTCGTGCAGCAGCACTTCGGGACCTTCTCCGAGCGCTACAGCCAGTTCCCGGTCAACGTGAAGGCGCTGTCCCGCTTCCAGAGCGAGACCGAGTCGAAGGCGACGCTGGAGGGCCTGCGGGAGGGATCGGTGGACGTGGTCATCGGCACCCACCGGCTGTTCTCGCAGGAGACGAAGTTCAAGGACCTGGGCCTGGTCATCGTCGACGAGGAGCAGCGCTTCGGCGTGGAGCACAAGGAGCAGCTGAAGAAGCTCCGCGCCAACGTCGACGTGCTGACCATGTCCGCGACGCCGATCCCGCGCACCCTGGAGATGGCGGTGACCGGCATCCGCGAGATGTCGACGATCACCACCCCGCCGGAGGAGCGCCACCCGGTGCTCACCTTCGTCGGGCCGTACGAGGAGAAGCAGATCGGCGCGGCCATCCGCCGTGAACTGCTGCGCGAGGGGCAGTGCTTCTACATCCACAACCGGGTCGAGTCCATCGACCGGGCGGCGGCCAAGCTGCGCGAGATCGTGCCCGAGGCGCGGATCGCGACGGCGCACGGCCAGATGTCGGAGCAGGCCCTGGAGCAGGTCGTCGTCGACTTCTGGGAGAAGAAGTTCGACGTCCTCGTCTCCACCACCATCGTCGAGTCGGGCATCGACATCTCCAACGCCAACACCCTGATCGTGGAGCGCGGCGACAACTTCGGCCTGTCGCAGCTGCACCAGCTGCGCGGCCGCGTCGGCCGCGGCCGCGAGCGCGGGTACGCCTACTTCCTGTACCCGCCGGAGAAGCCGCTGACGGAGACCGCGCACGAGCGGCTCGCGACGATCGCCCAGCACACCGAGATGGGCGCCGGCATGTACGTGGCGATGAAGGACCTGGAGATCCGCGGCGCGGGCAACCTCCTCGGCGGCGAGCAGTCCGGTCACATCGCGGGCGTCGGCTTCGACCTGTACATCCGCATGGTCGGCGAGGCGGTGGCCGACTACCGGGCCGCCGTGGAGGGCGGGGTGGAGGAGGAGCCGCCGCTGGAGGTCAAGATCGAGCTGCCGGTCGACGCGCACGTCCCGCACGACTACGCGCCGGGCGAGCGGCTGCGCCTGCAGGCGTACCGGTCCATCGCGTCGGCCGCCTCCGAGGCGGACGTCAAGGCCGTCCGCGAGGAGCTCACCGACCGCTACGGCAAGCTCCCGGAGCCGGTGGAGAACCTGCTGCTGGTGGCCGGACTGCGGATGCTGGCACGGGCCTGCGGGGTCGGCGACATCACCCTCCAGGGCAACAACATCCGCTTCGGGCCGGTGGAGTTGCGCGAGTCGCAGGAGCTGCGGCTGAGGCGCCTCTACCCGGGCACGGTCCTCAAGCCGGCGACCTCGCAGGTCCTGGTCCCGCGCCCCAAGGCGGGCAAGATCGGCGGCAAGCCGGTGGTCGGCCGCGAACTGCTGGCCTGGACCGGCGAGTTCCTCACCACCATCCTCGGCGCGTAGACGCGTACGGCCGCGGCCGGGAGCCCGTGCTCCCGGCCGCGGCCCGCGCGCGCCGCAGGGGGCCGTGCTGCGACCCTGCAACGGTTGCGCGCATCCCCTCACTGATGGCCGGGAACGCTGTATACCCTCAGACCCGAAACCTCTTCCGCACGGCCCGTCAGGAGCAGCGATGCACGGCCCCGGCCTTCCGCCGCAGCACGCCCCCCAGTCCACCTCGGGCGGCGTGGTGACACTGCGCGTGGTGTTCATGCTGCTGCCCATCCTGAGCTGCGGCTTCCTGGCGTGGGGCTCGATGCTGCGGCTCGCGCTGGTCACCCGTAGGTCCCGGGACTGGGTGCTGCTGGTGGTCAGCGGTGTGCTCGCCGTCGTCTGGATGACGCTGATCCAGCTGGACCCGACCCCCGACGTCAACGGCTGGCAGGGCAACCTCGGCGCCGGTGGCTCGATCCTCATGGGCTTCGCGATCTGCGTGTACTTCCTCGTCGCCGACATCAAGCACCACGAGGCCATGAGGGCGGCGGCGCCCGCGCCGTGGTACCCGGGGCAGCCCACGCCCTACAACCACCCGCAGCAGACCTCGCCGTCCTACGGCTACCCGCACGCCGCCCAGGCCCCCACCGTGATCTCGGGCCAGACGCCGGCCGCCCCGCAGGTGCCGCCGCAGCCGACCCCGCCGCCGCGCATCGGGCAGGTCCGCGCCGAACTCGACGAGCTCAGCGAGCTGCTGCGCAAGCAGACCCCGCCGCCCGGCGGGCACCACCAGGACCCGAACCAGACCGCCTTCCGGGATCCGCAGCAGTGACCGAACGCCTCATCGGAGACCGCTACGAGCTGGCGAGCATCCTCGGACAGGGCGGCATGGGCCAGGTGTGGACGGCGTACGACCGCCGTCTGGACCGGCGGGTCGCCGTCAAACTGCTGCGCCCCGACAAGGTCGCCGGGCCCGGCACGGTCGCCGAGGAGCTGCGCCGCCGTTTCGTGCGCGAATGCCGGGTCACGGCCCAGGTGGACCACCCCGGCCTGGTCACCGTCCACGACGCGGGCAGCGACGGCGACGAGCTGTTCCTCGTCATGGGCTATGTCGAGGGCTCCGACCTCGCCGACCACCTCGCCGCCCACGGCCCGTACCCGTGGCAGTGGGCGGTCGCGGTCGTCGCGCAGCTGTGCTCGGTGCTGTCGGCCGTGCACGCGGTGCCGATCGTCCACCGCGACCTGAAGCCGCGCAACGTGATGGTCCGCCCGGACGGCACCGTCCTGGTCCTCGACCTCGGTGTGGCCTCGGTGATGGACACCGACACCACCCGCCTCACCAGCACCGGCACGCCGATAGGCAGCCCCGCGTACATGGCGCCCGAGCAGGCGATGAGCGGCGCTGTGGGCCCCTACACCGACCTGTACGCGCTCGGCGTGCTCCTGTACGAACTGCTCAGCGGCAACGTCCCCTTCGCCGGGTCCACCGCCCTGGGCGTGCTCCACCGCCACCTGTACGAGGCCCCGGTCCCGGTCCGCCCGCAGCGCCCGGAGGTCCCGCAGGAGCTGGAGGCGCTCCTGATGCGCCTCCTCGCCAAGGACCCGCAGGACCGGCCGTCCTCGGCACAGGAGGTCTACGAGGCCCTCGCCCCGCTGCTCCCGGCCCGCGACGGCCGCGGGCCGGTCCGCCCGCTGGACCCGACCCGGCCCTTCGTCCGCCCCCAGGCCCCCTGGCCGGACCGGGCCGCGGTGATCCCGCCGCGGCCGACCACGCCGCCGACGTCCACGCCGACGGGCACCCCCGTGCCGCCCGCGTCCGCGCCGACGCCCACACGGACCCCCGCGCCGGTGCCGGTGCCGAGCAAACCCGACATCCCGGGCGCCGTGGACCAGGCCCGCACGCTCCTGGACCAGGGCCGGCTCACGCAGGCCGTGGACATCCTCGGCGGGATCCTCCCCGCGGCGGCCGCCGAGCACGGCGAGCACTCACCGGTGGTCCGCTCCCTGCGCAAGCAGTACGCGGCCACCCTGATGGACGACGGCCAGTACCGCCGCGCCCTGCCCGAACTGCGTCGCCTGGCGGAGGAGTTCCCGGCCGGCGACCCCCAGTCCCTGCGGTTCCGCTACGACGCGGCGCAGTGCCTGGAGCAGCTCGGCGAGCCGGCCGCCGCCCTGGCGGAGTACCGCTCGCTGCTCCCGTACTTCGAGAACCGCTACGCCAACCCGGACCAGGCCCTGCCGCTGGAGATCCGCCGCCGGATCGCGCACCTGCTGCTCTCCCTCGGCGACCGCCCGGCGGCCCACGACGCCCTGGCCCGGCTGCTGTTCGACGCGGAGCGGCTGCACGGCCCGACCCACCCCTTCCCGTCGGAGATACGCCGCACCCTGCAGTGGCTGAGCCAGGTCCGCTGACGTCGGTCCGAAGGGCCGGTGCCGTCACGCCGGCCGGCGGCCGCGGCCGGTTTGCAGGGCGGTGACGGCGAGGAGTGCCAGGGCCGCCGCCGCGACCGACAGTCCGGGCAGCAGCCCGGGCGGGCGGAAGGAGCAGGCGACCTGTGCGGTGCCGGGGGTGAGGGGCACCGCGACCAGCCCCAGGTGGGCCGATGCGGGCCGGTCGTTGCACGTCCATCCGGCGATCGCGGGGACGGAGAGGACCGCCGTGCCCGTGGTGCCCGCGGGCAGATCGGCCAGGACGCCGGAGGAGCCGACCCGGACCGAGGTCGCGGCCGAGGCGCGCAGGGCGGCCACCGCCGCGTCGAGGCGGGGGCGGTCCAGACAGGACAGGGCCCAGCGCGGCGGCGGGGCCGCGTCGAAGACCAGCGCCGAGGAGGTGCCGCGGGAGACGCCCATCGGCTGGAGGGCCGCCCGGTTGCGGGGGGCGTTGCCGTTCAGCCGGAAGGCCGGGCCGTCGGCGAGGCGGGCCGTCGCGTTGTACTCCGGTGCCCACAGGTAGGCCTCGGTGCCCGCGCGGCAGACCCCGGGCGCGAGCGGGTCCTCGTACACGCGGGCGCCCAGCAGCAGTTCCTGGTTGGCGAAGGGCGAGTCGCCGTAGGAGAGGGGCGCGCCGGGCGGGCGGGTCGTCACCAGCGGGGGCACCTCGGCGCGCAGCACCGAGCCGTCCGGCTGGAGGCGGGCGCCGACCGCGAAGACGGCGTCGGTGACCGGGTTGTCGAGGCTCTGGACGTTGCGGCCGCGCGAGGTCCAGCCGGCGCCGAGCGCGACCATCGTCCGCGTGAACACCTCGGGGGTGTGGCTGCTGTAGTAGGAGCCGCCCTCCCCGCCCAGCAGCAGCGGGTCGTTGCCCGACAGGGCGGGCCGGCTCGGGTCGGTGCGGTACGCCGGCCAGCCCTCGGCCGCCGCGAGGGCCCGGGCGCGCGCGGTGTGGCCCCGCCCCCAGGACGGGTAGTCGTCGAGGCCGCCCAGTTTGCCCTGGTGGCCGAAGGCGGTGGTCGCCGCCGCCTGCGCGAGCAGCACCAGGGCCAGCAGCCCGGCCGCCGGGAGCGCCAGGCGGCGATGGCGCAGCGCCCACCAGGCCGCGCCGGACAGCGCCAGGCCGGCCGCGAACAGCGCGTACCCCCAGGTCGTGGTCAGCGTGCTGCCGCGGGCCCACAGCGCGGCGGCCGCCAGCAGGCCCGTGCCCGCGGCCAGCGCCGCCGGCCGCGGCAGGCCGCCCTCCAGAGCGGTCCATGCGGCGATGACGGCGATCCCGGCCAGGACGAAGGTCTGCCGGTACGGGCTGCCGTTCGGGGTGGCGAACAGGTGCCAGGCCAGATGGGTCGGCGCCCACTGCAGGGAGAGCGCCACGGCCGCCGTCAGTCCCGTCCACCACAGCCGGTCGCGCAGCGGTACCGAACGGTGGAAGGGCAGCGCGGCGACCAGCAGCAGGGTGCCGGCGGCGACGAACACGGCGGGGGAGGAGAAGGAGTACGTCCCCGGCAGCAGCCGCGCGAAGAGGTCCGCCCAGGACACCGGCCGGAACTCCCTGACCCATCCGGGGTAGGCCTGACCCGAGCTGAGGAACAGCGGCAGCAGGACCGGCGCCGCCAGCGCGATGCCCAGCAGGGTGGTCGCGGCCGCCCGGGCGATCACCGCGATCCGGGTCCGCACGCCCTCCCGGGTCAGCACCACCCGTACCAGCACCACCAGCGCGGCGCCGAGCGTGGCCATGTAGGCGGTGTAGAAGTTCGACGTCCAGCACACGGCGACGACCGGCGGGGCGAGCAGCACCCGCCGCCCGCGCAGGGCCCATTCACCGGTCAGGCACAGCAGGGGGAACGCGATCAGCCCGTCCAGCCACATCGGGTTGTAGGAGGCCTCGATCACCGACCAGCCGCACAGCGCGTACGAGGCCCCGAGCAGTCCGGCCGCCCACCACGGCCCCCGGTGGAGGGTGCGCAGCAGCCAGGCCATGGCCGCCGCCGCGACCGCCGTCTTGAGCACGGTGACGACGTACACGGCCAGGTCGATGTCGGCGCGCGGGAAGGCGGCGACGAGGACGGAGAGCGGGCTGGTCAGGTAGGTGCCGAGGTCGGGCAGGAAGCTCGTACCGTATCCCGACTGCCAGTTGAACAGCAGCCCGCCCCGCGCGCGGCCGTGCAGGAGGTCCCACAGGTGCGCGTGGAAGGGTACGAACTGATTGCCGAGGTCGTTGACGCTGCGATGGCGCGATCCGTACGGGAAGACGCGGGCGGCGGCGTCCCCGGCGCACACGGCCACCGCCGTGAGCAGGGCGGCCAGCGCCGAACCGGACAGACTGCGGCGGCGCGGCGAGCGGTGCGGTGTCGACATGGTGGGCCGACCCTGGCAGCACCGGAGGAAGCGGGGATGGACCTGAAGTGGCCGCGACACGAACGGACACGTGCCCCCGACACCCCGTGAATCGTTGGTCGAACCAGTGGCCCGGGCCACCCTTACTGCATACCATCGATCACCGCACGGCCCTTGTGCATCGACGCACAATCTCCCGGCCCTGGAGGCTCCTTTGCACCGTCGCACTGCGCTCTCCGTCTCCGCCGCCCTGCTCGTGGCGGCGCCCCTGCTGTCCGCCTGCTCGGGCGAGACCCGGCCCGGCACCGCGGCCGTCGTCGGCGGTGAACGGATCACCACCTCCGCGCTCCAGGCCCAGGTGGGCGACGTCCGCGCCGCACAGAACCGTTCCGAGCACGCCGCGACGCTCATCTCCAACACCCCGCAGCTGGACCGGATCAAGCTCGGCAAGATGATCCAGCTCCGGGTGCTGGAGCGGGCCGCGAAGGACGCGGGCATCTCGGTCACGACCAAGGAGATCGAGGACGCCCGCAAGGCCCAGGAGGACGGCAAGGGCGCGGCGGCGCTGGAGCAGGCCGCCCTCCAGGCCCGCGTCCCGCTCGCCGCCGGGCAGATCGAGGAGGAGGTGCGCTTCCAGCTGCTGCTCGGCAAGCTCAGCGAGCGCTACGGCGAGGACAAGATCATCGAGCCGCTCGCCAAGGCGTCGGAGGCCCTCCACATCGAGGTCAACCCGCGCTACGGGACCTGGGACGCCCAGCAGGTCGGACTCGGCCCGGTGGAGACGCCCTGGATCACCCAGCGGACGCGCCCCGAGCAGGCACCCGCCGGAGCCTGACGCCCCGCGGCGGAGGTAGGTTCGAGGGGTGACCGACCACTCCCAGCCCACCGCCGCACCCGAGCCCACGGGCCGTATCGTCCTGCTGACCACCAGCCACCGGGTCGCCCCCGGCGTGCTGTCCTGGCCGGCGTGGCAGACCCTGCACGCCGCGGACCGGGTGCTGTGCGCCGACCCCGGCCACCCGCAGCTGCCGTACCTGCGGGAGGCGGGCGTCGAGGTCGAGTACACGGCCCCGGACGCGCACGAGCTGGTCGAGGCCTGCGCGGGCGGCCGTACGGTCGTGGTGCTCCCGGCCGGGGAGGGCGACCAGCGTCTCACCGACGGCCTGGCCCGGCTGGCCGGCTCCGGCCGGGTCTCCATGCCCGACCTGGAGCTGCTGCCCGGCTCCTACGACCTGCCGGGCGCCCGCCTGCTCGACCTGGTCCAGGTGATGGACCGGGTCCGGCGCGAATGCCCGTGGACCTCCCGCCAGACCCACCGGGGCCTGGCCAAGTACGCGATCGAGGAGGCGTACGAGCTCGTCGAGGCGATCGAGGACGGCGACCGGGAGGAACTGCGCGAGGAACTCGGCGACGTCCTGCTCCAGGTGGTCTTCCACGCCCGGATCGCCGAGGAGGGCATCCCCGGCCGCGAGGACGAGGGCGAGGGCGACGAGGCCGGTGGCGCCGACGAGGAGGGCCTCGGGGCCTTCTCCATCGACGACGTGGCCGGGGCACTCGTGCAGAAGCTGATCCACCGGCATCCGCACGTCTTCGGCGACGCGCCGGCAGATACCCCCGAGGACGTCCACGCCCACTGGCAGCGCACCAAGGCGGTCGAGAAGCAGCGGGAGTCGGTCACCGACGGGATCCCGGTGGGCCAGCCGGGCCTGGCGCTCGCGGCCAAGCTCGCGGGCCGGGCCCGTACGGGCGGAGTGGCCGTGGAGCTGCCCCGCGGCGACGGCATCGGCTACGAGCTGCTGGAACTGGCGGCCCGCGCGGAGGCGGAGGGGGTCGACCCCGAGACCGCGCTGCGCGCGGCGGCCCGCGTCTACCGGGACGCGATCCGGGTGGCCGAGGGTGTCGGAGCCGCCACGGAGTAGGCCCCCGCCTCCCTGCGGCGGTACTCCCTCAGTACTCCCTCGGGGCGCGGGCCGAGGGGTCGTGCCAGTGCGGGGCAGGGCGGTTCAGGAGCCACTCGGCGAAGCCCAGCGGGCGGCCGCCCTGCCCGTGGTCGCCGCCCGCAGCGGGTACGCAGTCGTGGAAGAGGCGGCCGGGACGGGCGCCGAGCACCTCCAGGAGGTGCGTGGTCTCGTCGATGAACTGCCCCGGCCCGCTGAGGTAGACGTCCTGGTCGGGCCACAGGCCCCGGTTGCTCAGGGCGGTCGCGAGCCGTTCGGTGGCCTCGTTGCGGTGCCGGCCGGGGGCGGGTGTGATGTAGGTGACGTCGAGCCAGCCGCAGGAGGCCCCGTACGCGTCGATGAGCGGCCGGTCGTAGAGGTGCGCGCAGTCCCGGGCCACGACGAAGAGCCGTACGTCCTGATCGGGTGGCCGGTCCGCGAGCTCCTCCAGCATGGCCCGGATCGGGGCCCAGCCGGTGCCGGCGGCGATCAGGCTGACCGGGCGGCCGGAGCGGCGGAAGGTCAGCTGCCCGCCGGCGGCGCCGAGGCGCAGTACATCGCCCGGCTGGGTCTCGCGGACCAGGGCGGTGCTGAGCCGCCCGCGATCGATCCGGCTGACGTGCAGGTCGACGGTGCCGTCGGGGCGGGGGGCGTTGCCGATGGAGTAGGTGCGCCAGGCCCTGGGGACCCGGTCGCTGCTCACGCTCGTGTACTGGCCGGGGAGATAGGGGAAGGGGGCGTGCGGCCGCAGGGTGAGCACGCCGATGTCCTGTCCGTACTGGAGGTGGCGCACGACCTCCGCGTCCCACCACGGCGGGTCCTCGCTCGCGTCGGCCCCGGCGAGCATGGCGTCGGCGATCACCTGGTAGGCCTCGGTCCAGGCCTTCTCCACCCGCGGGGTCCAGGCTTCGCCGGAGGTCTCGGCGAGCGCGGCGAGCAGGCTGGAGCCGACGACCGCGTAGTGCTCGGGGCGGACCAGGAACTTGCGGTGGTCGCGGCCCAGGTCGCGCAGGTAGGGGCCGAGGGTCTCGTCGTCGCCGAGACGGGAGATGACGTGGGTGAGCGCGGCGAAGAGCCGGTCCCGCTGGCGTTCCATGTCCTCGGAGGAGACCGGGAAGAGGTCACGGACTCCGGGGTTGTGCCAGAACAGGTGCGAGTAGAAGAACTTGACGGCGTGTTCGGCCCGTCTCTCCACCACCGCGAAACTGCTTTTCAAGATCCTCACGTCCACACAACCGAAGGTAGGAGTGCCGGACGGGGCGAGGTCAAGCGTTGTCCGATCTACGGACAGCCTCGGCGAAGCAGTCATATGGGACGGCTGGCCGCGGCCCGGGCCGGTCCGCCGGGGCGCGGCGGCTACTGTCGGGGACATGCACGATCAGTCGTCCACTCCCTCCGTCGGCGCGGCGCCCGAACTCTTCACGTGGGAGTTCGCGACCGACCCCTACCCGGCCTACGCATGGCTGCGCGAGCACTCCCCGGTGCACCGCACGAAGCTCCCCAGCGGGGTCGAGGCCTGGCTCGTCACCCGTTACGCGGACGCCCGCCAGGCCCTCGCCGACCAGCGGCTCAGCAAGAATCCGGCGCACCACGCAGAGCCCGCGCACGCCAAGGGCAAGACCGGGATCCCGGGGGAGCGCAAGGCGGAGCTGATGACGCATCTGCTGAACATCGACCCTCCGGACCACACCCGGCTGCGGCGTCTGGTGTCGAAGGCGTTCACCCCGCGCAGGGTCGCCGAGTTCGCCCCGCGGGTGCAGGCGCTCACCGATCACCTGATCGACGGGTTCGCGGGGAGGGGGGAGGCGGACCTCATCCACGAGTTCGCCTTCCCGCTGCCCATCTACGCCATCTGCGAGATGCTCGGAGTACCGCGCGAGGACCAGGACGACTTCCGCGACTGGGCCGGGATGATGATCCGCCACGGCGGCGGTCCGCGGGGCGGGGTCGCCCGGTCGGTGAAGCAGATGCGGACCTATCTCGGTGAACTCATCCACCGTAAAAGGGATGATCTGGGCGACGATCTGATGTCCGACCTGATCCGGGCGAGCGACCACGGCGACCATCTGACGGAGGGCGAGGCCACCGCGATGGCCTTCATCCTGCTCTTCGCCGGCTTCGAGACGACCGTGAACCTCATCGGCAACGGCGTCCACTCCCTCTTCATGAACCCCGTCCAACGCGAGCGCCTGCAGAGCTCCCTGGCCGCCGGGGAGAGCGGACTGCTGGCCACCGGCGTGGAGGAACTCCTGCGCTACGACGGCCCCGTGGAGCTGGCGACGTGGCGGTTCGCCACCGAGCCGCTGACCCTCGGCGGTGAGCGCGTCGAGACCGGCGATCCGGTCCTGGTCGTCCTCGCCGCCGCCGACCGGGACCCCGAGCGGTTCACCGACCCGGACACCCTCGACCTCTCCAGGGGCGACAACCAGCACCTCGGGTACGGGCACGGCATCCACTACTGCCTGGGCGCGCCGCTGGCCCGGCTCGAAGGAACGACCGCGCTCGCCACCCTGCTCACCCGCCTGCCGGACCTGGAACTCGCCGTTCCGCCCCAAGACCTGCGCTGGCGTGGGGGGTTGATCATGCGTGGGCTGCGTACTCTTCCCGTTCGCTTCACGGTTCAAAACACTTGCGCAGGATCTGATCAAAAGTCAGATCCTGCTTGAACTTGTGACAATCGTTCCGAGGCCGCTAGGTTCTGCCGTTACCCCGCTGTTATGCGAAAGGTGATCCCTCATGCTCTCCGGGAACGGCCGTCACAGACGACCCCGCCAGGTCCCCGCGCTGGTAGTCACAGCCGGAGTCACTGGCTCTGCGCTGGCCATGCCACTGCTTGCCGCCACCAGCGCCACCGCTGCCGACACCGCCACCTGGGACAAGGTGGCCGAGTGCGAGAGCGGCGGCTCGTGGAGCGCCAACTTCGGCAGTGGCGCGTACGGCGGCCTCCAGTTCACCCAGGAGCAGTGGGAGAACGCCGGCGGTCTGGACTTCGCCGAGCGGGCCGACCTCGCGAGCCGCTCGCAGCAGATAGCGGTGGCCGAGCGCGTGCTGGCCTCCCAGGGTCCGCAGGCCTGGCCGCTGTGCGCCGCCTCCGCCGGACTGGACCAGCAGGGTCCGGCCGCGGTCGTCGACCCCGGTCTGCCCGGCAGCCCCACCGTGGTGGGCCCCGCGCCGTCCCGCCCGGACGACACCGTGCCCTCCGCCAAGGGCGGCAAGCCGGCGACGGACTTCGGGCTCTCGACCGCGGAGACGCCGAGCCCCTCGGGCAGCCCGTTCCTGATCCCGGACGCGCCGTCCCTCGGACTGCCCGTCATGCCCGCGCCCGACGTCCCGACGACGCCGCCGGTCGACCCGGGTGCCCCGACCGACCCGGCGACCGGGCCGGTGAGCCCCGCCGACCCGACGGCCCCGGTCCTCCCGACCGACCCGACGGACCCGGCGGACCCGACGGCGCCCACGACCCCGCCGGTCACCCCGCGTCCGTCCCCGACCGACCCGACCGGCCCGACGGCCCCCGCGACCCCGGAGACCCCGGCGACCCCGGGCGCCACTCCGGCCGAGGGCAACGGCAAGCACCGCGGTGCGCCCTCCCCCGAGGAGGGCGCCGGGTCTGATGGCGCGTCGGACCCCGTCTACACGGTGCGGGAGGGCGACAGCCTGGCGACCATCGCGGTCGCCAAGGGTGTGAAGGGCGGCTGGAGCGGCCTCTACGCGGCCAACGAGCAGGTCATCGGCGAGGACGCCAACCTGATCAAGCCCGGGCAGAACCTGGATCTAACCATGCAATAAGGACAGTTGGTTCGCCCGGAAAGACCTTGATTGTCTGTTTTCTGCAAGTGAGACATGTGTCTCTTCCGGTCAACTGGCGTGTCTCGCCCGGGGGCTTCCGCAAACCCCGGCCTCACCTGCGCAAACACCGCTTCGGAGAGCGCAAGTAGGGGCCCTTTCTCCCCGATGTTCCTCGTTGAACATCGGGGAGAGCTGTGTCTACCTTCTGAATCGCTCGCCACCGCGAGCTCCTCCGACCGCATCGCCGAGTCCTGCCGGCGGACGGGGGGAACAGTCGTCGCGTCAAGCGCCGAAGGCAGGAGCGGGGGAACCAAGGTAGGTGCCGCGAGCGGCCGTTGAGAGACGGTCACGCAAGCGGCTTGGGGTTAAGCGGTGCGCCAGGTCGCATCGCCGGGCACTCACAGGCCCGAACCCGACAGCTCACCTCGTAGGCGTCGGTGAGGAGAAACCTCATGCTGCTTTCCGGCAAGGGCAAGCACCGTCGCGGCTCCAAGGCCGTTCGCATCGTCACGCTCGCCGGTGTCGCCGGCGTGGCCGTCGCCGCCCCCCTGATGACCGCGGGCGCCGCCAGTGCCGCCACCGCGTCCGAGTGGGACAAGGTCGCGCAGTGCGAGTCCGGCGGCAACTGGGCCATCAACACGGGCAACGGCTACTACGGCGGTCTGCAGTTCTCGTCCTCCACGTGGGCGGCCTTCGGCGGCAAGTCGTACGCCGCCCAGGCCAACCAGGCCTCGAAGGCGCAGCAGATAGCCGTGGCCGAGAAGGTCCTGAAGAAGCAGGGCAAGGGCGCCTGGCCGCACTGCGGCAAGGGCCTGTCGAACTCCTCGTACACCGGCGGCTCCTCCGAGGCTCCGGCTTCCACCAAGCCGAAGGCCGAGACGAAGAAGACCGAGACCAAGAAGACCAAGAAGACCGAGACCAAGGCCGCGCCGAAGAAGGACACCAAGCGCGCCGAGGCCCCGGTCACCCGCTCCGAGCGCACCGAGGCTCCGGCCGCGCCGAAGACCGGCAACGGCTCGTACGAGGTCAAGGCCGGCGACACCCTGGGCACCATCGCCGAGGCCAACGGCGTCAAGGGCGGCTGGCAGCAGCTGTTCGAGCTGAACAAGGACATCGTCTCGGACGCCGACCTGATCTTCCCGGGTCAGAAGCTCAAGCTCAGCTGACCGCTGCGGCAATAGCCGCGAAAGCGTACGCAACGCGCAGAACTCCACCGCCCGGCGCCCCTCCCCCCACGCGCCGGGCGGCGGTGTGTGCGAGAGCGGAACCCCCGTCATCCAGGGCTCTATGTCCGGGAAGAGGGGTATTCGGGCCCTTTTTCGTCCCAGGACCCGGGCGGTCGGCAGGGCGAGTGCCCGGATCCGGTTAGGCTCTAGTCGGCCAGGCCATCCCACGGCCTGACGCCACCGCACACCCAGCGTCACATCCCAGAAGGAGATGCTCGTGCCGTCCATCGACGTCGTCGTAGCCCGGGAAATCCTGGACTCCCGAGGCAATCCCACGGTCGAGGTCGAGGTGGGCCTCGACGACGGCAGCACCGGCCGTGCTGCCGTTCCGTCCGGCGCCTCCACCGGTGCCTTCGAGGCCATCGAGCTCCGTGACGGTGACCCCAACCGTTACATGGGCAAGGGTGTCGAGAAGGCCGTCCTCGCCGTCATCGAGCAGATCGGCCCGGAGCTCGTCGGCTACGACGCCACCGAGCAGCGCCTGATCGACCAGGCCATGTTCGACCTGGACGCCACCGACAACAAGGGCTCGCTCGGCGCCAACGCCATCCTCGGCGTCTCGCTCGCCGTCGCGCACGCCGCGTCCGAGGCCTCGGACCTCCCCCTCTTCCGCTACCTCGGCGGTCCGAACGCGCACCTGCTGCCCGTTCCGATGATGAACATCCTCAACGGTGGGTCGCACGCCGACTCCAACGTCGACATCCAGGAGTTCATGATCGCCCCGATCGGGGCGGAGTCCTTCTCCGAGGCGCTGCGCTGGGGCGCCGAGGTCTACCACACCCTCAAGAAGGTCCTGCACACCAAGGGCCTGTCCACCGGCCTCGGTGACGAGGGCGGCTTCGCCCCGAACCTGGAGTCCAACCGCGCTGCGCTCGACCTCATCATCGAGGCCATCAAGCAGGCCGGCTACACCCCGGGCAAGGACATCGCGCTCGCGCTCGACGTCGCCGCGTCCGAGTTCTACAAGGACGGCAAGTACGAGTTCGAGGGCCAGTCCCGCTCGGCCGCCGAGATGACCGACTACTACGCCGAGCTCGTCGAGGCGTACCCGCTCGTCTCCATCGAGGACCCGCTGTTCGAGGACGACTGGGCCGGCTGGAAGACGATCACCGACCGCCTGGGCGCCAAGGTCCAGATCGTCGGCGACGACCTCTTCGTCACCAACCCCGAGCGCCTCGCCCGCGGCATCGAGGAGGGCTCCGCGAACGCCCTGCTCGTGAAGGTGAACCAGATCGGTTCGCTGACCGAGACCCTCGACGCCGTCGAGATGGCCCAGCGCAACGGCTTCAAGTGCATGATGTCGCACCGCTCCGGCGAGACCGAGGACGTCACCATCGCCGACCTCGCCGTCGCCGTGAACTGCGGTCAGATCAAGACCGGCGCCCCGGCCCGCTCGGACCGCGTCGCCAAGTACAACCAGCTGCTGCGCATCGAGGAGATCCTCGACGACGCCGCGGTGTACGCGGGCCGCAGCGCCTTCCCGCGCTTCAAGGGCTAATCACGCTCTGCCTCCGTACGTCCCCGCACTCGGTCCCGTACCGTGTGCGGGGACGTATTGCGTAGTGCGTACAAAGGGGAGGCGGACCAATGGCCGGGAACCGGGATCGGTTCTCCACCTTCTCCACGGCGACGCGGCTCAAGCAGCTCGGTGAGCGGACCGCGGCCCACGTCTACCGCTCGCAGTCGCGCCGGCAGGTGCGCCGCAGCCGCCTCACCGGCAGGGCCGCGCTCCTGGTGCTCGTGCTCTGTACGCTGGTGGTCGCCCTCGCGTATCCGATGCGCCAGTACGTCTCCCAGCGCTCGGAGATCGCGGAGCAGCAGCGGGCCGCGGCTGCCGCGCGGGACCGCCTGGAGCGGCTCCGTGACGAGAAGGCCCGCTGGCAGGACGACGCCTACGCGGAGCAGCAGGCGCGCAAGCACCTGCACTTCCTGCGCCCGGGGGAGGTCGGCTACATCATGAGCGACCCCGGGTCCCAGCCCCCGGAGCCGCACCGGACCGGCCAGACCGGCTCGGACCGCCCCTGGTATTCCAACGTCTGGGACGGCGTCGACAAGGCCGACCGCCCCGGCGACTAGCACCGCAGCACCCATCCACGAGAACGAAGAGACTTCCTCCAGGCATGCAGACGCCCCCGCCCCAGACCGACCGGACCGAGCCGACCGACGCGGACATCGAGGCGTTCGAGCAGCAGCTCGGCCGCCCGCCGCGCGGGCTGCGCGCCATCGCGCACCGCTGCCCCTGCGGGCAGCCCGACGTGGTGGAGACCGCGCCGCGGCTTCCCGACGGCACCCCCTTCCCGACGCTGTACTACCTGACGTGCCCGCGCGCGGCCTCCGCCATCGGCACGCTGGAGGCCAACGGCGTGATGAAGGAGATGCAGGCCCGGCTCGCCGAGGACCCGGAGCTCGCCGCCGCCTACCAGGCCGCGCACGAGGACTACATCCGCCGCCGCGACGCCATCGAGGTGCTCCAGGGCTTCCCGAGCGCCGGCGGGATGCCGGACCGGGTCAAGTGCCTGCACGTGCTCGTCGGCCACTCCCTGGCCGCCGGCCCCGGCGTGAACCCGTTCGGCGACGAGGCCCTCGCGATGCTGCCCGAGTGGTGGGCCAAGGGCGCCTGCGTCACGCCGTGCGGCGAGAAGAAGAAGGAAGAGGAGTCCCGGTGACCCGGGTCGCGGGCATCGACTGCGGTACGAACTCCATCCGGCTGCTCGTGGCGGACTGCGACCCGGCCACGGGCGAGCTGGTCGAGCTGGACCGGCGGATGATCATCGTCCGGCTCGGCCAGGGCGTGGACAAGACCGGGCGCCTGGCCCCGGAGGCGCTGGAGCGCACCTTCGCCGCCTGCCGCGAGTACGCGGCGGTCATCAAGGAGTTCGGCGCGGAGCGGGTGCGCTTCGTGGCGACCTCCGCCTCCCGCGACGCCGAGAACCGCGACGACTTCGTCCGCGGCGTCGTGGAGATCCTGGGCGTCGAGCCCGAGGTGATCTCCGGCGACCAGGAGGCGGAGTTCTCCTTCACCGGCGCCACCAGGGAGCTGGCCGCGCACGAGCACCTTCAGCGGCCGTTCCTGGTGGTCGACATCGGTGGCGGCTCGACCGAGTTCGTGGTCGGCGACGACCACGTGCGGGCCGCCCGCTCCGTGGACGTGGGCTGCGTCCGGATGACCGAGCGCCACCTGGTGGTGGACGGCGTCGTCACCGACCCGCCGTCCGAGAAGCAGCTCGCGGCCGTCCGGGCCGACATCGAGGCCGCGCTGGACCTGGCGGCCGAGACGGTCCCGCTGGCCGAGGCGCGCACCCTGGTGGGCCTGGCGGGCTCCGTGACCACCGTCGCCGCGATCGCGCTGGGGCTGCCCGAGTACCGGTCGTCGGAGATCCACCACTCCCGGATCTCCTACGAGCAGGTCCGCGCCATCACCGAGCGGATGCTGACGGCCACCCACGCCGAGCGCGCGGCGATCCCCGTGATGCACCCGGGCCGGGTCGACGTGATCGGCGCGGGCGCGCTGGTCCTGCTCGCCATCATGGAACGCACCGGCGCCTCGGAGGTCGTGGTCTCGGAACACGACATCCTCGACGGAATCGCGATCAAGACCGCGGAAGAGGCCGAGGCGGACAAGCAGCGGTCCTGACCCCGGCGGATCCCCGACGCGCGGCGCTCCGGTCGACCGACCGGGGCGCCGAGGCGTTTCAGATGGTGCGGTAGACGTCGCGGCGGTCGCCGACCTTGACGACGAGGACGACGAGCTCGCCGTCCAGTACTTGGTAGGCGATCCGGTAGCTGCCGACCCGGAGCCGGTAGAGCCCGGACGGTCCGGTGAGTTTCTTGACGTCGGCGTCCTCGCGGCAGGGGTCGTCCCCCAGAGCGGTCAGCGCGGCGAGGATGCGCATGGCAGCGGGCCTGTCGATCGCCCGATGCCGCGTGTACGCGCGCAGGGTTACCGCAACGAGCCGTGGTCCCACTCGATATGACGGGCACAATCACCTGGTCCATCGGCCAAACGACCTTCGAACCAGGGTGTGGGGGGTCGCAGGCCCATGATCCAGAAAAAGTTCGTGAAGTTCTTCACAAGGAAAAGGGGCCTGTTGGGTCCAAGGAAGGGCCCTTCGGGGCCTTCCGGCGGCCCTCGGGCCCCTTTTGTCTCGCGTTCGTGCGATCGACGGAGGTGGCGGATTGCGGGTCGGAGGTACGGACGAAACCCGGTGGTCTACTCCGGTCGAGGCCTTGGAGGCCAGTTCAGGACGGGTGAACAACGACTCCTGCCACCTCTTGGTTCCCGTTGCCCGCCATGACGTCCGTCACGTGGGCGGCGGAGTGTAGCAGAGACCTCCCGACTCCTTGTGAAGGGGCTCACGAGCAACACCCCAATGGGTGCTGGATACTCGTTCTCATGAGCACCACGGAGCGTCCCAGGATCCTCGTTGTAGGAGGTGGGTACGTAGGCCTGTACGCAGCCAAGCGCATCATGAAGAAGATGCGCTACGGCGAGGCGACCGTCACGGTCGTCGACCCGCGCTCGTACATGACCTACCAGCCCTTCCTCCCCGAAGTGGCCGCAGGCAGCATCTCGCCTCGGCACGTCGTCGTCCCGCTGCGACGCGTGCTGCCCAAGGCTGAGGTTCTCACCGGCCGGGTCACCAGCATCGACCAGGACCGCAAGGTCGCCGTCGTCACGCCGCTGGTCGGCGAGGCGTACGAGCTGCCCTTCGACTACCTGGTGATCGCCCTCGGCGCCGTCTCCCGCACCTTCCCGATCCCCGGCCTCGCCGAGCAGGGCATCGGTATGAAGGGTGTCGAGGAGGGCATCGGCCTGCGCAACCACGTACTGGAGCAGCTCGACAAGGCCGAGTCCACGACGGACGAGAACGTCCGCCGCAAGGCGCTCACCTTCGTCTTCGTCGGCGGCGGCTTCGCCGGTGCCGAGACGATCGGCGAGGTCGAGGACATGGCCCGCGACGCCGCGAAGTACTACTCCACGATCAAGCGCGAGGACATGCGCTTCATCCTGGTCGACGCGGCCGACAAGATCCTTCCCGAGGTCGGGCCCAAGCTCGGCACCTGGGGCAAGGAGCACCTTGAGTCCCGCGGCATCGAGATCTACCTCAACACCTCCATGGACTCCTGCGTGGACGGCCACGTGGTGCTGAAGAACGGCCTTGAGGTCGACTCCAACACCATCGTGTGGACCGCCGGCGTCAAGCCGAACCCGGTCCTGGCCCGCTACGGCCTGCCGCTGGGCCCGCGCGGTCACGTCGACGCCGAGCCGACCCTCCAGGTCAAGGGCACGGACTACATCTGGACCGCCGGCGACAACGCCCAGGTTCCGGACATGGCCGCCCGCAAGGCCGGCGTCGAGAACGCCTGGTGCCCGCCGAACGCCCAGCACGCGCTGCGCCAGGCCAAGGTCCTCGGCGACAACGTCATCTCGGGCATGCGGGGCTTCCCGCAGGCCGAGTACTCGCACTCGAACAAGGGTGCGGTGGCGGGCCTCGGCCTCCACAAGGGCGTCGCGATGATCGTCATGGGCAAGACGAAGATCAAGCTCAAGGGCCGGCTCGCCTGGTACATGCACCGTGGCTACCACGGCATGGCCATGCCGACCTGGAACCGCAAGATCCGCGTCTTCGCCGACTGGACCCTCGCCATGTTCCTCAAGCGCGAGGTCGTCTCCCTCGGTGCGCTGGAGACCCCGCGCGAGGAGTTCTACGAGGCCGCCAAGCCGGCGCCGGCCCCGGCCGTCGCCGCTGCCCCGGCCGAGAAGGCCAAGGCCTCCTGACCCTGCGTCGGGGACCCGGCCCTTGAGCCGGTAGAAGGTACGACCCCGAAGGGGCCGCCCGCCATCCGTGGTGCGGGCGGCCCCTTCGGCGTAGCCGGGGCCGCGGACGGGTAGAGGGATGGGTCGGAACTTTGTGGAGGTGCGCCATGACCGACGCCGCTCCGCGGCTGGCCGCTCTTGCCGAGACCCTGCTGGGCGGCCCCCTGCCCGTGCGCATCCGCGCGTGGGACGGGAGCGAGGCCGGGCCGCCCGACGGCCCCGTGCTCGTCGTCCGGGGCCGCCGGGCCCTGCGCCGGATGCTGTGGAAGCCCGGCGAACTGGGTCTGGCCCGGGCCTGGGTGGCCGGCGACCTGACCGTCGACGGCGACCTGTTCGAGCTGCTGGACCGGGTGGCCGGCCTGCTCTGGGAACGGGACCGGGAACCCGTACCCGCGCCCACCCCCGCCTCGTCCCGCCTGGCCGCGCTGCGCACGCTCCTGCCCCGGCGTTCTTCGGCCGCCGCGGGCACCGCGGCCGGCACCGCCGCGCTGCTGCGCGACGCGGACGCGCGCAGCGCCGTACGGGACCTCGTCACCCTGGCCCGCCCGCTGCCGGCGCCACCGCCGCCCGCGGAGGAGGCGGCCCGGCGCGGCGGCCCCCGACACACCAGGGGCCGCGACCGGCAGGCCGTCAGCCACCACTACGACGTCGGCAACGACTTCTACGAGCGGGTCCTCGGCCCCTCCATGGTCTACTCCTGCGCCTACTGGACCCCCGGCTCGACCCTGGAGCAGGCCCAGCACGACAAGCTCGACCTGGTCTGCCGCAAACTCGCCCTGAAGCCCGGTGACCGGCTCCTCGACGTCGGCTGCGGCTGGGGCTCCATGGCCCTGCACGCGGCCCGCGCGCACGGCGCCCGTGTCACCGGCGTCACGCTCTCGCGCGAACAGGCCGTGTACGCCCGCAAGAGGGCGGCGGACGAGGGCCTGGCCGATCTCGTCGAGATCCGGATCCAGGACTACCGGGACGTCAAGGACGGCCCCTACGACGCCATTTCCTCCATCGGGATGGCCGAACACGTCGGCGCCGCCCGCTACCGCGACTACGCCCGCACCCTGCACTCCCTGCTGCGCCCCGGCGGCCGGCTGCTCAACCACCAGATCGCCCGCCCGCCGGAGGCCGACGAAGCGGCCTACCGGGTGGACGAGTTCATCGACGCGTACGTCTTCCCCGACGGCGAGCTCTCACCGGTCGGCACCACGGTCGGCGAACTGGAGCGGGCCGGCTTCGAGGTCCGCGACGTGGAGGCGCTGCGCGAGCACTACGGCCTGACCCTGCGGGCCTGGGTGGCACGGCTGGAGGAGCACTGGGACGAGGCCGTGGCCCTCACCTCGGTCGGCCGGGTCCGGGTCTGGCAGCTCTACATGGCCGCCTGCGCCCTCGGCTTCGAGCGGGGCCGCCTCGGGGTCAACCAGGTGCTCGCGGTGCGGTCCGCGGGCCGCGGGGACTCGGGGCTGCCGCTGCGGCTGCGCACCTGGGGCGCACAGGGCAGTACAGCCAGGCCCCAGGACGCGGGCTAATCGTTCCTGCGCGGACGACGGGAAGGGCCCCGGGGCAGGTGCTCGCCCCGGGGCCCTTCCGTGTCCTCGTGCCGGTTTCCGCGTGCCGTGTGGCGCCGGCCGCTACTCGGTCTTGATGGCGGTCAGCATGTTCAGGCGGGCGGCGCTGCGGGCCGGCCACATGGCGGCCAGGACGCCGACCACGGCGGCCAGCAGGAGGAAGATCCCGATCCGGTCCCACGGGAGGATCAGCTCGTAGTCGGGCATGGCCTTCGACAGCGTGGAGCCGACGGCCCAGGCGAGGAAGATGCCGATGGCGACGCCGAGGACGGCTCCGAAGAGCGAGATCACCACGGCTTCGAGGCGGATCATGTTCTTGACCCGGCTGCGGTCGAGGCCGATGGCCCGCAGCATGCCGATCTCCTGGGTCCGCTCGAAGACGGACATGGCCAGGGTGTTGACCACGCCGAGCACCGAGATGACCAGCGCCATGCCGAGCAGGCCGTACATGATGTTCAGCATCGTGTTGATCATGCCGCCCATCTCGTTGCGCATGTCCTGCTGGGTGGCGACGGTGATGGCCGGGTTCTTGCCGAGGGCGTCGACGACCTTCTGCTGGGCGGCCTTGGAGGCCCCGCCGTCGACGTTGACGTACACCTCGGGGATGTACATCTCCTCGCTGTGCAGGCTGAGGATCTTGTCGTCGATGACGTAGGGGGAGAGCAGGCCCTCCATGTCCTTGAAGATCGCACCGACCTTCACGGAGGCTTCCTGGCCGTCGTCGTACTGCACCTTGATCGGGGTGCCGACGGTGAAGTTCTGCTTCTTGGCGGTCTTCTCGGCGACGGCGACCTCGCCCTTGCCGAGGCTGTCGAGCGAGCCGCTGAGGACCTCGACGTTGAGGAGCTGGCCGATGGTGGCCGGGTTGACGCCGGAGGCGGCCCGGAAGTCGCCGTCGACCAGGAAGTAGCCGGCCGTCTGCGGGGAGACCGCCTTGATGCCGGGGGCCTTGGCGAGGGTCTCGGCCACGGACTTGTCGAGGCTGCCCGCGTCGGAGGACATGGAGACCCGGTAGTCGGCCTTGAGCTTCTCGGTGCTCATGCGGTCGACGACCTTGCCGACGGTGATGCCGAGCACGGACAGGGTGGTGACGAGGGTCAGGCCGATCGCCAGGGAGGCGGCCGTGACGGCGGTGCGCCGCGGGTTGCGGACGGCGTTCTGGGCGGCCAGCTTGCCGGGGACGCCGAACAGCTTCTGCAGCAGCGGGCGGACGGCGCCGATGACCGGCTTGGAGAGCAGCGGCAGCAGCACGATCATGCCGATCAGCATGAGGAAGGCGCCGCCGCCCATGGTCATGCGGCCCGTGCCGCCGCCCTTGGACACGCCCAGGAAGACCAGGCCGATGCCGAGGAGGCTGATGACCGACCCGAGGATGTTGCGGACGAGCAGGGACTTCGCGTTGGCCGGCAGGTGGGCGCTGCCCATGGCGGCGACCGGGGCGATCCGGCCGGTGCGCCAGGCCGGCAGCACGGCGGCGACGGTGGTGACGACGACGCCGATGACGAGGGCGGCGACGACGGTGCCCGGGGCGATCACCGGGGCGCCGCCCGGCAGCTTGGCGCCGAGGGAGCCGATGACGGAGCGGATCCCGATCGCCAGGCCGATGCCGCCGAGCAGGCCGGCGGCGGCCGACAGGGCGCCGACGACGAGGGCCTCGGTGAGCACGGAGCGCATGACCTGGCCGCGGTTGGCGCCGACGGCGCGCAGCAGGGCCAGCTCCTTGGTGCGCTGGGTGACCAGCATGGTGAAGGTGTTGTAGATCAGGAAGATGCCGACGAAGAGCGAGATGCCGGCGAAGACGAGCAGCATCGTGCTGAGGCTGCTGAGGCCCTTCTCGATCTGCTTGGCCTGCTCTTCGGCGAGCGCCGCGCCGGTCTGCGCCTTGGTGGTCTTGCTGTCGAGGAGCGGCTTGATGTCGGCGAGCAGCTTGTCGGCGGAGGTGCCGTTCTTCGCGGCGACCGACAGCTCCTGGAAGTAGCCGGGCTTGAGGTAGAGCTCCTGGGCGACGGCGGTCTCGAACAGGACCAGGCTGCCGCCGGCCTGGACGGCGCCGTCCTCGGTGGTGAAGATGCCGGCGAGGGCGTACTCCTTGACCGGGCCGTTGGTGGCGACGCGGACCTTGTCGCCGACCTTGTAGTCGCCCTGGTCGGCGGTGGCCTTGTCGAGGGCGACCTCGTCGGCCTTGGCCGGACCGGCGCCCTGGACGAAGGCGTAGCGCGGGTTCTTGCCGTCCTTGACGGGCGTGTAGTTGGCGCCCTGGTTGGACCAGCCGGAGCCGATCAGCTTGCCGTTCTCGTCGCCGACGCCGGCGAAGCCGTAGACGCGGCCGGAGACGGAGTCGACGCCCGGGAGCGCCTTGATCTTGTCGAGGGTCTGCTGGCCGATGCCGGGCTCGCCCTCCTTCTGGCCCTGCTCGTTGCGGCCCTGGCCGTAGGAGGTGACCGAGACGGCGACGCCGTCGTAGCTCTTGGCGGACTGGCCGGAGAGGGACTTCTTGAGGGTGTCGGTGAAGACGAGGGTGCCGGATACGAAGGCGACGCCGAGGGTGACGGCGAGCACCGTCATCAGCAGCCGGGCCTTGTGCGCGAGGACGTTGCGCAGGGCGGTACGGAACATGGGGGATCTCAGTCCTGGGGCTGGAAGTCTGGAGGAAGGGCCGGGGCGGGACCCGGGATCAGCTGGTGCGGCCCTTGGCGTCGAAGGCCTTCATTCGGTCCAGCACGCCGTCGGCGGTGGGGCTGAGCATCTCGTCGACGATCCGGCCGTCGGCGAGGAAGATGACACGGTCGGCGTAGGAGGCGGCGACGGGATCGTGGGTGACCATCACGACGGTCTGGCCGAGCTCGCGGACGGAGTTGCGCAGGAAGCCGAGGACCTCGGCGCCGGAGCGGGAGTCCAGGTTTCCGGTCGGCTCGTCACCGAAGATGATCTCGGGGCGGGAGGCGAGGGCGCGGGCGACCGCCACGCGCTGCTGCTGGCCGCCGGAGAGCTGGGTGGGCCGGTGGCCGAGGCGGCCGGAGAGGCCGACCATGTCCACGACGGTGTCCAGCCACTGCTGGTCGGGCTTGCGGCCCGCGATGTCCATGGGGAGCGTGATGTTCTCCAGGGCTGTCAGCGTGGGCAGCAGGTTGAACGCCTGGAAGATGAAGCCGATCTTGTCGCGGCGCAGCTGGGTCAGCTGCTTGTCCTTCAGGGAGCCCAGCTCCGTCTCACCGATGCGCGCGGAGCCCGCGGAGAAGGTGTCCAGGCCGGCGACGCAGTGCATCAGGGTGGACTTGCCGGAGCCCGAGGGGCCCATGATCGCGGTGAACTGCCCCTGGCCGAAGTCCACGGAGACGTTGTCCAGGGCGACCACCTGGGTCTCGCCCTGGCCGTACACCTTGGAGAGGCCGGTGGCGCGGGCGGCCACGGCCTGGGCGGTGTGCGGGGCGTAGTTCATGGTGGTCACAGGACGGCTCCTCGGTCTGTTGTGCGGGGACCCCTCCATCTTCACCGCGCCCTTACCTGCCGCGGATCAGCCGCCATGCCTGTTCCCGGGCCCACTCGAGACTGACGGCGGGCGGGCGCGCCTCCTCCTCTGGTATGACAGGAGCTCCCGCCGGAGAGGGCGGTAGCCACTGGCCGACGGGCGGTGGCCCGGGGCTGCCGGGGGTGCCGGGGCTGCCGGGGCTGCCGGGGGTGGCGCGGAGGGTGGCGCGAGGGGTGGCGCGAGCCGTCGAAATCCCGTCATTCCCGTACAGGTGGTGATCGGCGTCCAGAACGGGCCGACCGTGCATTCTGGGGCCTGACGGACCCTCAAGCGCCAATAAAATCAGACAACATCGGATAGGCGGCCGGTCGGCGGCGAGTGTGTTCCGGATAGGCTCGGCACAGCGTTCAAGGCTTTTTCCACGGGGGCCGCCACGCCCTGCCCGGATGGTGGAATGCAGACACGGCGAGCTTAAACCTCGCTGGCCTTCGGGCCGTGCCGGTTCAAGTCCGGCTCCGGGCACTCCGCAGCTCTGGCGAGGTCCTCCTCGCGGAGACGGCGAGGCCCCTCGTTTATCCCCCCTGCGCTCCGCCGTGCCTTCTCCTAAGATCCTCCTCCAGCAGTAGGGTGCTTTCTTTGCGAGCGCATTACTCTTGTTGCAAGGCCGCGCTCGGTGGCCACGGAGGAGTGAGATGAGGAGCAGTAACCCGGTCTTCTCGCGACGGGGGTTCAGCCGCGACAACGGTGGCTATGCGGGCTTTGACGCGCAGCACCAGCAGGCCGGGACCAACCCGTACGCGACCAACCCGTACGCGACCGACCCGGCCACGGGTATGCCGCAGGCGCCGGCGCGCACCAACGCGATGACCATCGACGACGTCGTGAGCCGTACGGCCATGACGCTCGGCACGCTCATCGTGACGGCGACCCTCTCCTGGGTGCTGCTGCCCGTCGACCCGGCCAACCTCGGCACGTCGTACGCGATCGGCATCGGCGCCGCCCTGGTGGCGTTCGTCTTCGCGATCATCCAGTCGTTCAAGCAGAAGGCCGCCCCGGGCCTGATCCTGGCCTACGCGGCGTTCGAGGGCGTGTTCCTCGGCGTGATCAGCGCGGCCACCAGCACCTACTTCGGTGCCGGCGTGGTCATCCAGGCGGTGATGGGCACGATGTGCGTCTTCGCCGCCGTGCTCTTCGCGTACAAGATGGGCTGGATCCGCGTCAACCGCCGCTTCTACGGCTTCGTGATGGCCGCGGCCCTGGGCTTCATCCTCCTGATGGTCGCGAACACGCTGTTCGCGGTCTTCGGCGGCGGCGACGGCCTCGGCTTCCGCAGCGGCGGCCTCGGCCTGCTGTTCGGTGCCATCGGCGTCATCCTCGGTGCCTGCTTCCTCGCCCTCGACTTCAAGCAGGTCGAGGACGGCGTGACCTACGGCGCCCCGCGCGAGGAGGCCTGGCTGGCGGCCTTCGGCCTCACCATGACCCTGGTGTGGATCTACATCGAGATGCTGCGCATCTTCCAGATCCTCTCGGGCGACGACTAGCAGGACCTGCGGGCCGCCAGGCCCGCCCCGGCCCGGCACCCGGCCGGTCCACAGCACGGGGAAGGCCCCGCGAGCACCGCTCGCGGGGCCTTCCCGCGCCTGGGGGGACTTCGGGGGACGGATGGGTCAGCCGAACCGGCGTGCGGCCCGGCGCAGGTCGTACTCGTGGATGATCGCCTTGGCCTGGCCGTACGACAGCTCGTGCGCGCCGCGCAGCCAGCTGACCTTCTCCTCGAACCGGACGAGTGAGGGGCCTTCGTCGACGGTGCGGAGCCAGGCGGAGACCTCACGACCAGTGGTCAGGGGGATTCTGTCGATCATGTTGCGGTGGGTCTGCTCGGAGAACTCTACGGACATGGGCGCCTCCGGAGGTTTTGCCGTGCTGTTCTCTTCACGCCACCGTGCCGGAGAGTTCGCCCGTTGGCAATGGTGCCCGGACGGCGCGTAAGGTCGGCCGGGTGCTTGACACTTCGCCCCTGAGCGCCGCCGTGGAACGTTTCGCCGACCGCCTGCGGGCCGCCCCGCAGAGCCGCCTCCAGCAGGGAGCGGCCGCCGCCGCACTGGACCTGGCCCGCGAACTCTCCGTACGCGCGCAGCGGCTGGAGGCGCCCGGGCAGCCGCCGAGGCAGATGCCGGACGAGGGCCTCTTCGTCGTCGGCGACCAGGTGGCGGTGGCCGGACAGGACCTCGCCGAAGCCCTGCGCGGCGGGTCCGGCGCCCCGGACACGGCGAAGGCCCCGTCCGAGATGCTGGACGAGGCCGTTCGGCTGGTGGAGCAGGCGGAGATCAGAGCGATGCGATGACGCGGTCCGCGAGGATGTAGACGTTGCTGTCGGGGTCCTCGGAGTCACCGCAGGAGAAGGTCAGCGCGTAGGCGCCGGAGATCCCCGAGCCGCCCAGCAGGACCGGGGCGGTGCCCGAGCGCAGCGCCTCGGCCAGGCGCTCCGCGGTCTCCCGGTGCCCCGGGGTCATGCACAGCGTCGTGCCGTCGGTGAAGACGTACACGTCCAGGGTGCCCAGCGGGCCGGGACGGACGTCCGCGAGGGCCGTACGGGCCTCCGCGAGCTCCTCCAGCCGGTTCACGGTGCGCTCGTGGTCGGCGCCCGGATGCGAGGCCTGGACCGGTACGAAGTCGGGGTGCGAGGGGTGGCGCCGGCGGGCGGCGGCCAGCTCGGCCGAATCCTCCGGGAAGCCGGGCAGCTCGTCGAGGGCCTCCTCGCCCAGGACCGGCTCCAGGCCCACCAGGTCGGCCTGCCGGGGCAGGAAGACGGGGTTGTCGTCGCCGAGCCCGGACAGACCGCCGAGCAGCGACGGGGCGTCGGCGGCGTCCCGGGCCTCCTGCGCGGCCCAGAAGGCGCGCGCCTCGGCCAGCTCCCGCTCGCGCTCCTCGGCCAGGGCCTCGGCCACGGCGGCTCGTATCTCCGCGGCGGGGGACTCGGCGGCGTTGCGGGCGTGCGGGACGGTCGTGGCCCGGGTGTGGACCGGCACCGCCAGCTCACTGCGCAGGGCGGTGACCTGCTTGCGCAGACCGTGGACGGCGTGCAGAGCAGCAGCGCCCACGGCCGTGGCAGCGGCCGTGGTCAGCAGCAGGGCAAGAGACATGGCGCTCACTGACTAACTCCTGAGGTGATTCGATCCCCCGACTTCCTACATCAGAGTGTCCCGGCCTGGGAATGGCGTGCAGTGCATTACGTCACGAAATGGACAGGGCTTTCGTCACACCTTGCACCCCTGTGCATCTTCTGACCTGCGTAAACACCGATCCCCCAGGACATAGGTCACATCCTGGGGGAGATTCGGTCACAGGTAGGCCGCGACGGGATTAGAACCGGCGTCAGTACGGGCGGGGGCTCCTAGGGGCGCCTGGCCCCGCTCTTGATCCAGTCATCGCACCCCTACCCTCCGCTACGGCTCAGCTCAGCCGCTCGACGCCTTCGGTCGCGCTGGGCTTCGCCACCGCTGCGGGCAGGTGCCGGCCTCGTTCCTCGGCCGACCCCTACCCTCCGCTACGGCTCAGCTCAGCCGCTCGATCACCATCGCCATGCCCTGGCCGCCGCCCACGCACATCGTCTCCAGGCCGAACTGCTTGTCGTGGAACTGCAGGCTGTTGATCAGCGTGCCCGTCAGGCGGGCGCCGGTCATCCCGAAGGGGTGACCCACGGCGATGGCCCCACCGTTGACGTTCAGCTTGTCGAGGGGGATCTCCAGGTCCCGGTACGACGGGATGACCTGGGCCGCGAAGGCCTCGTTGATCTCGAACAGGTCGATGTCGCCGACCGTCAGCCCGGCCCGCTTCAGGGCCTGCTTCGACGCCTCGACCGGGCCCAGGCCCATGATCTCGGGGGAAAGGCCGGTGACGCCGGTGGATACGATCCGGGCCAGCGGGGTCAGGCCCAGCTCGCGGGCCTTGGTGTCGCTCATGATGACCAGCGCGGCGGCGCCGTCGTTCAGCGGGCAGCAGTTGCCGGCCGTCACCAGGCCGTCGGGCCGGAAGACCGGCTTGAGGCCCTGCACGCCCTCCAGCGTCACGCCGGCGCGCGGGCCGTCGTCGGTGGAGACGACCGTGCCGTCCGGGGTGGTGACCGGGGTGATCTCGCGGGCCCAGAAGCCGTTCTTGATGGCCTCCTCGGCCAGGTTCTGGGAGCGGACACCGAACTCGTCCATGTCCTGGCGGGTCACGCCCTTGAGGCGGGCCAGGTTCTCCGCGGTCTGGCCCATCGCGATGTACGCGTCCGGGATCAGGCCGTCCTCGCGCGGGTCGTGCCAGGACGAGCCCTCGCTCTGCGCGACGGCCGCCGTACGGGCCTCCGCGTCGCCGAAGAGCGGGTTGTGGGTGTCCGGCAGGCCGTCCGAGGAGCCCTTCACGGACCGCGAGACCATCTCGACGCCCGCGGAGATGAAGACGTCGCCCTCGCCCGCCTTGATGGCGTGCAGGGCCATACGGGAGGTCTGCAGCGACGAGGAGCAGTACCGGGTGATCGTCGCGCCCGGCAGGAAGTCCATGCCCATCTGCACGGCCACGATGCGCGCGAGGTTGTGGCCCTGCTCGCCGCCCGGCAGACCACAGCCGAGCATCAGGTCGTCGATGTCGCGCGGGTCCAGCTCCGGAACCTTGGCCAGGGCGGCCTGGATGATCGTCGCGGTCAGGTCGTCCGGGCGGACGTCCTTGAGGGACCCCTTGAAGGCGCGCCCGATGGGAGAGCGGGCGGTGGAAACGATGACGGCTTCGGGCATCGGGACTCCAAGGGGTGCGTCGTTGCGGGACCGCATGCGAAGTTACCGCCCCGTACGGTCGAGGTCACCGGCCTGGGGGTGTGATGCCGGTCGCTCCCACGGGCCCGGCCGGCCGGGGCCACGCACCCCAAGGATGCGCCACCCCGGCCCGGTGCGGCGCCCGCACCGGGCCCTGTCGTCAAAGTCCCGCCCGGCCCGTGTCACCCGGCGCCGCACCTCGCCGCGTTGTCGGAGCGCCCGAGTACGTCCCGTACACGGGCGCCCCTCCGCCGTGCGAGGCACCGCGCCGAACACCGCGACCCGGCAAACCTTTCCGGCCACAGCGCTAGGGGGCGAGTTCCGCCGTGTCCGGAGCCGCGGGGGCCGGGTCCTCGCCCGGCACCCGCCGGCGGCGGCGGTGCTTGAGCAGCACCCACGGACCGCGGGCCGCCGTGACCTCCGTACCCGCCTCGCCCGCCGCGGCCGACGCGGCCTTCGCCACCGGCAGCATGTCCTCGTCCCGCGACACGTCCAGCCGGTCCGACTCCGGCCACAGCGCCAGCGCCGCGCACAGGGTCGGCAGCATCGCCATGGCAGCCGTCGCGTACCCCTCCGCCGAGGGGTGGTAGGAGTCCGGGCCGAACATCTCGCGCGGGTTCGCGGCGAACTCCGGGCCCAGCAGGTCCCCCATCGAGACCGTACGGGCACCCAGCGCGACCACCCCTATGGTCTGCGCGGCGGCCAGCTGCCGTGACACACGGCGCGCTAGCCAGCGCAGCGGCTGGTACACCGGCTCGATCGTGCCCAGGTCCGGGCAGGTGCCCACGACCACCTCGGAGCCCGCCAGGCGCAGCCGGCGCACCGCCGACGTCAGCAGCCGCACCGACTGGGTCGGCGGCATCCGGCGCGTCACGTCGTTCGCGCCGATCATGATCACGCAGACGTCCGGCGGGGGCGCGTCCCGGTCCAGCAGCAGCCCCACCTGGCGGTCCAGGTCGTCCGACATGGCACCCGAGAGGGCCACGTTGCGCAGCTCCACCGGCCGCTCCGCGACCGCCGCGAGCCCCGAGGCCAGCAGCGCGGCCGGAGTCTGCCGGGCACGCCGCACACCGAGCCCCGCAGCCGTGGAGTCACCCAGCATGCCCAGCCGCAGCGGACCCGGGCTCTGCTCCGGGCCACCGAACTCGCTCCCGTACAGCCCGTCCGCCCGCGGCGGGTCCGGCAGCCCGGAACCCACCGTCCGCTTCGCGAACTGCACCTCCGCCAGTACCAGCCCGACCGCGGCGGCCCCGACGAGTCCGATGCCGCCACCGCCGTACGCCGCCCCCGCCGCGATACGGCGGGCTGTTCTCGCTCTGGACACCTTTCAGGCCACCTCCTCGGTCCTCATTGACCCCTACCTGCCCCGTACACACGGTCGGCCAATCCCTTTCGGCATACCCTGGCCGTGCCTCCCGGAGAACCCGTGGAGTCCCCTCCTTGGAGAACATGGTGCAATTCCACGACTCGATGATCAGCCTCGTCGGCAACACCCCGCTGGTGAAGCTCAACCGTGTGACCGAAGGCCTGCAGGCCACCGTCCTTGCGAAGGTCGAGTACTTCAATCCCGGTGGATCCGTGAAGGACCGGATCGCCGTACGGATGATCGAGGCCGCCGAGCAGAGCGGAGCCCTCAAGCCCGGTGGCACCATCGTGGAGCCGACCAGCGGCAACACGGGTGTAGGACTCGCCATCGTGGCCCAGCAGAAGGGCTACAAGTGCATCTTCGTCTGCCCTGACAAGGTGTCCATGGACAAGATCAACGTGCTGCGGGCGTACGGCGCCGACGTGGTCGTCTGCCCGACCGCCGTCGACCCCGAGCACCCGGACTCGTACTACAACGTGTCCGACCGCCTCGTGCGCGAGACCCCGGGTGCCTGGAAGCCCGACCAGTACAGCAACCCGAACAACCCCCGTTCGCACTACGAGACCACCGGTCCGGAGCTGTGGGAGCAGACGGACGGGAAGATCACCCACTTCGTCGCCGGCGTCGGCACGGGCGGCACGATCTCCGGCACCGGCAACTACCTCAAGGAGGTCAGCGGCGGGAAGGTCAAGGTCATCGGCGCCGACCCCGAGGGCTCGGTCTACTCCGGCGGCTCCGGCCGCCCGTACCTCGTCGAGGGTGTCGGCGAGGACTTCTGGCCCACCGCTTACGACCCCGATGTCACCGACGAGATCATCGCGGTGTCCGACAAGGACTCCTTCCAGATGACCCGCCGGCTGGCCAAGGAGGAGGGCCTCCTCGTCGGCGGCTCCTGCGGCATGGCCGTCGTGGCCGCGCTGAAGGTCGCCGAGGGCCTCGGCCCGGACGACGTCGTCGTCGTCCTGCTGCCGGACAGCGGCCGCGGCTACATGAGCAAGATCTTCAGCGACGAGTGGATGGCGGGGCACGGCTTCCTGGAGGAGGCCGGACCGGCCGCCCGCATCGGCGACGTGCTGGACGACAAGGAGGGCGGCATCCCCTCCCTCGTCCACATGCACCCCGAGGAGACCGTCGGCGAGGCCATCGAGGTCCTGCGCGAGTACGGCGTCTCCCAGATGCCGATCGTCAAGCCGGGCGCCGGCCACCCCGACGTGATGGCCGCCGAGGTCATCGGCTCCGTGGTCGAGAAGGAGCTGCTCGCGGCGCTGTTCGCGCAGCGCGCCTCGCTCTCCGACCCGCTGGAGAAGCACATGAGCTCGCCGCTGCCGCAGGTCGGCTCGGGCGAGCCGGTGTCGGAGCTGATGGCGGTGCTCGGCGAGGCCGACGCGGCGATCGTGCTGGTCGAGGGCAAGCCCACCGGTGTGGTGAGCCGCCAGGACCTCCTCGCCTTCCTGGCGAAGACCGCGAAGTAACCCTGCGTTTTCCGGCCGTCGCGCAAACGGTACGGCCCGGACACGTGACAGCAGCACGGCCTTAACACGGCTCCGGCACAGTGGTGGTTGTCGGCAGGGAGCCCGGGAGACCGGACCCGGCCGGCACCACCGACGGTGTTCGCGCACCCCCGGAGCGGCTCCCGGACACGCGAACACCACGGACGCGGACGGCCCTGACCCGGCCGTGTCCTCCGCGGGGACCGCCGTCGTCCCGCCCCTCGCCCGCGAGGGTGCGGCGGTCCCCGCGCACCACCCCTTCTTCGGGGCTCGGTTCGCCTCCGGGGCGCCTGTTGCCGGCTCGTGAGGCCGTACGTGCTCGAAAACCGCTCGTGCCTCGCGATTTCCTCCGCGCGTTCGCCCTCACTCCCCGGCGCGCCCCTTCTGCTCACTCGCCGGAGATCCCGTCGGCCGGCGCATGAGGGGCGCGGTGCGGGGCGGAGCCCCGCGGTGGTGCCGCAGGCGGTCGGCGGCGGTCAGTCGAGGGGATCCGGCCGGGCGCGCCGCAGGCGGGCGGCGTGGATGAAGTTCACCCCCAGCACACCCACCCAGGCCACCACCAGCCCCTTGAAGCCCGCCTGCGCGGCGGCGACGGCCGACAGCGGGACCGCCAGGACCAGGGTGATGATGGCGAAGCCGAAGCGTTCGCCGAAGTTCCCGTCCACCGGGCCGGCGTACGGGCCCTCGCCGCGGGCCGCGGCCAGGCGCTCCTCGGCGAGCCGGCGCCGGACCTGGGTGTCGACCTTCTCGACGAACGACTCCACCAGCGCGGCCTCGTACTCCGGCCCCAGCTCCCGGCGTGCCTTCAGCGTCGCGTCGCATTCCTTCTTCAGTTCCTGAGCGTGGGCGTCCATGGCCCCACCGTAGGAAGCGCCGCGGGCCCCGGCACTGGGGCTGGCCCCCCTATCCGCATCGCGGGCACCGGCTTGCCCCGCTGCATAACCGCATGCAGAGTGCTCCGTGACTGAATAGACCACCGGGACGGCAGGGGGACGGCATGAACGACAGCCCGGCGGCGCGGCTCCAGGCGCTGTTCGAGGGGCACCGGCTGACGCCGACCCAGCGGCGGATCGCGCACTGCATGGTGCGCGGGGCGGCGGAGGTGCCGTTCCTGTCGAGCGTCGAGCTCGCCGAGCTGGCCGGGGTGAGCCAGCCGTCGGTGACCCGGTTCGCCGTGGCACTCGGCTTCGACGGCTATCCCGCGCTGCGCAGGCACCTGCGCGAGGTGGCTCCGGCCGAGCGGGCTGCCGCCGTGCAGGAGGACGCGTACAACGAGTACCAGCAGGCCGTACTCGGCGAGATCGAGAACCTGCGGCAGCTCGCCGAGATGCTCGCCGACCCCGCGCCGGTCGAGGAGGCGGGGCGGCTGCTCGCCGCCTCGACCCCGCTGCCCGTGCTCGGGCTGCGGGCGGCGTCCTCGCAGGCGCGCGGCTTCGCGTACTTCGCGGCCAAGGTGCACCCGGACGTGCGGCTCCTCGACGAGGGCGGCTCGATGATGGAGGACCGCATCGACGCGGCCCGCTACGAGGGCGCCACGGCGCTGCTGTGCTTCGCGCTGCCCCGGCACCCCCGAGAGGTCGTCGACACGCTGGAGCGTGCCCGGAAGGCCGGCCTGACCGTGGTCACGGTCGCGGACTCGGCCTTCGCCCCGGTGGCCCGCCACTCCGACCTCCTGATCCCCGCCCCGGTCGGCACCGGGCTGGCCTTCGACACGGCATGCGCGCCGATGCTGCTGGGCCGGGTGCTGCTGGAGGCGATGGCGGACGCGCTGCCGGACGCCCAGGCCCGCCTGGAGGCCTTCGACACCCGCGCCGCGTCCCGCGGCCTGTTCGTGGAGTGAGCCTCAGCGGTACCTGAGCTCCGCCAGCTCGGTGGCGAGGCGCATGCGCAGAGCCGGGATGCGCGCGAGGGCGGGCAGCAGGATGTTGCGCACGGCGCGCAGTGCCCGGTTCCGGGTGGTCGCGACGCGGGTCATCCGGTGGGTCAGGGCCACCACGCGCAGGGCGACGGGGCGGCGGGCGGCCTCGTAGCCGTCGAGGTCGCCGACGGCCAGGGCGCGGCCGAGGGCGTGGCCGTCCTGGATGCCGGTGTTCATGCCCTGCCCGCCGGCCGGGCTGTGCACGTGGGCGGCGTCCCCGGCGAGCAGCAGCCGGCCGGCGCGGTAGCGGTCGGCGACGCGGTGGTGGATCCGGAACCGGGAGGACCAGACGAGTTCGCGGACGGCCGCCTGGCCGGGTACCCGTTCGTCGAGCAGGCCGCGGACGAAGGCGAGGTCCGGTTCGGCGGGGGCCTCGGCGACGGTGGCGACGATCCGGTAGTGCCCTCCGGGCAGCGGGGCGATCACGGTGAGCCCGGCGGCGCCGAAGGCGAGCGAGACCTCGCGCGGGCCCGGGGCCCAGTCCATCACCACGTCGGCGAGGACGAAGGATTCCCCATAGGTGTCGCCTTCGAAGGCGATGCCGGCGGCCGCGCGGACCGCGCTGTGCATGCCGTCGGCGCCCACGGCGTGTGCGGCACGCAGGGTTTCGCCGGTGGCGGTGGTGAGGGTGGCTCCTTCCGCGTCCTGGGCGACGGCGGTCACCTCGTACGGGCGGTGGACGTCACCGCCGAGCGCCCGCAGGCGGCGCAGGAGGACGGCCTCGGTCTCGTACTGGGGAACCATCAGCGCGTACGGGTGGGCCGTGGGCAGGCCGTCGAAGTCGACGGCCGCGAGCAGCCGTGCGCCGTCGCGGACGCCGAACCGGGAGACGGGGACGCCGCGGCCGACGAGGTCGGCGCTCAGGGCGCCGCTCGGGTCGAGCTCGTCGAGGACCTCCAGGGTGCGGGCGTGCACGACGGCGGCGCGGGAGGTGTTGGCTCCCTCGGCCTGCCGGTCGAGGAGCACGAAGTCGACCCCGGCTTCCGCCAGGGTCACGGCGAGGGCGAGGCCGGTGGGGCCGGCGCCGACGACGGCGACCTCGGTGCGGGTGGGGAGCGGGAGTGCGGCGGTGCTGGTCATGACGGCCTCCTCCAGAGTGCCAACGGTTGTTGGCCAACTGCTGTTGACATCAGGGTGCGTCCAACCGGCCGCGATGTCAACGCTTGTTGGCATACATGTGTTGGCCTACGCTTGTCGGCGTGACTGAGCGACGCACCTCCGACCAGACCCGGGCCGTGATTCTGCGTGCCGCCCGCGAACGGTTCGCCGCCCAGGGGTACGAACGCACGACCATCCGGGCCGTCGCGGCGGACGCGGAGATCGACCCGTCGATGGTCATGCGGTACTTCGGCAGCAAGGAACAGCTCTTCGACGCCGCGCTGGCGGTGGACCTGCGGCTGCCCGACCTGGGCGCAGTGCCGGCCCGGGAGCTCCCCGCCGCCCTCGTGCGCCACTTCGTCGAGCGGTGGGAGGGCGACCCGGCCGACGACGTCCTGCTCGTGCTGCTGCGCTCGGCGGTCACCAACGAGCAGGCCGCGGCCCGGATGCGGGAGGTGTTCGCGGCGCAGGTCGCCCCCGCGCTGGCGGCGGCCCTCGGGCCGGAGCGGGCGGCCCGGACGGCCGGCCTGGTCTCCACCCAGCTGCTGGGCCTGGCCCTGACCCGCTACCTGTTGCGCCTGCCCGCGGTCACCGCGCTGACCCCGGACGACCTGGTCGCGGGCCTGGCCCCGGCGCTGGCGGCCACCCTGGCCGACTGAGCGCGGGCGCGGTTCACAGCAGCGCGTCGCCGCAGGCGGCGCCCGCCTCCGCCACGATGTCCGCGAGGGTCTGCGCGGGCCTGGCGAGACGGAAGCGGACCCCGCCCCGCGGGGTCACCGTGAAGCCGTGGACCGCCGGGCGCGGCAGGCTGTTGTAGCCGTAGTGGGCCGTGAAGAAGTACGCGCCGGTGTCCGGTACGCCGATCAGGTCGCCGGGGGAGAGCGGCGGCAGCTCGCGGGCGGCGGCGAGCAGGTCCCCGGCGAAGCAGGCCGGGCCCGCGACGTCCTGGGCCACCGGGGCGCCGGTCTTCGGGGCGCCCTTCGCGTCGTACGGCAGGATCCGCACCGGCCAGGCGGCCGGGGCGTAGGCGGTGCGGGTCGCCAGCTGGACCCCGGCGTGGGTGAGGGCGATCGGCCGGGAGCCGCTGTTCTTGGTGTACTCGACCCGGGCCAGCACCAGCCCGTGCTTGGCCAGCAGGGACCGGCCGAACTCCGTGACCAGGCCGTACGAGCCGTCGAAGAGCGCCGGGGCGGCCTCGCGCAGGGCGCGGACGTACTGGGCGTACGTCGGGGCCGTCTCGTCCGAGGCGAAGTTGACGGGCAGGCCGCCGCCGATGTCGAGCGTGTCGATCCGGCGCTGCCCGGCCGCCGCGTTGATCTCCTCGGCCAGGGCGTGCAGTTCCCGTACGCCCTCCGCGATCAGCTCCAGGGGGACGCCCTGCGAGCCCGAGTGGATGTGCAGGCGGGTCAGCCACGGCCGGTCCAGGCAGGCCCGTACGAGCCACTCGCGCGCCCCGGGATCGCGCAGGGCGATGCCGAACTTCGAGGTGGACGTCGCCGTGGACAGCGCGTCGATGGCGCCCGCGCCGGTCTGGGGGTTGATCCGCACGCCGATCGGGGACGCGGTGGGCGCCGCGGCGACGAGCGCGTCGAGGCGTTCCAGCTCCTGCCGGTTGTCGGCGTTGACGGCGATGCCCAGCGCCAGTGCCTCGCGCAGTTCGACGGTCGTCTTGGCGGGGGAGTCCAGGACGGTCCGGGCCGCGGGAACCCCGGCGGCGCGGGCCAGCGCCAGCTCGCCGGGGCTCGCGACCTCGCAGCCGAGCCCGGCGTCCGCGAGCAGCCGCAGCACCGGGACGAGCGGGGCGGCCTTCACGGCGAAGGCGTGCAGGACGGGCGTGCCGGGTGCCAGGGCGTCCGCGAAGGCGGCCGCCAGAGCGGCCGCGGAGGCCCGGATCCCGTCGGTGTCCAGCAGGCAGACCAGGGGCTCCGCGGAGTCGGACCCGCCCACCAGCCCCTGCTCGACGGCGGCCCGTACGACCAGATCCCGGCGCTCGGCGGCGCCCTCGCCCTCGGTGTCTGCGGCCATGTCCGCCATCCCATCACCCGACAGGGCCGCCCGCAGCTGTTGACTGAATCTATTCAGGACGCGAGGATGTGAATGGAAATACCAACATCGCCAGGAGGCACCCGCCATGTCAGGACCCCGCCCCGTACGCGCCGCGCGCGGCACCGAGCTCAGCGCCCTGGGATGGCAGCAGGAGGCCGCGCTGCGGATGCTCCAGAACAACCTCGACCCCGAGGTCGCCGAGCACCCCGACAAGCTCGTCGTCTACGGCGGCACCGGCAAGGCCGCCCGCGACTGGCGCTCGTACGACGCCATGGTCCGCACCCTGCGGACCCTCAAGCAGGACGAGACGATGCTCGTCCAGTCCGGCCGTCCGGTCGGCGTCATGCAGACCCACGAGTGGGCCCCGCGCGTGCTGCTCGCCAACTCCAACCTGGTCGGCGACTGGGCCAACTGGGAGGAGTTCCGCCGCCTGGAGCACCTCGGCCTGACCATGTACGGCCAGATGACCGCCGGCTCGTGGATCTACATCGGCACGCAGGGCATCCTCCAGGGCACCTACGAGACCTTCGCCGCCGTCGCCGCCAAGCTGCATTCAATGGGTAAGGGAGGGGTCGGCGGCACCCTCGCCGGCACGATCACCCTCACCGCCGGCCTCGGCGGCATGGGCGGCGCCCAGCCGCTGGCCGTCACCATGAACGACGGCGTCGCGATCTGCATCGACGTCGACCCGCGCGCCATCGACCGCCGCATCGAGCACCGCTACCTGGACGTCAAGGCCGACAACCTGCGCCACGCCCTCCAGCTGGCGGTCGAGGCCCGCGACGCCCGCAGGCCGCTCTCCATCGGCCTGCTCGGCAACGCCGCCGAACTGCTCCCGCAGATGCTCGCCGAGGGCGCCCCGATCGACATCGTGACGGACCAGACCTCGGCGCACGACCCGCTCGCGTACCTGCCCGTCGGCGTCGACTTCGACGACATGGCCTCCTACGCGGCCAAGGACCCGGCCGGCTTCACCACCCGGGCCCGCGAGTCCATGGCCCAGCACGTCGAGGCCATGGTCGGCTTCATGGACGCCGGCGCCGAGGTCTTCGACTACGGCAACTCCATCCGCGGCGAGGCCCAGCTGGCCGGCTACGACCGCGCCTTCGCCTTCCCCGGCTTCGTCCCCGCCTACATCCGCCCGCTGTTCTGCGAGGGCAAGGGCCCCTTCCGCTGGGCCGCCCTGTCCGGCGAGGCCTCCGACATCCACAAGACCGACAAGGCGATGCTCGAACTCTTCCCGGAGAACGAGTCCCTGCACCGCTGGATCAAGATGGCCGGCGAGCGCGTCCACTTCCAGGGCCTGCCCGCGCGCATCTGCTGGCTCGGCTACGGCGAGCGCGACAAGGCCGGCGAGCGCTTCAACGAGATGGTCGCCGACGGCACCCTCGCCGCCCCGCTCGCCATCGGCCGCGACCACCTCGACTGCGGCTCGGTGGCCTCCCCGTACCGCGAGACCGAGGCCATGCTCGACGGCTCCGACGCCATCGCCGACTGGCCGCTGCTCAACGCCATGGTCAACGTCGCCTCCGGCGCCTCCTGGGTCTCCATCCACCACGGCGGCGGCGTCGGCATGGGCCGCTCCATCCACGCGGGCCAGGTCACCGTCGCCGACGGCACCCCGCTGGCCGGCGAGAAGATCCGCCGCGTCCTGACCAACGACCCGGGCATGGGCGTCATCCGCCACGTCGACGCCGGCTACGACATCGCCGAGACCGTCGCCGACGAGCGCGGCGTCCGCGTCCCGATGCGCGAGGGCGACGACGCGTGAGCGAGGCCGAGTTCACCCCCGCGGCCCGACCGGCCGCGGGCTCCGGCGGGGCCCCGTCGTTCCACGAGATGTGGGCCGAGCTGGCGCCCGTCGGCCGCAACGCCGACACCGGCGGCTACCGCCGCTACGCCTGGAGCGGCGCCGACGCCGACTGCCGCACCTGGTTCCAGGAGCAGGCCCAGGCGCGCGGGCTCGCCTACGAGACCGACCGCAACGGCAACCAGTGGGCCTGGCTCGGCGACCCCCTCGCCGGGGACGCCGTGGTCACCGGCTCGCACCTGGACTCCGTCCCCGACGGCGGGGCCTTCGACGGCCCCCTCGGGGTGGTGTCCTCCTTCGCGGCCCTGGACGAACTGCGCAGGAGGGGCGCGGAGTTCTCCAGGCCGCTGGCCATCACCAACTTCGGTGACGAGGAAGGCGCCCGCTTCGGGCTCGCCTGCGTCGGCTCCCGGCTCACCGCAGGCCAGTTGACGAAGGAGAAGGCGTACGAGCTGCGGGACGCCGACGGCGTCAGCCTGCCCCAGGCCATGGAGGCCGCCGGATACGACCCCGACGCCATCGGCGCCGACCCCGAACGGCTCGGCCGCATCGGCGCCTTCGTCGAGCTGCACGTCGAACAGGGCCGCGCCCTGGACCTGTCCGGCGACCGGGTCGGCATCGCCTCCGCGATCTGGCCGCACGGCCGCTGGCGGTTCGACTTCCGCGGCGAGGCCAACCACGCCGGCACCACCCGGCTCGTGGACCGGCGCGACCCGATGCTGACGTACGCGGCGACCGTGCTCGCAGCCCGCAGCGAGGCGGCCCTCGCCGGTGCCGTCGCCACCTTCGGGAAGATCTCCGTCGAGCCCAACGGGGTCAACGCCATCCCCTCGCTCGTGCGCGGCTGGCTCGACTCCCGCGCCGCCGACCAGGCCACCCTCGACACGGTCGTCACCGCCATCGAGAAGGCCGCCCGCGAGCGTGCCGACCAGGACGGCATCGACCTCGGGATCGTCCGGGAGTCCTTCACCCCGGTCGTCGAGTTCGAGCACGCCCTGCGCGACGAGATGAACCGGATCCTGGGCGGGTCCGTCCCCGTCCTCGGAACCGGGGCGGGACACGATGCCGGGATCCTCTCCGCCGCCGTCCCGACCGCGATGCTGTTCGTACGCAACCCGACCGGGATCTCCCACTCCCCGCGCGAGTTCGCCGCCGAGGACGACTGCGCGGCCGGCGTCCTCGCCCTCGCCGACGTACTGGAAGGCCTGGCATGTCGCTGACGACGTACTGGCTGGAGCACGCCTGGCTCGGCACCCACGTCGAGCCGGGCGTCGCCCTGGAGGTCGATACCGAGGGGCGGATCGCCGCCCTGCGCACCGGCGTCGACACGCCGCCGCCCGGCGCGGAGGTCCTGCGCGGCCTGACCCTGCCGGGCCTCGCCAACGCGCACAGCCACGCCTTCCACCGGGCGCTGCGCGGCGCCGTCCAGGTCGGCTCCGGCACCTTCTGGACCTGGCGCGAGCTCATGTACGAGGTCGCCCAGAACCTCACTCCCGACAGCTACTTCACCCTCGCCCGCGCCGTGTACGCCGAAATGGCCCTGGCCGGCATCACCAACGTCGGCGAGTTCCACTACGTCCACCACGCGCCCGGCGGCACCCCGTACGCCGACCCCAACGCCATGGGCGAGGCCCTGATCGAGGCCGCCGCCGCGGCCGGCATCCGCATCACCCTCCTCGACACCGCCTACCTCTCGTCGGGGTTCGGTGAGGCCCCGAACGCCCACCAGCAGCGCTTCTCGGACGGCACCGCCGACGCCTGGGCCGAACGCGTCAGCGCCCTCAAGCCCCGCGGGCACGCCCTGATCGGCGCGGCGGTCCACTCGGTGCGGGCCGTGCCGGCGGACCAGCTGGCCACCGTCGCCGACTGGGCCGAGGAACGCCGGGCGCCGCTGCACGTCCACCTGTCCGAGCAGACCGCGGAGAACGACGCCTGCCAGGCCGCCCACGGCCGCACCCCGACGCAGCTGCTGGCCGACCACGGGGTGCTCGGCCCGCGCACCACCGGCGTCCACAACACGCACCTCACGGACACCGACATCGCCGTGCTCGGCGGCACCGGCACCGGTACCTGCATGTGCCCCACCACCGAACGCGACCTCGCCGACGGCATCGGCCCGGCCACCCGGCTCCAGCGGGCGGGCAGCCCGCTCTCCCTGGGCAGCGACAGCCACGCCGTGATCGACCTGCTCGAAGAGGCCCGCGCGATGGAGCTGAACGAGCGCCTGCGCAGCCGTACGCGGGGCCACTGGACGGCGAACGCCCTGCTCACCGCAGCCACCGGCGACGGGCACGCGGCGCTGGGGCTGCCCGACGCGGGCCGCCTGGAGGCGGGCGCGCTCGCGGACTTCACCACCGTCGCGCTGGACTCCGTCCGCACGGCCGGCCCCCTGCCGCGGCTCGGCGCCGAGACGGCCGTCTTCGCCGCCACCGCCGCGGACGTCCGCCACACGGTGGTCGGCGGCCGGCACGTGGTCCGCGACGGCGCCCACACCCTGGTCGAGGACGTCCCGTCCGCCCTCGCTTCCGCCATCGCCGCCCTCCGCGCCTGACGTTGCTTGCCCCCGCCCCGCCCTTTCACCGTTTCCCGGGGCTCCGCCCGGACCCCGCGCCCCAATCGCCGGCGGGGCTGGATCTTCCAGCCCGTCCGGCGTTTGAGGACCGGGTCCGGGCGGAGCCCGGTTTTCGGGAAGGGGCGGGGTGGGGGACGAGCTAGCTCTGAGAGGAACCTCCCGTGACCACCACCGCCATCACCAACATCGGCAGCCTCGTCACCAACGACCCCGGTGCAGGCGACGGCAGCCCCCTCGGCCTGATCGAGAACGCCGCCGTCGTCATCGACGGTGACAAGGTCGCGTGGGTCGGCCCCGCCGACAAGGCTCCGGCCGCCGACACCGCGTACGACGCGCAGGGCCGCGCCGCGATCCCCGGCTTCGTCGACAGCCACAGCCACCTCGTCTTCGCAGGCGACCGCACCCAGGAGTTCAACGCCCGGATGTCCGGCCGCGCCTACTCCGCCGGCGGCATCCGCACCACCGTCGCCGCCACCCGCGCCGCCTCCGACACCGAGCTGGAGGCGAACCTCCTGCGCCACCTCGACGAGGCCCGCCGCCAGGGCACCACCACCTTCGAGACCAAGTCCGGCTACGGCCTCACCGTCGCCGACGAGGCCCGCGCCCTGCGCATCGCCTCCGCGCACACCGACGAGGTCACCTACCTCGGCGCGCACATCGTCTCCCCGGAGTACGCCGAGGACCCCGCCGGATACGTCGACCTCGTCACCGGCGAGATGCTGACCGCCTGCGCCCCGTACGCCCGCTGGGTCGACGTCTTCTGCGAGAAGGGCGCCTTCGACGGCGACCAGGCCCGCGCGATCCTCACCGCCGGCGCCGCCGCCGGGCTGATCCCGCGCGTCCACGCCAACCAGCTCTCCTACGGCCCCGGCGTGCAGCTCGCCGTCGAGCTGCGGGCCGCCTCCGCCGACCACTGCACCCACCTGACCGACGCCGACGTCGACGCCCTCGCCCAGGCGGCGGACACCACGGTCGCCACCCTGCTGCCCGGCGCCGAGTTCTCCACCCGCGCCCAGTGGCCCGACGCCCGGCGCCTGATCGACGCGGGCGCCACCGTCGCACTGTCCACCGACTGCAACCCCGGCTCCTCCTACACCAGCTCCATGCCCTTCTGCATCGCGCTCGCCGTCCGCGACATGCGGATGACCCCCGACGAGGCCCTGTGGTCGGCCACCGCCGGCGGTGCCCGCGCCCTGCGCCGCGCGGACATCGGCGCGGTGACCCCGGGAGCCCGCGCCGACCTGGCCCTGCTGGACGCCCCCAGCCATGTCCACCTGGCCTACCGGCCGGGCGTACCCCTCGTCCGCGCGGTGTGGAGCAAGGGCGTCCGCGCCTACTGACGAACGGTCAGTTCGGGCCTGTCCTTTGTCTTCCCTCCGCAAGGCCCCGGGCGTACCTTGAGCCACCGATCTGATGTGTCGTCAGGTATCTGTGGCCCGAGGGGAAGACGAAGGTGTCCGACCGAAAACGCTCCACCGCGCTCGCGCTGGCCTCCGCGCTGGCCGGATCGGCGGTGCTGCTCGCCGCCCCCACAGCCCACGCCGCCGTCGTCGACGTGGCCTACGACTGCAAGACCCCGATCGGGGACAAGTCGGCCGTGTCGCCCATCGACATCAAGGCCGTCAAGGAGGGCGACGGCTACAAGCTGACGATGTCCTTCCAGAAGGGCGTCTCCTCCAGCCCCATCGAGCTCGGCAAGGGCGCCATGAGCCCCGGCGCCGTCATCGTGGTCGGCGGCGCCGAGAAGGTGTCCGTACCGGTGTCCGGCCCGTCCAACCCCGAGGCCGTGCCGCCCGACACCCCCATCAAGATCACCGATCTCTCGGGGACCTACACGCCCAGGAAGAGCGGCAAGGTCACCTTCACCGCCGGCGTGCTCACCATCAAGGCGATGGGCACCACGACCACCTGCACCCCCGGCAACAACCCGGGGCCCTCGCTGGAACTGGACGTCACCGCGGCCGGCGGGGGCGGCGGGGCCGGCGACCGGCCCGGCGGCGACGCACCGCCCGACACCGCCGCCGACACCCTCCCGCAGACCGGACCCGCCGACTCCGCCCTCGCCCTCGGCACCCTCGGAGCCACCGTGATGCTCACCGGTGCGGCCGGCGTGCTCTGGCTGACCCGGCGCGGCCGGCGGGCCCGGCCCTGAACGGAGCACCCCCGGCCATGCCCGTGCTCCACACGCCCAGGCGCGTCCCCCGCCTCCTCCTGGTCCTGCCGGCCGCGGCCGCGCTGCTCACGGCTCCCGCGCACCCCGCGGCCGCCGGTGAACCGGGCTGGACCGCCGAACCCGCCGCCGGAAGGGCCGCGGCCCGGCCGCCCGGCGGCGCCCGCCCGTCCTTCTACCTGGAGGGCGCCCCCGCCGCCGTGCTGGAGGACCGCCTCGCCCTGACCAACACCACCGACCAGGAGCGCACCGTCACCCTGCGCGGGGCCGACGCCTACAACACCGCCGACGGCGCCCTCGCCGCCCGCCCGGCCACCTCGGCCGGCGCTCCCGGGGGCGCCGGTTCGTGGTTCAGCTTCGGCGCCGGAGCCACCGTGAAGATCCCGCCCCGCACCCGCGCGGTGGTCCCCTTCACGGTCACCGTGCCGCCGGCGTCCCCGCCCGGCGACCACCCCGCCGCCGTGATCGCCGCCGAAGCCGGCCGGGAGGTGGGCGTACGGGTCCACCTGCGGGTCAGCGGCCCCGCCCTGGCCGCCCTCACCGTCGAGGATGTCGCCGTACGGGGCCGGGGCGCGGCCGCGGTCGTCGCCTACACCCTGGTCAACCGCGGCAACGTCGCGCTCGCGCCCGAGCTGGACATCCGCGCCGACGGGGTCTTCGGCGAGGTCCCGGGGCGCGGCCCGCGCACGGTGCCCGTCGAACTGCTCCCCGGCCAGCGGGTCGAGCTGACCGAGCCCTGGCCGGGCGCCCCCGCCCTCGACCGGGTCCGCGTCACCGTCACCGTGACCGCCCCCGGCGGGGCCCGGGCCGCCGCGGCCGCCTCCGCCTGGTTCGTGCCGTGGCGGGCCGCCGGCTGGACGGGCCTGGGCCTGCTCGCCCTCGGCGGTACCGCGTCGGCCGCGCTGTTCCTCGTACGCGGCCGCGGCCTGCTGCGGTGGTCGGCGGACGGCGGGGCACCGGGCGGACCCTCCGGGAAGCGCGGAGCGAGGACGCCGGCACCGGAACACGAACTGACGGGAGCCCGCAGGTGAGCGCCATGGTCGACGGCAGGATCGGTGGCAGGGCCGGTGGCGGGTCCGGTGGCGGCGGCGGGTCCGGCGGCGGGTCCGGCGGTGGGTTCGGCGGCGCCGTCCGGACCCTCCTGGTGGGGCTGGCGGCGTGCGCCCTCGCACTCCTGCCCGCGGTCCCGTCCGCCGCGGACGAGGGCAGACCCGCCGTGGCGCTCTCCCTCCAGGAGGCCGCCAAGGGCACCGAGCTCACCGTCACGGGCACCGGCTGGCGGCCCAGGACCCTGGTGATGCTGCTGGTGTGCGGGCAGAACATGATCGGCGGCACCAACAGCTGTGCCAACGCCGACGGGGTGGCCGTCTCCGTCGCCGAGGACGGGCGCTTCGCGGCCCAGCTGCCCGTGGTGGCACCGCCGAAGCCCTGCCCCTGCGTCGTCAACGTCACCTCCGTCAACGGCGACCGGTCCACCGTCGCGGCCGCGTTGAAGATCACCGATCATCCGGTGGCCGAACTGCCCGCCGAATCCGGCTCCGGCCGCCTCGCGATGCTCACCGGCGTCCGGCTGGAGGGGGACGACGGGGTGCTGACCTGGTTCGGCGCCCCGCCAGGCCGGAAGTTCAAGGTCACCGTCGGGAACCTCGGCACGGCCCCCGTCAAGGACCCCGTCTTCCAGCTCGGCACCGCCCACGGCGTGTTCGCCCCGCTGTGGGAGGAGGCCCGCTGGAAGGGGACCATCCCGCCCGGCGGCAAGGCGGAGGTCGCGCTCGACGTCACCCTCCCCGCGGGCGCCCACGGCGACTACACGATCTCCCTCAAGTACGGCGAGACCGTCGTGGCCACCCAGCCCTGGGGCGTGGCCCGCCCGTACGGGGTCCTGCTGTTCTGGGGCCTGCTCCTGCTGGTGGTCCCGGCCGCGGTCTTCCGTACCGGCATGGCCGTCGTCGACAAGGTCCGGCCGCGCACCGGCCACGGCGCCGGACGACACCGCGGCATGCGGCCCGCCGAGGCCGCGGCCGCCGTGACGGCCCGGCTGCCCCGGCTGCCCGCCGCGCGCCCGGCCGCGCCGGCCCGCGCCGAGCGGCCGGCGGAGCCCGCGGAGCCCCCTCGGACCACCACGGCGGTCCTGCCGTGGTTCACCCCGGACAGCGCGCCGGAGACAGCACCGCAGACGTCCGCACCGTCTGAGAACCGTTCGACGACGAAGGGACCATCGTGAAGAACCGACGGAGGGTGAGCGCGGCCCTGGTCGCGCTGCTGCTCGGCGGCGCGGGCCTCGCCATCACGGCTCCTACCGCCCAGGCCGCCGAGGCCACGTTCAAGGTCAAGTGCGTGCCGCCGGCCGGCGGCGGCTCCCCGGTGGAGGGCGAGACCACCGCCAAGGTCACCGCGCCGGCCACGGCCAAGGTCGGCGACGAGGTCGAGGTGTCCTGGGAGACGGTCAAGCCGGCTTCGAACAACACGGACCTGATGGACATCCCGCAGGACTCCGTCCAGCCCACCGGCTGGATCACGGTCGGCGGCGGGGGCGGGGAGCTGAAGGTCGTCGGGGAGAAGAAGAACCCGCCGATCCCCAAGAAGGCCCCCATGCGGATGTCCACGATGAAGGGCAAGCTGAAGCTCACCAAGGCCGGCAAGATCACCCTGACCCCCGGCAAGTACGACGTCGCCGTGTCCTTCCCCTTCGGCACCTTCGTCACCAAGTGCGCGCCGGTCGGCGAGGTCAAGGGCGGCGCCGTCATCGACGTGTCGGGCGGCTCCAGCGGAGGCACGACCACCGGCGGCACGACCACCGGCGGCACGACCACCGGCGGCACGACGACCGGTGGCACGACCACGGGCGGCTCCACGACCGGCGGTTCCAGCACGGGCGGTTCCGCCTCGGGCGGCAGCGGCGGCGGGGGCGGCCAGAGCGACTTCCCGGGCAAGGCGGTCGAGGTGTCCTTCGACTGCGGCGCGGTCGTCCCGGGCGGCATCAAGACCCCGGTCACGATCAACGCCAAGAAGAACGGCGGCAGCTACGACCTCACCGTCAAGACCGCCAAGGGCGCGATGGCGGCGCCCATGGCGCTGCCCGCGGGAGCCCTCAAGCCCTCGATGGACGTGAAGCTCGGCGGCGCGGACAGCGGCACGGTCAAGGTCTCCGGCCCGGCCAACGCCGAGCCGATCCCGGACAAGGCCCCGGTCAGCCTCAGCGACATGACCGGCACCTACAAGCCCGGCAGGTCCGGCAAGGTGACGCTCAGCCCGGACCAGCTGACGATCGACGTCACGATGGCGCCCGGCTCCACGCCGATCAACGTCCCCTGCAAGGCGACGAGCAGCGGCGTCTCGCTGGAACTGGACACCACCGCCCAGCCGGGCGGCTCCGGCTCCTCGACCACCACCACCGGCAGCACCACCTCGGGCGGCCTCGCCGAGACCGGCGCGCAGGACGAGGGCGGCATCAAGGCCCTCGCCCTCGTCGCCGCAACGGTGATCCTGCTCGGCGGCGCGGTGTTCACCTTCACCCCGTGGCGCCGCCTGCGCGGCACCCCCCGCTGACACGCAGGCGGCCCGGCACACCTTCCGGTGTGCCGGGCCGCTGCGTACTACGGGGCGGGACGCGTCAGTTCACGTCGCCCATCAGCGCGTTGACCTTCTTGCGGTACATGAAGATCGCGCCACCGGCGGCGACCGCGGCGAACGCCTGGAAGAGGATCACGCCGACGCCGTTCAGCTGGACCTCGGCCAGACCGAGCAGACCGGTGATGCAGTCACCGGCGGTGACGGCCAGGAACCACACGCCCATCATCTGGGAGGCGTACTTCTGCGGGGCCATCTTGGTGGTGACCGACAGGCCGACCGGGGAGAGGCACAGCTCGGCGATGGTGTGCATCAGGAAGATGAGCACCAGCCACCACATGGTGACCTTGGTGTCGTTGCCGGCGGTCTGGCTCAGCGGGATGGCGAAGACGAAGAACGAGGCGCCGACGATGACCAGGGCCACCGAGAACTTCACGATGGTGCTGGGCTCGCGGTTGCGGCGGGCCAGGGCCACCCACACGGCGGCGAAGACCGGAGCCAGGGCCACCACGAAGAGCGGGTTCAGCGACTGGAAGATGGTGGTCGGGACTTCCCAGCCGAGCAGGGCGCGCTCGGAGTTCTTGTCACCGAAGAGCGAGAGCGTCGAACCGCCCTGGTCGTAGATCATCCAGAAGACGGCGGCGGCCACGAAGAACCAGATGTAGGCGCTCATCCGGGTCTGCTCGACGGAGGACAGGTCCTTGTCCCGCTTGATACGGGTGAGGACGGCGACCGGGATGATCAGACCGGCGATGGTGATCGGGTACAGCGCCCACTTGATGGTGAACATGTCCGCCGCGACCACGGCGCCGTAGAAGACGGCGACGACGGCCAGGACGGCGAGGGCCTTGGTGATCACGGCCTTGCGCTCGGCGGCGCTCAGCGGGTTCGGGACCAGGCTGCTCTTCGGGCTCAGGGTGCGGCCGCCGAGCAGGAAGACGGCGAGGCCGATACCCATGCCCACGGCGGCCAGCGCGAAGCCGAGGTGCCAGTTCACCAGCTCGCCGACCATGCCGATGCCGATCGGGGCGAGGAGGGCACCGACGTTGATGCCGATGTAGAAGATCGTGAAGCCGCTGTCACGGCGCGGGTCGTCCGCGTCCTTGTACAGGTGGCCGACCATCGTGGAGATGTTGGCCTTCAGCAGACCGGAGCCGACCGCGACCAGCAGCAGACCGACGAAGAACGCGAGCTGGCCGGGGACGGCGAGCGCCACGTGACCCGCCATGATGACGAAGCTGGCGATGGCGACCGTCTTGCGGGCGCCCCAGACGCGGTCGCCGAACCAGCCGCCGGGCATGGCCATGAGGTAGACCATGGCCACGTAGACGGAGTAGATCGCCGTGGCCGTCGCCGCGGTGAAGCCGAGGCCGCCGCCCTGGCTGCCGGTCGCGGCGTCCACGCCGCCGGAGACCAGGTACAGGACGAGAAGCGCACGCATGCCGTAGTAGGAGAAGCGCTCCCACATCTCGGTCATGAACAGCGTGGCCAGGCCGATCGGGTGGCCGAGGACGGTCTTCTCGTGAGCGGGGCTCGGTGAGGCCGTCGTCAGGCTGGAAGCCATGGTCGATCCTTGCTTGCTCGGGACGCTTCGGCTTCGTGAGCCCATCCGCGCCCGGTGGGGGGTGGCCGACACCGGCGGACGGACCTCCCACCCACGCCTGGGGGTCTCACCCCCGTCGTATCGGGGGTGACGGGACATCCGTCACCGGGATCCACGCCCACCCGCGCACCATCACGCGAGGGGCCCGGCCAGCAGGTCATTCACTGTCGTCAAGGCCGACCGGGTCGGTTCTCGATAAGACCGCCCGTCCGGTTCCGGACAGAAAGAGAGACCTATGTGCTGGTTTTCGGCACAAAGGTCCCTGAGGTATTACATCAGGCGTCTCGCCACCATACGACACGACACTGCGGCATATGAAAGGACTTGAGAGATGGATCACAAGGCGAGTCGGGAACCGTTCGACCATATTCGAAGGCGTTCAGTGGTCCATAAGCCCAGATCGGAAGGGGTCTGCGGGCAGGCCTCTCGATCCGGTCGCCTCGGACTACCATCACCCACATGACGCGTGTACTGCTCGCCGAGGACGACGCATCCATCTCGGAGCCCCTGGCCCGCGCACTGCGCCGGGAGGGGTACGAGGTCGAGGTCCGGGAGGACGGCCCCACCGCCCTGGACGCGGGACTTCAGGGCGGCGTCGACCTCGTCGTCCTGGACCTGGGCCTGCCGGGCATGGACGGACTCGAAGTGGCCCGCCGGCTGCGCGCCGAAGGACACGGCTTCCCGATCCTGGTCCTCACCGCCCGCGCGGACGAGGTCGACACGGTCGTCGGCCTCGACGCGGGCGCCGACGACTACGTGACCAAGCCCTTCCGCCTGGCCGAACTCCTGGCCCGGGTCCGGGCCCTGCTCCGGCGCGGCGCCAACGAGGCCGCCCAGCCCCCCGCCACCCACGGCGTCCGGATCGACGTCGAGTCGCACCGCGCCTGGATGGGCGAGGAGGAGCTCCAGCTCACCGCCAAGGAGTTCGACCTGCTGCGCGTCCTGGTGCGCGACGCGGGCCGGGTCGTCACCCGCGACCAGCTCATGCGCGAGGTCTGGGACACCACCTGGTGGTCCTCCACCAAGACCCTCGACATGCACATCTCCTGGCTGCGCAAGAAGCTGGGCGACGACGCCGCCAACCCCCGCTACATCGCCACCGTCCGAGGCGTCGGCTTCCGTTTCGAGAAGAGCTGACCCCCACGGCTCGCTTCTCTTCCGGACCAGGCCGGACCAGGCCGGATCAGCCCTGATCAGGCCCTGATCCGGAAGAAAGGCTCCCGCACATGCGCCGCCGCCTCATCCAGTCCACGCTCGCCGTGGTGCTCGTGGTGATCGCCGTGTTCGGCGTCTCCCTCGTCATCGTGGAGACCCGGACCATCACCAGCAGCGCCCAGGACCGGGTCGAGTCCGAGGCGCTGCGGCTGGTGGGCGTCGTCGAGGCGAACGTCCTGGAGAAGAAGCCGACCGACCCCGCCGCCCTCGCCGAGCTGCTCGACGCCGGCCACTACGCCCGCATCACCATCCCCGGGCAGCCGGTCGTCGAGGTCGGCGCGTCGATCCCCGACAGCGTCCTACGCGGCACCGCGCGCGGCGAGCAGGGCGAGCTCGTCGTCGTGGAGGAAGCCCGCTCCACCGTGACCAGGGAGGTCGTGCGGACCCTGGCCGTGGTCGGAGCGGTGGCCCTGCTGGCCGTCGTGGCCGCCGTACTGCTCGCCGTACGCCAGGCGAACCGGCTGGCCTCCCCGCTCACCGACCTCGCCGAGACCGCCGAGCGGCTCGGCTCGGGCGACCCCAGGCCCCGCCACAAGCGGTACGGGGTTCCCGAGCTGGACCGGGTCGCGGACGTGCTGGACTCCAGCGCCGAACGGATCGGCCGGATGCTCACCGCCGAGCGGCGCCTCGCCGCCGACGCCTCCCACCAGCTGCGCACCCCGCTCACGGCGCTGTCGATGCGCCTGGAGGAGATCACGGTCACCGACGACCTGGAGACCGTCCGGGAAGAGGCGACGATCGCCCTCACCCAGGTGGAGCGGCTCACGGACGTCGTGCAGCGGCTGCTCACGAACTCACGGGACCCCCGTACGGGCTCCGCCGTCCCCTTCGACCTCGACGAGGTCGTCAAACAGCAGGTGGAGGAGTGGCGGCCGGCCTACCGCAGCGCCGGCCGGGCCATCGTGCAGTCCGGGAAGCAGGGCGTACGGGCCGTCGGCACCCCCGGCGCGGTCTCCCAGGTGCTGGCCACCCTCGTGGAGAACGCCCTGATGCACGGCGGCGGCACCGTCGCCCTGCGCACCAGGGTGATCGGCAACCAGGCGGTACTGGAGGTCACGGACGAGGGCCCAGGCGTCCCCCCGGACCTCGGCAACCGGATCTTCGAGCGGGCCATCAGCGGCCGCAACTCCACCGGGATCGGCCTCGCGGTCGCCCGGGACCTCGCGGAGGCGGACGGCGGCCGTCTGGAGCTGCTCCAGACCCAGCCCCCGGTGTTCGCGCTGTTCCTGAGCCGCACGGCCCCGGAACCGGCCCGGCCGGAGAAGACCGTCCGCTAGGAGGTGTCGCGCTACTTGTTCGCCGGCTCCGGCTCCGGCCGCGGCTCGGACCGGCGCTCCGGCCTGCGCAGGGGCGCCGGCGCCGGTTCGGCGGCGGGCGGGGCGACCGGCGGCAGGGCCTTGAAGACCCAGGTCCGGTACGACCAGAAGCGGAAGACGGTGGCCGTGCCGATGCCGATGAACTTGAAGACGTTGCTCGCGAGCGGGCCGTCCCACCCGAAGCCGTAGGTGGCGGTGTAGAGCACGCCGTTCTCGATGACCAGCCCGATCGCGCTGAATCCGGCGAAGAGGGCCATCTCGCGGGTGCGGCCGCTCTTGGCGCGGTCCCGGTAGGCGAAGTAGCGGAAGCCGAGGTAGTTCGTGGCGATGGCCACGACCGTGGCTATCACGCTCGCACGGACCACCTGGAGATCGGTGGTGTGGCGGATCAGGTTGAAGACCCCCAGGTTGACCAGGACACCCAGGCCGCCGACCGCCCCGAACTTGGCGACCTCTCGCACGAGGTCGCGTAGACGTTCGAGGACAGATCCGCCCTGCGTGCTCATCAGTAGGCCAGTCCTGTCGGTCACCGCCCCCTCACGGGGCGTCCGGTGTTCTCCGTCAACCCACCCATGCTAAGTCTCCCCCCGGTACTCCGTCTGTGCCTTCCGGCACCCTGCGACGCACGGCACACCGGGCGATCGGGCCAGGGCCAGGTCCGGATGGCGGAATACCGGCGGATACCCTGGAGGAGTGACGTTCCCGGTAGTCGGCATGGTCGGCGGCGGTCAGCTCGCCCGCATGACCCACGAGGCGGGTATCCCCCTCGGCATCAGATTCAAGCTCCTCAGTGACACACCACAGGACTCGGCGGCCCAGGTCGTGAGCGATGTCGTCATCGGCGACTATCGCGACCTGGAGACGCTGCGCGCCTTCGCGCGCGGCTGTGACGTGATCACCTTCGACCACGAGCATGTACCCACGGAGCACCTGCGGGCCCTGGAAGCGGACGGCATCCCCGTCCGCCCGGGGCCCGACGCTTTGGTACACGCTCAGGACAAGGGGGTGATGCGCGCCAAGCTCGACGAGATCGGCGCGCCCAGCCCCCGCCACCGGATCGTGAGCGATCCGGACGACGTGAGCGCCTTCGCGGACGAGGTGGGCGGGTTCCCCGTCATCCTCAAGACCGTGCGCGGCGGCTACGACGGCAAGGGGGTGTGGTTCGTCCGCACCCCGCAGGACGCCGAGGCCCCGTTCAAGGCGGGCGTCCCGGTCCTCGCCGAGGAGAAGGTGGACTACGTCCGCGAACTCGCGGCGAACATCGTCCGCTCCCCGCACGGGCAGGCGGTCGCCTATCCCGTCGTCGAGTCCGTCCAGGTGGACGGGGTCTGCGACACGGTGATCGCTCCCGCCCCGAACCTCTCCGAGGAGCTGGCCGGCGAGGCCCAGGCCCTCGCCCTGCGCATCGCACAGGAACTCGGCGTGACCGGCCACCTGGCCGTGGAGCTGTTCGAGACCACCGACGGCCGGATCCTGGTCAACGAACTGGCGATGCGCCCGCACAACAGCGGCCACTGGACCCAGGACGGGGCCGTGACCTCCCAGTTCGCCAACCACGTGCGCGCGGTCCTGGACCTCCCGCTGGGCGACCCGCGCCCCCGCGCCAAGTGGACGGTCATGGCGAACGTGCTGGGCGGGGACTACCCCGACATGTACGCGGCGTACCTGCACTGCATGGCCCACGACCCCCAGCTGAAGATCCACATGTACGGCAAGGACGTGAAACACGGTCGCAAGGTCGGCCACGTCAACACCTACGGCGACGACCTGGACGATGTGCTGGAGCGCGCACGCCACGCTGCCGACTACCTCAGAGGAACGGTCACGCAATGAGCACCACCGCCGCAGGTCCTGCCATCGGCATCGTCATGGGGTCCGACTCGGACTGGCCCGTGATGGAGGCCGCCGCCCAGGCCCTCGACGAGTTCGAGATCCCCTACGAGGTCGACGTCGTCTCCGCCCACCGGATGCCGCGCGAGATGATCGAGTACGGGGAGCAGGCCGCCGGGCGCGGCCTGAAGGCGATCATCGCGGGCGCGGGCGGAGCCGCCCACCTGCCCGGCATGCTCGCCTCGGTCACCCCGCTGCCGGTCATCGGCGTGCCCGTGCCGCTGAAGTACCTCGACGGCATGGACTCCCTGCTGTCGATCGTCCAGATGCCGGCGGGCGTTCCCGTCGCCACCGTCTCGGTCGCCGGGGCCCGCAACGCCGGCCTGCTGGCCGTACGGATGCTGGCCGCCCACGACACTGAGCTGCTGGCCCGGATGCGCGACTTCCAGCAGGAGCTGGGCGACCAGGCCAGGGAGAAGGGCAAGCGGCTGCGCACGAAGGTCGCGAACGCGGAGTCCTTCGGGTTCGGCAAGTGAACGCGGCGCGGCGTCTGGCGCAGGCGCGCGAGCTGCTGGCCGAGCACCCCGTCGTGGACGGCCACAACGACCTGCCCTGGGCGCTGCGCCAACAGGTCCGCTACGACCTGACGCAACGGGACATCGCGGGCGACCAGTCCGCCCACCTGCACACCGACATCCCCCGGCTGCGCGCCGGGGGTGTCGGGGCGCAGTTCTGGTCCGTGTACGTGCGCTCGGACTACGCGGGCGACGAGGCGGTCAGCGCCACCCTGGAACAGATCGACGCCGTCGGCCAGCTGATCGACCGCTACCCCGGCGACCTCGTGCGGGCGCTGACGGCGGACGACATGGAACAGGCCCGCGCCACCGGCCGGATCGCCTCGCTGATGGGCGCCGAGGGCGGCCACTCCATCAACAACTCCCTCGCCACGCTGCGCGCCCTGCACCAGCTCGGCGTGCGGTACATGACGCTCACGCACAACGACACCATCGACTGGGCGGACTCGGCGACCGACGAGCCCCGGCACGGCGGCCTGACCGACTTCGGCCGCGAGGTCGTCCGCGAGATGAACCGCGTCGGCATGCTGGTGGACCTCTCGCACGTCGCCGCGACGACGATGCGGGACGCCCTCGCCGTCTCCGTCGCGCCGGTGGTCTTCTCCCACTCCTCGGCGCGGGCCGTCTGCGACCACCCCCGCAACGTCCCCGACGACGTGCTGGCGCTGCTGCCGGCCAACGGCGGCGTGGCGATGGCCACCTTCGTACCGAAGTTCATCCTCCCGGCGGCCGTCGAATGGACCCTGGCCGCGGACGAGAACCTGCGGGCGCACGGCTTCCACCACCTCGACACCACCCCCGAGGCGATGGCCCTGCACCGGGCGTTCGAGGAGGCGCGCCCCCGGCCGGTGGCCACCGCCGCCACGGTGGCCGACCACCTGGACCACATGCGCGAGGTGGCCGGGGTCGACCACATCGGCATCGGCGGGGACTACGACGGCACGGCCTTCACCCCCTCCGGGCTGGACGACGTGGCCGGCTACCCGAACCTGGTCGCGGAGCTCCTGGCACGCGGCTGGTCCAAGGCCGACCTGGCCAAGCTGACCTGGTCCAACGCGGTACGCGCGCTGCGCGACGCGGAAGCGGTGGCGCGCGACCTGTCGGCGACCCGGGGCCCGTCGAACGCGGTGATCTAGTGTCGCGCCAGGCAGCGTTTGCCCGTCAAGGAGCGGCGTCCGGCGCGTGCTGTCGGCGTGCCGGGCGTCGCGACGGGGCGAACGCTGCCTGACGCGGGACTAGGTCCTGCCGTCAAAGGAGCGCCGGTGAGGCCCGCAGGCCCGTCCGCCGGGCACCGCACGGCGGAGGGCGTCGCGGGCCAGGCGGGACTTACGCAACACGCCCTGGTGCCATGGCCTGCCGGGTGGGTGCCGTGACGGTGTGACCTGCGGGTCACCCGATCGCCACACCTGCCGGGCGTCCGCTCCGTCCCGCGTGTCACGGTGGCAGCCTCTCCCCGCTGCCGCCGAGACCGGAGCGAACGCCATGGCCGACCTGCAGGATGAACCCCACCCCGTGGGCATCGGGGCCGAGGACCTCCCGGCCCCCGCCGGACCCGAGACGAAGGCGAGCACCCTCGACACGGCCGCCGCGCTGCTGTCCGTCCACCCCGTCGCCGACGGGTGCAACACCCTGGTCTGGACGCTGCGCCAGAGCCCGTACCACGACATCGACACCCCCGACGCGGGCGTCGACACCGACATCCCCCGCCTGCGCGCCGGCGGGGTGGGGGCCCAGTTCTGGTCCCTGCTCGTGCCGCCGCAGGGCCGCCCGGGCGAGGGCGAGGCCGACGACCAGGTGGTCTCCGACACCCTGGAACAGATCGACGCGGCGCTGACCCTCGTCCGCCGCTACCCCGACAGCCTCCACATGGCGCTCAGCGCCGACGACATGGCGGACGCCCGCAACCGCGGCCGGATCGCCTCGTTCCTCGGCCCCGTGCCGGGCCGCGCGCTGGCCGGCTCCCTGGGCGCACTGCGCGCCTTCCACGCACTGGGCGTACGGATCCTCGCGCCCGCGGGAGCGCCCTGGGCGCAGGAGACGCTGACGGCCTTCGGCCACGAGGTGGTGCACGAGGCGAACCGACTGGCGATCCTCCTGGACCTCGCGGGCTGCGGACCGGCCGCCGCCTGCCGGCTCGCGGGCGCCTCCAAGGCCCCGGTGGTCATCTCGAACACGGCGGCCGCCGCGCTGAACCCCCATCCGGGCAACGCGCCCGACGAGGTGCTCCTCGCGGTGCGCGAGGCGAACGGGCTCGTGATGGTCACCTTCGACAGCGCGCGCACCGGGGACTCCCTGCACGCGGTGGCGGACCACCTGGACCACGTACGGGCGGTCGCGGGCCCGGAGGGCGTCGGGCTCGGCGCGGCCTTCGGCACCGAGCCGACGGTCCTGCGCCCGACCGGCCTGACCGACCCCTCGGGCTACCCGCGGCTGATCGCGGAACTCCTGGACCGCGGCTGGCCCGAATCGGACCTGGCCCTGCTGACCTGGGGCAACGCCCAGCGCGTCATCCGCGACGCGGAATTCACCGCCCGCCGCAAATCAAGCCCCGCCAGCCTCCTCTAGGTCCTGTCTGGAGTTCCCCCGCGGCGTTGCGGCGTCTGGTGCCGCCGCTTCTCCCGCGCTGGAACTCCAGACAGGACCTAGCCCGGCCGCCCCACCCAGCCCCGCCGGCGCTTGAGGCGCGGGGGCTCGGGGCAGCGCCCCCGCAACGGCGCCGCACCCGGCATCTCACCGCGTCGGGCCGACCCGCCGAGCAACCCCGCAGGGGTCAGGCTCGGGGCCGCCCCATCGCCCGGTACGTCCAGCCGGCGGCACGCCACCGCACCGGGTCCAGCGCGTTGCGGCCGTCCAGCACCAGCCGGTCGGTCACGACGGAGGCGAGCTCCGCCGGGTCGAGGTCGCGGAACTCGCGCCACTCGGTGAGGTGGAGGACCACCTCCGCGCCGCGGGCCGCCGCGAGCGCGGAGTCCGCGTACCCGAGGGTCGGGAAGACCTGCCGGGCGTTGTCCATGCCCTTGGGGTCGTAGACGGTGACCTGACCGCCCTGCAGGTGGATCTGACCGGCCACGTTCAGCGCGGGGGAGTCGCGGACGTCGTCCGAGTCCGGCTTGAAGGTGGCGCCGAGCACGGCGACCCGCTTGCCGAGGAAGGACCCGCCCACGGCCTCGCGAGCCAGCTCGACCATGTGGCCGCGCCGCCGCATGTTGATGGAATCGACCTCGCGCAGGAACGTCAGCGCCTGGTCCGCGCCCAGCTCGCCGGCGCGTGCCATGAAGGCCCGGATGTCCTTGGGCAGGCAGCCGCCGCCGAAGCCGATCCCGGCCCGCAGGAACTTCGCGCCGATCCGCTCGTCGTAGCCGATGGCCTCCGCCAGCTTGACCACGTCACCGCCGGCGGCCTCACACACCTCCGCCATCGCGTTGATGAAGGAGATCTTGGTGGCGAGGAAGGAGTTGGCGGCGGTCTTGACCAGCTCGGAGGTCGGGAAGTCGGTGACGACCAGCGGGGACCCCTCGGACATGGGGGTCTCGTACACCTCGCGCAGCAGCTTCTCGCCGCGCTCGCCCTGGACGCCGATCACGATCCGGTCGGGGTGCAGGGTGTCCTGCACCGCGAAGCCCTCCCGCAGGAACTCCGGGTTCCAGGCCAGCTCCACGTCCCGGCCCGCCGGTGCGAGCTCGGCCAGCTTCTCCGCCAGCCGCTGCGCGGAGCCCACCGGCACCGTGGACTTGCCGACGACCAGCACCGGCCGCGTCAGGTGCGGGGCCAGCGAGGACATCGCGGCGTCGACATAGGACATGTCGCACGCGTACTCACCGTGCTTCTGCGGGGTGTTCACACAGACGAAGTGGACGTCGCCGAAGGCGCCGACCTCCTCGTAGGAGGTCGTGAACCGCAGCCGCCCGGTCGAGCCCGGCAGCCCGGCCACGTGCTTGGCCAGCAGTTCCTCCAGCCCGGGCTCGTACATCGGCACCCGGCCCGAGGCCAGCATCTCGATCTTCTCCGGCACCACGTCCAGCCCCAGCACCTCGAAGCCCAGCTCGGCCATCGCCGCGGCGTGGGTCGCGCCGAGGTAGCCGGTGCCGATCACAGTGATCCTGAGGGGGGCCATGGGTGCTCCAGAGGTGCGGGGCCGTTTGCGGCCACTGAGCATAGTCGGGCCCACCGGCGGGGACGGTCTCCAGGAGCGCCCCGGCAGCACCGTCTCTGTCACGCAGCTCACGTGGCCCGTCCATATCGCGATGCGTGACCGGGACACTAAGCTTGGGTTACTTAACGGTAGTTAGCATCACGTATCGCATGTCACCCTGGGGAGTGAGAGATCTTGGCGGGTTCTGCCGACTTCGACCTGTACCGCCCGGCCGAGGAGCACGACATGCTCCGCGAGTCGGTCCGCTCGCTCGCCGAGGCGAAGATCCTGCCGTTCGCAGCAGCGGTCGACGAGGAGTCCCGCTTCCCGCAGGAGGCCCTCGACGCGCTGGTCGCCAACGACCTGCACGCCGTCCACGTGCCCGAGACCTACGGCGGCGCGGGCGCCGACGCCCTGGCCACCGTGATCGTGATCGAGGAAGTGGCCCGCGTCTGCGCCTCCTCCTCGCTGATCCCGGCCGTGAACAAGCTCGGCTCCCTCCCGGTGATCCTCTCCGGCTCCGAGCAGCTCAAGGCCAAGTACCTCGGCCCGCTCGCCAAGGGCGACGCGATGTTCTCCTACGCGCTCTCCGAGCCGGACGCGGGCTCCGACGCCGCCGGCATGAAGACCCGCGCCGTGCGCGACGGGGACTTCTGGGTGCTCAACGGCGTCAAGCGCTGGATCACCAACGCGGGCGTCTCCGAGTACTACACGGTCATGGCCGTCACCGACCCGGAGAAGCGCTCCAAGGGCATCAGCGCCTTCGTCGTCGAGAAGGGCGACGAGGGCGTGTCCTTCGGCGCCCCGGAGAAGAAGCTCGGCATCAAGGGCTCCCCGACCCGCGAGGTCTACCTCGACAACGTCCGGATCCCCGCCGACCGCATGATCGGCGCCGAGGGCACCGGCTTCGCCACCGCGATGAAGACCCTCGACCACACCCGCATCACGATCGCCGCCCAGGCGCTCGGCATCGCGCAGGGCGCCCTGGACTACGCCAAGGGCTACGTCCAGGAGCGCAAGCAGTTCGGCAAGCCGATCGGCGACTTCCAGGGCGTGCAGTTCATGCTCGCGGACATGGCCATGAAGATCGAGGCCGCCCGCCAGCTCACCTACTCGGCCGCGGCCAAGTCCGAGCGCGTCGACGCCGACCTGACCTTCTTCGGCGCCGCAGCCAAGTGCTTCGCCTCCGACGTGGCCATGGAGGTCACCACGGACGCCGTCCAGCTCCTCGGCGGCTACGGCTACACCCGTGACTACCCGGTGGAGCGCATGATGCGCGACGCCAAGATCACGCAGATCTATGAAGGTACGAACCAGGTCCAGCGGATCGTCATGGCCCGCAACCTGCCGTAGCCGCAAGGCTCCGGCCTGCGCGAACCAGGACGACCCCCGGCCCCGGCCGGGGGTCGTCCTGTACGAGATCCGCCGACAGCGGATCACCGGCTCGGCGCGCGGCCGCCGGGTTCATTCCGGTTCGGGACGGTTCGGGTCGGCAGAGCTTCCTGCGGCCCGGGCGCCAACTGCCCGGCCGCGCCGATCCGTTCGTCGCCTGACAGGGCGAACACCTGGTCATTCCATGACGTATCGGCCGTCGCGCCCCGTACGGTGCGCGCGCGGGTCGACACATCCGGCACCGGCCTTGGGGTGCCCCCGGATGGGCTAAATTTGGACCTTCGTACGCCGTAATCGGTTGGGGAGAACGCAATGACGGAAGCGATCCTGCTGGTCGGCGGACAGGGGACGCGACTGCGTCCGGTGACGGTGAACACGCCCAAGCCCATGGTCCCCACGGCGGGCGTCCCGTTCCTCGCCCACCAGATAGCCAGGGCCGCCGCCGCCGGTGTCACGCACATCGTGATGGCCACCTGCTACCTCGCCGAGGTCTTCGAGCCCTACTTCGGCGACGGTTCGGACTTCGGCCTCAGCCTTGAGTACGTGGTCGAGGACGAGCCCCTCGGCACCGGCGGCGCCATCCGCAACGCCGGGCAGCGCCTGACCGGCGGCCCCGACTCCTCCGTCCTCGTCTTCAACGGCGACATCCTCACCGGCCTGGACATCGCCGGCCTCGTCGAGGCCCACGAGGCGGCCGACGCCGACGTCTCCCTGCACCTGGTCCGGGTCGAGGACCCGCGCGCCTTCGGGCTCGTCCCCACCGACCCCGACGGGCGGGTGCTCGCCTTCACCGAGAAGCCGCAGACGCCCGAAGAGATCATCACCGACCAGATCAACGCCGGCTGCTACGTCTTCCGCCGCAGCGTCATCGACTCCATCCCGGCCGGCCGCCCCGTCTCCGTCGAGCGCGAGACCTTCCCGGGCCTGCTCGCCTCCGGAGCCAAGCTCCACGGAGTCACCGAGAACACCTACTGGATGGACCTCGGCAAGCCCGAGTCCATCATCCAGGCCTCCGCCGACCTCGTCCGCGGGGTCGTCCCCTCCCCGGCCGTACCCGGCCGCCGCGGCGAGTCCCTGGTACTGCCGGGCGCGCAGGTCGCCGCCGGAGCCAAGCTGTCGGGCGGCACCGTCGTGGGCGCCGGCGCACGCGTCGAGGCCGGCGCGGTCGTCCAGGGCTCCATCGTGCTCGACGACGCCGTCATCGGCCCCGACGCCCAGGTCAACGCCAGCCTCATCGGCGCCCGCGCCGCCGTGGGCGCGCGGACCGTGCTGGACGGCACCGTCGTCGGCGACGGCGCCGTCGTGGGCGCCGACAACGAACTGCGGGCCGGTGCCCGGGTGTGGTGCGAGGCGGAGCTGCCCGCCGCCGCGATCCGCTTCTCCCCGGACGCCTGACCGGGGCCCAGATCCCGGCCCAGCGCCTGGTTCCGGCCCAGCGCCGGATCCCGGTCCGGGGAGCGCGTACGGCCGGGGCCCGCGAGGCCCCGGCCGCCGTCAGTTCCCTCGGACGGTGACCTTCTCGTCGTTCTGGATCTGCTTCACCAGCTGCTGCACCTTCGCCTTGTCCCAGACGAGGTTGCCGCCGCGCTGCCCGGAGATCGGAATGTTCATCGACACGCCGTCACCACCGTTGACGCCCTTCATCGCGAAGAACATCTGGCCCATGTCGTACAGGCCCATGTCCTTGTCCACGATGAGGGTGTCCAGACCCGCGCCCAGCATCGGGTAGAGCGCGAACGGGTTGAGGATCGTCGACGGGGTCGCGGCCTGGTTGGCCAGCGCCGCCAGGAACTTCTGCTGGTTCTTGGTCCGCTGGAGGTCCGACTCGGCGAAGGCGTACCGGGTGCGTACGAAGGCCAGCGACTGCTCGCCGTTCAGCGTCTGCCTGCCCGCCTTGAAGTCGGCGCCCGACTTCTCGTCCTTGAAGCCCTGCTCGATGTCGAGCTCCACACCGCCCAGCGCGTCCACGATGTTCGCGAAGCCGGCGAAGCCGATCTCCGCGTAGTGGTCGATGCGCAGGCCCGTGTTGTGCTCCACCGTGCGCACCAGCAGCTCGGGGCCGTCCTCCGCGTACGCCGCGTTCAGCTTGACCCGCCGCCCCTGCGCGGGGAACTTCTTGCCGGACTGGGAGCCGACGAAGGAGGGGATCTCCACGTCCGAGTCGCGCGGCAGCGAGATCATGGTGTTCCCGCTGGAGCACTTCGCCAGGATCATCATCGAGTCGGTCCGCTTGCCCTCGGCCGAGCCCGTGTGGAGCTTCTTCTTCTCCTCGTCGGACATGCCCTCACGGCTGTCCGAGCCCACGATCAGGTACGTCGTGCAGTCGCCCTCCTTCGGCCGTTCGATGACCTTGGAGAGGTCCACCTCGCGCCGCACCTTGGAGTCGGCCCAGAAGTAGGTGGAGACGGACGTCACGAGCAGCGCGGAGACCAGCACGACCGAGCCGACCTTGATGCGCTTGCGCCAGTCCGGGGCCGGGCCGGACGCCCGCCCGGGGCCGCCGGGGCCCGAAGGCCCGCCGGGCCCTCCCGGCCGGCCCGGGGCACCGCCCGAGGGCGAGCCGTACACCTGGCCGGTGTTGTAGCCGCTGTCGAAACCGCCGTACGTGTCGTGGCCGCCGGCCTGCTGCGGAGGGACGCCGGGCGTGGGCACGGGCCCCGCCGGGCGCTGCGGCCGCGGCGGCTGCACGGGCTGCGGGGGCCGCGGCGGCTGCTGGGGCTGCCGCTGGATGTGCCGCATCCGCTGCACACCTTCGGGCTGCGGACGCGCGCTGCCGCGTCCGTAGGCGTCGTCACGACCTTCTGGCCAGTCATTCATGCGCCCAAGGATGCCTGCCCGGGCGGCGCCTGCGACAGCCCGGGGGAGGATCCGTACCGGTGCTGTTGCAGAGCTGATGCCTGCGCGTCCCATCTAAGGTGTCCGTATGACACAGATACCGGGCGAGCTGCCCGGGAAGCCGACCGCTGCCTCCCGGACGACCCTCAGCCACATCATGACCGCCAACGACACCAACCTCCTGGGCACGGTGCACGGTGGCGTCATCATGAAGCTGGTCGACGACGCCGCCGGCGCCGTGGCGGGCCGCCACTCCGGTGGCGCGGCGGTCACCGCCTCCATGGACGAGATGGCCTTCCTCGCGCCCGTGCGCGTGGGCGACCTCGTCCACGTGAAGGCCCAGTGCAACTGGACCGGCCGCTCCTCCATGGAGATCGGCGTGCGCGTCCTGGCCGAGCGGTGGAACGAATCCACCCCCGCCACCCAGGTCGGCAGCGCCTACCTCGTCTTCACGGCGGTCGACTCCGAGGGCAAGCCCCGCCAGGTCCCGCCCGTGCTCCCCGAGACGGAGCAGGACGAGCGGCGCTACCAGGAGGCCCAGATCCGCCGCACCCACCGGCTCGCCCGCCGCCAGGCCATCATGGCCCTGCGCGAGGAGCGCGCCGCCCAGGGCTTCGACGACTGAGGCGACCCCGCGCGGGACCGCCCGTACGGCTCGCAAGAGCCCGTACGGGCCGCTCAGTTCCCGCAGACCACCTGGTCGCCGCTGACGACGCCGAAGGCGCCCTGGTACGGGTCCTCCGCACGCACCGGCACCACCTTGCGGTAGTCGGAGCCGGCGATCACCGTGACCGTCCGGCCCTTGCCCGCGACCGCCCGCAGCTCACTGCCCGGCAGCGCGGTCGCCACCGAGCGCGCCGAGCGGTCCCATCGCGGGTCGTACGTGATCACCGTGCGCTTGACGTCGCGGCCGGCCCCGTTGCCCGGGGCCCCCGTGGTGTCGAAGCCGGTGGCGCGCAGCGCGCTGTCGACGCGCCCGCCCAGCCCGTCGATCCGCGTGCCGTTCTCCACCTGGACCCGCACCTGCTGCGGCGGCACGTCCACCGGCACCGCCGCGGGCCGGCCGGCGGCCTTCCCGGGCCGGGCCGGGGCCAGCGGCCGGTCCTCGCGCAGCGCTTCGAAGAGCTTGGCCGCCTTCGGCTCGTCCCACTTCACGGTGGACCCGATGCCCTTGACCCGGAAGGAGGGGCTGGCGATGGGCACCGAGGCGAACTCGGACGAGGAGGGGGTGAAGTCCCGCATCGCCTGCCCGAGCGCCAGCATCTGCTCCGCGCCGAAGCCCTTGTCGGCGCGGACCGAGCCCAGCAGGGTGGAACTGACCTCCTTGAACTTGACGGGGTTCAGCAGCACCCCGCCGCCGGTCGCCTGCTTGATCAGGGCTGCGACGAACCGCTGCTGGCGCTGCATCCGGCCGAGGTCGGAGGCGCCGTCTACGTGGCGCGAGCGGACGTACTGCAGGGCCTGGCCGCCGGTCAGCCGGTGGGTGCCGGGCAGCAGGTCGAGGCCGGTGTTGGGGTCGCGCATGGTCTTGACGGTGCAGATCTCCACCCCGCCCATCGCGTCGACCGTCTTCATGAAGCTGGTGAAGTCGACCTCCAGGTAGTGGTCGATCTTCACCCGGGTCATGTTCTCGACCGTCCGCACGGTGAGGTTGGGCCCGCCCTCCGCGTACGCCGCGTTCAGCCGCACCGGGTGGGGCTTGTGCGCCTTGCCGGTGACTTGGTCGTGGTGGGCGGGCACCTCGGCGTAGCTGTCGCGGGGCAGGCTGACGACGCTCGCCCGCTCCCTGTCCGCCGACAGGTGCACCAGCATGATCGTGTCCGTGCAGTGGCACGGCGCCCCGCCCAGGCGGTACTCGCGCTTCTCCTCGGGGCTGATCTTGTCCCGGCCGTCGGTGCCCACCAGCAGGAAGTTGATGCCGTGCCCGGCCTGTGGGCGGTTCTTCATGTCCTTGAACGGGTCCACCCGCTCGATCCCGGTGTCCAGTCCGGTCATCACGGCGTGCCCGACGGCCCCGGAGCCCAGCACCGCCACCGACAGCCCGGCCGCCAGCCGCACCCCCCACCGGGGCCGGCCCTCCCGGCGCCGGGCCCGTCCGCCACCACCGCCGCGCCGTGCGCGCGGCGGCTCGGGCGGCCGGGCGGGACGGGTGGGTCGGTGCGGCTGGGGCACGGCGGACACCTCCGCGGGGCAGCAGGGATACCGGTCACGGCCGGGCCGGGTCTTGAGTACTCAGCCCGCTGATTCGACAGAACAGTAGGCCCATACGATCAGCAGCTGTCCCTACCGATCACTCGGCGCGCACCCGGTTCCCCCGTACGCGGTAACGTGACACCGATACCCGACCTTGAAGGACCACATGCCCGCCCAGCAGCCCGCAGTCTCGGTGATCATGCCGGTGCTCAATGAGGAGCACTACCTCCGCGAGTCCGTCCGCCACATCCTGGAACAGGAGTATGCGGGCGAGATGGAGGTGGTGATCGCACTCGGGCCGTCCACGGACCGCACCGACGAGATCGCCGCCGAACTCGTCGCCGAGGATCCCCGAGTCCACACCGTCCCGAATCCCACCGGCCGGACCCCGGCGGCGCTCAACGCCGCCATCAAGGCCTCGCGTCATCCGATCGTGGTACGCGTCGACGGCCACGGCATGCTCTCCCCGGACTACATCGCCACCGCCGTCCGCCTCCTGGAGGAGACCGGTGCGCAGAACGTCGGCGGGATCATGCACGCCGAAGGCGAGAACACCTGGGAAGAGGCCGTCGCCGCCGCGATGACCTCGAAGATCGGCGTCGGCAACGCCCCCTTCCACACCGGCGGCCGGGCCGGCCCGGCCGAGACGGTCTACCTCGGCGTCTTCCGCCGCGAGGCGCTGGAGCAGCAGGGCGGCTACAACGAGGAGTTCATCCGCGCCCAGGACTGGGAGCTGAACTTCCGCATCCGCGAGGCCGGCGGCCTGATCTGGTTCTCGCCCGAGCTGCGGGTCCAGTACCGCCCGCGGCGCTCCGTCAAGGCCCTGGCCAAGCAGTACAAGGACTACGGCCGGTGGCGGCACGTGGTGGCCCGCTACCACTCGGGCTCCATCAACATGCGCTACCTCGCCCCGCCGACTCTCGTCTGCGCCATCGCCGCGGGCGTGGTCGTGGGCGTGGCCGTCAGCCCGCTGGGCTTCGCCGTCCCGGCCGGCTACCTCGCGGCGATCACCGTGGGCTCCGTCCCGGCCGGCAGGGGGCTGCCGCTGAAGGCCCGGGCGCAGATCCCCGTCGCCCTGGCGACCATGCACCTGTCCTGGGGCTTCGGCTTCCTGACCAGCCCGCGCGCCCTGGCGAACAAGCTCATCGCGAGCCGCCGTCCGGCCGTGCTGCCCGGCGTCCCGCAGGCCTGAGACGTACGAAGGGGCCCGGCGCGGGAGCTGCGATCGTACGCAGCTC
>NZ_JBHXAG010000026.1:55390-89069 GCF_042726555.1 Streptomyces sp. NPDC060232 | reverse complement strand
AGAAGGCTAGTCACGCGCGAGCCGAGGAGACACCCCTGCCCGGCACCGCGACCGGCCCGCACCACTCCAGCCCCGCCGGCGTTTGAGGCGCGGGGTCTGGGGCGGAGCCCCAGCACCACCCCGCCCGGCAGGGCGGAGCCCCGGGCCCGGGGGCCGCCCCCGGACTGCTACCCGCCGCGGGAGCGGGCCCGCCCCGCCCGGTCAGTCGGTGCCTACCGGGGGGCCCGGGCGGCCTCGGCGGAGGGTGGCGCAAGCCAGGGTCACCGCCGCGCCGACGGCCGCCCAGGCGGCCAGGACCAGCATCGGGCCGCCGGCGCCGTTCCCGTCGAAGTACGTGATGGAGCGGGCGGCATACGTACCGGCGCCCGGCGGCAGGGCCGGGCCGATCGTGCTCCAGAACGGCGGCAGCAGCGGGTAGGGATAGGCGCCGCCGGCGCTCGGGTTGCCGAGTACGACGACCAGCAGGATCGCCAGGCCGATGCCGACCACGCCCGCCAGCCCCTGGAAGGCGAGGGTGATCGCGCCGACCGTGAAGACGACCAGCGTGCCCAGCCCCCACAGGCCCATGATGCTGCCGGGCAGCGCGTCCAGGACCGGGCCGGCGATGACCGCGCCGAGCAGCCCGGCGGCGAGGGAGTACACGAGGAGCGCGCCGAGCCGGATGACGGCGCGGGCGGTGTTCGCGGGCCGCGCACCGGCGCTGATCGCGAGGATCGCGGCGCACAGGTAGCCGCCCACGCACCAGCCGATGACGAGGTAGAAGGAGCTCAGGCCGCGGCTGTCGCCCTTGGCGGCCGGGGCCACGTCGGTGACCTGCACGGTGCGTCCCTGGGCCCGTTCGGCGAGGCCCACGACCTCTTCCAGCGCCTGGGACAGCGAGGCTCCGGCGCCGGAGGCGACCAGCAGCCGGTCGGTCCGGCCGGCCGGGTCGATGACCAGGGCGCCGTCGACGTCCCGGTTCTCGACCTGGGCGCGCGCCGCGGCCCCGTCCTTGACCACCCGGGGGTCGAGCGGGTCTCCGGGCAGCGCGCCGAGCTGCTGCGCGGCCCGTTCGGCCGCCGGCGCGGCGGGCGCGGCCACGGCGATCGGGATCCCGCTGGGCTTCGGGTGGTGGAAGGCCCCGATGTACGAGGTGACGAAGGCGAGCTGGAGGACGAGGACCCCCAGGACGAGCAGTGCCGCCCGGGTGGTCACGGCGTCCTTGAACTCGGCGAGGAAGCCGTGGGGCGGGTCGGTGTCGCCGGTCGCGTCTGGGGGCGGGGTCATGTCTCACACGCTGGGCGTGCGGGGGGTGGCCCGCAGCAGGGGCGGGCCGAACGGATGACCCCTCGTGATCGAACAAGTGTTTCGCACGGATATTCGAATTGCTCTATGGTGGAGAGCGGGGGTGGTGTTCTACGAGCGAAGCAGGAGGCCGCGGGTGCCTGGTTTTACGCATCTGCACACCGTTTCGGGGTTCTCCATGCGCTACGGAGGATCGCACCCGGAACGGCTGGCGGAGCGTGCCGCCGAGCGGGGCATGGACGCCCTCGCCCTGACCGACCGCGACACCCTGGCGGGTGCGGTCCGCTTCGCGAAGGCGGCGGCGCAGGCGGGCATCCGGCCGCTGTTCGGCGTGGACATGGCGGTGTCGCCCGCCGGGCCCCCCGCGACGGGCTCGGCCGGGCCGGGGGGCTCGACCGCGTCCGCCGCGGGCGGCGGTCCGGGCGAGGCCTCGTACCGGCGGCGCACCCCCGTCAAGGGCGGGGCCTTCCTGGACGAGTCCGCCGCCCGGGCCGTGTTCCTGGCCCGGGACGGGGCCGCCGGCTGGGCCGAGCTGTGCCGGATGGTCACCGCCGCCCACGCGACGGCCGCCGAGGTCCCGCTCGTGCCCTGGGACGCCCTGCGCGGGGAAGGCGTCTTCGTCCTCCTCGGTCCCGGCTCCGAGGTGGGGCGGGCGCTCGCCGCGGGCCGCCCCGACCGGGCCGCCCGGCTGCTCGCGCCCTGGCGGGAGATCTACGGCGACTCCCTGCGCCTGGAGGCCGTCCACCACGGCCGCACCGGCACCGGCCCCGGCTCGCTGCGGCTGGCCGCCCGTACCGTCGGCTTCGCCGCCGAGCAGGGCGTCCCGGCCGTGCTCACGAACGCCGTCCGCTACGCCGACCCCGGCCAGGGCCCGGTCGCCGACATCCTCGACGCCGCCCGCCGGCTGGTCCCCATCGATGGCCGGGGCCCCCTCGACACCGGCGAGCGCTGGCTCAAGGCCCCTGCGGCCATGGCCGAGGCCGCCGACCTGATCGCCCGGGCGGCCGGGCTCGGCCCTGCCGACGCCCGGCGCCTGCTCGCGCACACCCGGCACACCGCCGAGGCCTGCTGTGTGGATCCCGAGGACGACCTCGGCATCGGCTCCGTGCACTTCCCCGAGGCCCGGCTCGTCGGCGCCGCCCACCGCAGCGCCCAGCGGGTCCTCGCCTCCCGGGCCTCCGCCGGCATGGTGCTGCGCGGCTACGCGGGCGACCCCGCCTACTGGGAGCGGATGCACCACGAGCTCGACATCATCGCCCACCACGGCTTCGCCTCGTACTTCCTGACGGTCGCCCAGGTGGTGGACGACGTACGGGACATGGGCATCCGGGTGGCGGCACGCGGCTCCGGCGCCGGCTCCCTCGTCAACCACCTGCTCGGGATCGCGCACGCCGACCCCGTCGAGCACGGCCTGCTGATGGAGCGCTTCCTGTCCAAGCGCCGGCGCGTCCTGCCCGACATCGACATCGACGTGGAGTCCGCCCGCCGGCTGGAGGTCTACCGGCGGATCATCGACCGGTTCGGCGCCGAGCGCGTCGCCACCGTCTCCATGCCCGAGACCTACCGGGTCCGCCACGCCATCCGGGACGTCGGCGCCGCCCTGTCCATGGACCCGGCCGTCACCGACCGGCTCGCCAAGGCCTTCCCGCACATCCGGGCCCGCGACGCCCGCGCCGCCCTGCAGGAGCTCCCCGAACTGCGCGACGTGCGCGGGGAGTCGTACGGGAGGCTGTGGGAGCTCGTCGAGTCGCTGGACGCGCTGCCGCGCGGGATCGCCATGCACCCGTGCGGGGTACTGCTCTCCGACGCCTCGCTGCTCGCCCGTACGCCCGTGGTCCCGACCAGCGGCGAGGGCTTGCCCATGTCCCAGTTCGACAAGGACGACGTGGAGGAGCTCGGTCTGCTCAAGCTGGACGTGCTGGGTGTGCGGATGCAGTCCGCGATGGCGCACGCGGTCGCGGAGATCCGGCGCGGCACGGGGGAGGATCTCGACCTGGACGACCCGGCGCAGGTGCCGCCGGGCGACCGGGCCACGTACGAGCTGATCCGTTCGGCCGAGACGCTGGGCTGCTTCCAGATCGAATCGCCCGGCCAGCGGGACCTGGTGGGACGGCTCCAGCCGGCCACCTTCCACGACCTGGTCGTCGACATCTCCCTCTTCCGGCCGGGGCCGGTGGCCGCCGACATGGTGCGGCCCTTCATCGAGGCCCGGCACGGGCGGGCGCCGGTGCGCTTCCCGCACCCGGACCTGGCCGACGCGCTGCGCGAGACGTACGGGGTGGTGGTCTTCCACGAGCAGATCATCGAGATCGTGGACGTCATGACCGGCTGCGGGCGGGACGAGGCGGACCGCGTGCGGCGCGGGCTGTCCGATCCGCCGTCGCAGGCGCGGATCAAGGTCTGGTTCGCGGCGAAGGCGGCCGAACGCGGCTATCCGGTGGAGGTGATCGCCCGTACCTGGGAGATCGTGGAGGCCTTCGGGTCGTACGGCTTCTGCAAGGCGCACGCGGTGGCCTTCGCCGTGCCCACCTACCAGTCGGCGTGGCTGAAGGCGCACCACCCGGCGGCCTTCTACGCCGGGCTGCTGACCCACGATCCGGGGATGTACCCGAAGCGGCTGCTGCTGGCGGACGCGCGGCGGCGGGGCGTGCCGGTGCTGCCGCTGGACGTGAACCGGTCGGCGGTCGCCCACCGTATCGAACTGGTGTCCGAAGCCGGGGTGTGGGGGCTGCGTCTGGGACTCACCGACGTCCACGGCATCAGCGGGGCCGAAGCGGCCCGGATCGAGTCCGGGCAGCCCTACGCCTCCCTGCGCGACTTCTGGGACCGGGCCCATCCGGGACGCCCGGTCGCCGAAAGGCTCGCCCAGGTCGGGGCCCTGGACTCCTTCGGCGCCAACCGGCGCGACCTGCTGCTGCACTTGACGGAACTGCACGGCGCGCAGCGCGCGGCAGGCGGGCGCGGCGCCCAACTCCCCCTGGAGGGAGGGCGGTCCACGGCGTCCGTCGGGCTGCCTGACCTGAGCGACGCGGAACGGCTCAGCGCCGAGCTGGGCGTCCTCGGCATGGACACCTCGCGGCACCTGATGGGCGACCACCACGTCTTCCTGGCCGAGCTGGGAGTGATCCCTGCGCGCCGACTGCGGGAGGCCGAGCACGGGCGGACCGTCCTGGTCGCGGGGGCCAAGGCGGCCACCCAGACCCCGCCGATCCGCTCCGGGAAGCGGGTCATCTTCACGACGCTGGACGACGGTACGGGCCTGGTCGACCTGGCCTTCTTCGACGACAGCCACGAGCGGTGCGCGCACACCGTCTTCCACTCCTTCCTGCTGCTGGTACGAGGTGTCGTGCAGCGCAGGGGCCCGCAGAGCCTGAGCGTGGTCGGGGCGGCCGCGTGGAACCTGGCCGAGCTGGTGGAACTGCGGGCGACGGGCGGCCTGGACGCGGTCGCGGCCCGCCTCGCCGAACCGGTCGGTGGACCGGCCGGCGGGCAGGGCGGCGAACAGGGCGGCGAACAGGACGGCATACCGGTCGCCGCGGGGGACGGCGGGAGCGACGGGGAGCCGGCGGCGAAGGGCGCCGGGCGCACGATCCGCATGTCCACGGGGTACGAGATGAACCCGTGGGCCGACCTCCAGCCGCCCGGCACCGGCCCCGCGACCGGCCGCAAGCTGTGGCACTCCAGCCCGGGGAGTGCGGGATGAGCGCCACCGGGAAGGCCGTGATGTGCCTGCGGCTGCACCCCGCCGGCGGAGGGCCGCTCGGGGCGCGGGAGTACGCCGGGGTGCTCGCGCTGCTCGGCGGGATCACCCCTGCCGTGCAGGCCCTGCCGCCGGACGCCGCCCTCGCCGATGTCCGGGGCGCGCTGCGCTACTTCGGCTGCGACGCCCGCCGGCTGGCCGCCGTGATCCGGGTCCGGGCCCTCGCCCTCCACGGCGTGGACGCGGCCGTCGGCGTGGCCGGCAACCCCATGCTGGCCCGGGCCGCGGCCCGCGAGGCCAGGCCCGGGGGAACCCTGGTGCTCCCCGAAGACCCCGCCGCCGTCAGGGACTTCATGGCGGACAAACCCGTCACCGCACTCGACGGGGTCGGGCCCAAGGCCGCCCGCACCCTGTGCTCCTACGGACTCGATTCCGTCGGCCGGGTCGCCGCCGCCCCGCCCGCCGCCCTGCGTCGGATCCTCGGAGCCCGGCTCGGCCGCGAGGTGCACGAGCGCGCCCTCGGGATCGACCGGACCCCCGTCCGGCCGGGCGCGGCCGCCCGCACCGTCGCCGCCGAGCGGCTCTTCGACCGGGACGAGCTGGATCCCGCACGGCACCGGCGGGCGCTGCTCTCGCTGACGGAGGAGCTCGGAGCGAAGCTTCGTACACAACAGGACGGGCAGGTGTGCCGGGTCCTCTCACTCACCGTCCGCTGCGCCGACCGCACCGCGCTCACCCGGACCCGCACCCTGGCCGAACCCACCGCGCACTCGGCGGCCCTGACCGCCACGGCCTACGCCCTGTACGAGGGCCTCGGCCTGCAACGGGCCCGGGTCCGCGCGCTGTCCCTGCGGGCCGAGGAGCTGATCCCGGCCGAACGGGCCGTACGGCAGCTCAGTTTCGACCCCGAGGACGAGAAGGCGCGCCGGCTGGAAGCGGTCACGGACCGGGTCCGTACGCGCTTCGGTCCGCACGTCATCGCCCGCGGCACGCTGGCCGCCTGACGGCCGATCGGCGACACGCCAGTTTTTACCGACGCGTAACTTCCCTGTGTTGCTACTCACGCGTAATTTAGCGGCAGCAGCGCCCCCTTGTGATCCGGATCACGGGACGAACCCCCACGCACATCCCCTTGAGTCGACCGCAAGGAGATCACACGATGCTGCCCTGGAGACGCCTGCTCCGCCCGCTGGCCGTCCTCACCCTCACCGCCGCCGCACTCGTCGCCCCCACCGGCGCAGCGCAGGCCGCATCCGCCCCCAGCCGCGGCTGGAACGACTGGTCCTGCAAGCCGTCCGCCGCCCATCCGCGCCCCGTCGTCCTCGTCCACGGCACCTTCGGCAACTCCTGGGACAACTGGCTGGGCTTCGCCCCGTACCTCGTGCACCGCGGGTACTGCGTCTACTCGCTCGACTACGGCCAGCTGCCCGGCGTGCCCTTCTTCAACGGGCTCGGTCCCATCGACAAGTCCGCCGAACAGCTCGACGTCTTCGTCGACAAGGTGCTGGCCGCCACCGGCGCCTCCAAGACCGACATCGTCGGGCACTCGCAGGGCGGCATGATGCCGCGCTACTACCTGAAGTTCCTCGGCGGCGCGGCGAAGGTGAACGCGCTGGTCGGGCTCGCCCCCGACAACCACGGCACGACCCTGCTCGGCTTCACCAAGCTCCTCCCGTACTTCCCCGGGGCCGAGGATCTGATCAGCACCGCGACCCCCGGCCTCGCCGACCAGATCGCCGGCTCCGCCTTCCTGCAGAAGCTCAACGCGGGCGGGGACACCGTGCCCGGGGTGAAGTACACGGTGATCGCCACCAAGTACGACGAGGTGGTGACGCCGTACCGGAGCGGCTTCCTGGAGGGGCCGAACGTCCGCAACGTCGTGCTCCAGGACCTGTGCTTCCTGGACTTCTCGGAACACGTCGCCATCGGGCTCACCGACCGGATCGCCTGGCACGAGGCGGTCAACGCCCTCGATCCGGCCCATGCCGAACGGACCACCTGCGCCTCGGTCTTCGACTGACTCGGGGCGCGGGCGGTCCGCCCGGTGTGAAGGTCCTACCGGTCAGCGGCCGTGCCGGCCCGCCGTCGTCGCACGGCGGCGGGCCATCGTGAACACCACGGCCGTGCCGACGGCCAGTGCGCCGGCCCCGGCGATGGCGATGGACGGGGTGGCGCTGTTGCCGCCGGTCTCCGCCAGGTTGCCGCCGGCCGGGGTGCCCGAGTCCGCCGAGTCCGCCGAGTCCGCGGAGGACGGCGAGGACGGGGACGGGAGCGGGGCGCCGGCCGCGCCGTTCGTCTTCGGGTCGTTGTCGCCGTGGCCGTTGTGCTCCACGGAGGACTTGCCGGCGCCGTCGGCGATCTGCTGGTCGGTCGGGGCGGAGGGCTTGTCGGCCGGCTTGTTGGACGGCTTGGACCCGTTGCCGTTGCCGTTCCCGGCGCTGGGCTTGGTGCTCGGCGAGGCCCCCGTACCGGCGTTGCCGCCGTTCCCGCCGCCGTTGTCCTTGCCGAAGACCACGTCCGAGCAGGTGTAGAAGGCCTCGGGGCTGTCGGAGCGCTGCCAGATGCTGTAGATCAGGTGCCGGCCGGACTTGCCGGGGACGGTTCCGGAGAAGACGTAGTCGCCGTTCTGCATGCCCGGGTCGGTGGCCTTCGCGAACGGCGCGGGCTCCAGGTCGGACCACTTCAGCGGCTTCGCCGGGTCGTAGCCGTCCTTCGTGATGTACAGCTCGAAGGAGCCCCTGTGCGGGGCCGTGCCCTTGTAGCGGAAGGTGTGCGGGCCGGCGGACATGGGGCTGGCCGGCCAGTCGACGCGGGCCAGGTCCAGCCCCCGGTACTTGTCGTTGCCGGCCGAGCACAGTCGGCCGTTCGGGATCAGCGTCCGGTGGTTGCCGGCCGCGTTGGCGATGTTGACGGCGTTCCAGTCGTAGAGCGCCTGCGTCCCGCTCGCGGCGACCGCGGCCTTGCACGCCGCCGACTTCGGCGACTCCGGTCCCTCCGCGTAGCACGCCGCGACCCGGCTGACCGGGTCGGTCATCGAGCCGTGGGCGGCCGCGGGAACGGCGGCGTACGCGGCCAGCGCGAGCGGGGCGAGACCGGCGGCGGCGATACGGATCGGCGTCACGGTACGGCGGCGTGCGGACATGAGTGGATCTCCTTCGGGCAAAGGCAGGGGCGCGTCGGCGGAACGGGGCTCGGCGGCGCCGCCCCCGGGCGGCGCCACGACCGGCCCTTCCTGTCCTGGCCCTGCCAAGCTAGCCCCCGGACCACGCCTTTTCGCCGCGCAGGCCCCACAGGAGAGGATCCTTAGGGTCCGCTTAAGGAAGGCAAAAGAGCGGGATCAGGAAGAGGCCGCCTGCCCGCGGGAAACCGCCGTGCCGGGCGCCGTGACCCGGTGAACCTCCGCGGTCACAGCGCTAGGTCCTGTCTGGAGTTCCAGCGTGGGAGAAGGAGCGGCGTCTGGTGCCGTCGAATCCAAGGCGGAGGTGCCGGACGCCGCAACGCCGCGGGGGAACTCCAGACAGGACCTAGCGCAGGAGCGCGGCCAGGCCGGGCTCGGAGCGGGCCTGGTCGTCCAGGGCGTCCAGGGCGCGGACGGCCTGGGCCGCCGCCTCCGGGTCGCTCGCCGCCAGGCCGCTCTCGGCGAACTCGTCCTCGTCCAGCCGCAGTACGGACGTCCCGTCCGCCGACACCCACAGGTCGAGGTCCAGGTCCTCCACGAGGATCTCCCCGCTCCGGACCAGGGCCGGACGCGTCACGTCGCAGTACCAGCCCTTCAGGACGCCGTCGCCCGTCCGGACCTCCTTGACCGCGTACCAGCGGGTCCGCCAGAAGTGCTCGACGAACACGTCGCCCGGCTCGAAGCGGACGAAGCCGAAGTCCCGTACGCCTTCGGCCGCCCAAGGGGCCCGTACGGAGATGCGGTCGCCGTCGTCGGCGACCTGCGTCGCCGGATAGCGGATCTTGGTCCGGCCGGCCTTGGTCAGGACGACGGTCAGTTGTCCGGCCACTGGGTCCCCAGCTTCCTCGTGTAGCGCGTCTCGGTCGCGCAGATCTCGTACCCGAACCACCGGTTGATGGCGAGCATCGGTTCGTTGCCGCTGTCGTTGCCGGTGAACGCCTCCGTGTACCCGGCCGCGCGGGCCCGGTGCAGGGAGGCGTTCTTGGCGAGCTTGGCCAGGCCGCGGCCCCGCAAGAGCCGCAGCGTGCCGGTCATCGCCGAGCTGTAGCGGGTGGCGCCGTCGGTCCGGGCGGCGCTGAAGGCCACCGCCTTCCCGTCGACCAGGGCGACGGTCGTCAGCTCCTTGTCGAGGGAGGGGTTGTGCCAGGTGTGGGTCAGCCAGTCCTCGTAGTCGTCGAGTTCGGCCCCCACGTCACCGGGTTCGTCGGCGGTCGTCTCCGCGTCGATCGCGAAGAGCGGGCGCGGGTCCGCGGCGAAGGCGGTCGCGGGCCGCAGCTCCACCCCGGCCGGGAGGGCGTCCGGGAGCGCGGGCAGCGCGGCCGCCGTCAGGTCCAGGCGCAGGAAGTGCGCCGAGCGGCCGGGCCGGTAGCCGTGCCGGTCGGCGAAGGCACGGTGCGCAGGCTCGTCCAGGACCCAGGCGTACGCGTCCACCGCGCCCCGGGCGGCCAGGTGCTCCTCGCCCGCGCGCAGCAGGAGCCGGCCGGCGCCGATGCCGCGGCGGGCGGGGTCGACGTACGCGTTGACGTATCCCTGGCCCGGCCGCGGGCTGTCGTGGGCGATGCCGACCTCGGCGGTGCCGACGACCTCGCCGCCCGAGGTCTCGGCGACGAGCAGGCGGTGGTGCCGGTCGGGGTGGGAGCGGGAGAGCTCGAAGGCCACGTCCTCGGCACTGGTGATCAGGAACGGCAGGGCGGCGCGGCGTACCCGTACCACCGACTCCACGTCCCGGGGGTCGCCCGGACGCAGATCGCGGATGAGAACGGTCATGCGGCAGACGCTATGCGCGCCCGCGTGCCCGGCGCCTCCCAATTAACCGCCGATGGTGGACAATCACCCCCGTGAGCTCGACGAACCTGAAGATCACCATCGACGGCTCGGCCGGGTCGGCCGCCCCGTACGAACAGCTGCGCGCGCAGATCGCCTCCCAAGCCCGGTCAGGGAAGCTGCCGGTCGGCTTCAAGCTGCCGACGGTGCGGGGGCTGGCGGAGGAGCTGGGGCTGGCCGCCAACACCGTCGCGAAGGCCTACCGGGCGCTGGAGGCCGACGGCGTGATCGAGACGCGGGGCCGCAACGGGACCTTCGTCGCGGCGGCGGGGGACAGCGCCGCGCGCGAGGCCGCGTCGGCCGCGCAGGCGTTCGCGGAGCGGGTGCACCGGCTGGGCCTGACGGAGGCGGAGGCGGTCACCGCCGCCACCGCCGCCCTCCGGGCCCGGTACGCCGCCAGGTAACCCCGCCCGACCGCCGGAGCCTCCGCCCCCGGACCCCGAGCCTCGGTCGCCGGCGGGGCTGGATTGCGCCCGGCCCCCTCGGCCTGAGTCCGTCCGCCACCGGAGGCTAGTGCGGCGCCAGGCAACGTTTGCCTGTCAGGAGCGGCGTCCGGTGCGGCGAGAGTGCGTGCCGGGCGTCGCGACGGGGCGAACGCTGCCTGACGCGGCACTAGAGGTACAGCCCCGCCTCCGAGTGGGCCTGCGGCGGCAGGACCGCCGCCGGGCCCGTGCCGCGGCGTAGGGCGAAGAGTTCCGCCAGGGTGGCGCCGTCGCGGGAGACGCCCTCCTCGGTGCCCAGCCAGTCCACCGCCTCCTGGTGGGTCAGCCGGCCGACCTCGATGCGGGCCAGGCAGCGCCCGGGGCGGACCACCGCGGGGTGGAGCCGTTCCAGGTCCTCGTTGGTCGTCACGCCGACCAGGACGTTGCGGCCCTGCCCCAGCAGACCGTCCGTCAGGTTCAGCAGCCGGGACAGCGCCTGCCCGGCCGTGTGCCGGGCCTCGCCGCGGATCAGTTCGTCGCAGTCCTCCAGCAGCAGGAGCCGCCAGCGGCCCTTCGCCGTGCCCTCGTCCTCGCCGATCGCGATGTCCATCAGGTAGCCGACGTCGTTGAACAACCGCTCCGGGTCCAGGACGCAGTCCACCTGGCACCAGTCCCGCCACGACCGGGCCAGGGTGCGCAGGGCCGAGGTCTTGCCCGTGCCCGGCGGGCCGTGCAGCAGGAGCAGTCGGCCCGCGATGTCGTCCGGGGTCACCTTCATCAGCCGGTCCATCGCCGTGGCGACCGGCGCGGTGTAGTTGGGCCGCACCTCCGCCCAGGTCCCGGCGGCGATCTGGCGGGTCGTCCGGTACGGGCCGCGGCGCGGGGAGACGTACCAGAAGCCCATCGTGACGTTCTCCGGCTGCGGTTCCGGTTCGTCCTGCACGCCCTCGGTGGCCTGGCCGAGCACGCCGGCGGCGAGTTCGTCGCTGACCGCCGTCACGGTGACGTCCGCGCCGCGGCTCCACCGGGAGACCAGCATGGTCCAGCCCTGGCCCTCGGCGAGGGTGGCGCTGCGGTCGCTGTCGCGCGCCGAGCGCAACACCGTGGCCTCCGGCGGCAGAAAGGTCGCCTCCGCCTTGACCCGCTCGATCGACACGCTGTGCGAGTAGGGCTGCTCGCCCGAGGCGAACCGGCCGAGGAACAGCGCGTCGACGACGTCCGACGGCGAATCGCTGTCGTCGACGTTGAGCCGGATCGGCAGCGCGTCATGCGGGTTGGCTGGCATGGCGCCCATGATCCGGCACGAGGTGCCCTCGTGCACCCGTGTTTCGCCGGATCGGATGCCGAGTCCCCCCTTCAAACGCAGGGGGAGTGAAGATTCGGGCCGCAACTCCACCCCGAACATTCTTGGCGGGGACACTTCCGGCAACCCCCGGCTGCTTGTACCAACAACTCAGGAGTAACCCCCACAAGGAGCCGCACACATGAGCATGAGAATGTCGCGCTTCGCTGCCCTGACCTCCTCCCTCTTACTCGCCGCGGGCGCCGCCCTGTCCGGCGCCGGCCAGGCGGCCGCCGCCCAGGCCGACTTCGGCTACGTCGCCCTCGGCGACTCGTACTCCTCCGGGCTCGGCGCCGGAAACTACGACGGCGCCAGCGGTAACTGCAAGCGCACCACCCGCGCCTACCCCGCCCTCTGGGCCGCGGCCCACTCACCCCAGACCTTCGCCTTCACCGCCTGCTCAGGCGCCCGTACGGACGATGTGCTCTCGGGCCAGCTCGGCCCCCTCAACTCCGGGACCGACCTGGTCAGCATCACCATCGGCGGCAACGACGCCGGATTCTCCGACGTCATGACGACCTGTGTGCTCCAGTCCGAATCCACCTGCGTCAACCGCGTGAACCAGGCCAAGGCCTACGTTGACTCCACCCTCCCCGGGCGGCTCGACCAGGTCTACGACGCCATCGACAGCCGGGCACCCGCCGCCCGCGTCGTCGTCCTCGGCTATCCCCGTTTCTACAAGCTGAACGGCACCTGCACCACCGGCCTGACCGAGGGCGAGCGCACGGCCATCAACGGCGCGGCCGACCACCTCAACGCCGCCATCGCCAAACGCGCCGCGGACCACGGCTTCACCTTCGCCTCGGTCGCCGGCGCCTTCACGGGCCACGAGATCTGCTCCGGCAGCCCGTGGCTGCACAGCGTCAACTGGCTGAACATCGCCGAGTCCTACCACCCGACCGCGTCCGGACAGTCCGGCGGCTACCTGCCCGTCCTCACCAACACGGCCTGATCCGGCCCGCCGTCCTCCAAGCTCGCCGCCGGACTGGCCGTCGGCGACTCCGGAGACGGACTCGCGCCGGGGGAGGAGGAGGCCCCGCCCGTCGGGGTCGCCTCCTCGCACGTCACGGAGGTCGCCACCCACTCGGTGGCGACCTCCGCCGGTCCCCGCACCTCCAGCCGCACCGCGTCCTCGAAGACCGTGCCGGGCTCGTGCGTCAGCTCGGTGTGCTCCAGCCGCCGGCTCTTCGGCCCGGCCGCCTCGTAGGTGACGGACTGCCAGCCGGGCCCGGAGGTCCGCCCGGTCCGCGTGGCCCAGCGGTACTCCAGCGCCACCGGGACGCTCTCCACCTCGACCGTCGCGGTGAAGAAGGGTGCGCTCCCGGCGGGCGGCGGACAGCTCCCGGTGTACGCGGTGCGCACCGCGTCGACGTACACCGAGACGTGTCCGCCCGCGCTGGGCGAGGCCGGGGCCGAGGGCGACGCGGCCGCGGAGGTCGGTGCGCCGGACGCGGGAGCCGTGGTGGCGGCCGGGGCGGTGGCCGCCGGGCCCGTCGGGGCGCCCCCGCTCCCGCCCCGGCCGCCCTTGTCCCCGAGGCCTCCCAGCAGTACCCAGCCCAGCGCTGCCAGGGCGATCAGCAGCAGGGCGATCCCGACGGCGAGCACCGGCCCGGCCGCGCCCCGGCCCTCCCCGGGCCCGGCCGCGGGTACCGGTCCGCCCGCCGGCGCCGGCCCGCCTACGGGGGCCGGCGCCGTCTGCGGCCCGTACGGCCCCGCTCCGCCCCGCGGTTCGTGCCCGTGGCGGGCCGTCGGCATCGGCGCGTCCGGTCCCGACACCGGCCCGCCGGACGCCCGTACGGCTCCGCCCGCGCCCACCACCCGCAGCATCCGGGCCGCCTCCGCCGCGTCCAGCCGCTGCGCGGGGTCCTTGCGCAGCAGCCCCTCCAGTACGGGCGCCAGCGGGCCGGCCCGGCGCGCCGGGGGCGGCTCCTCGTCCACCACGGCCCGCAGCGTGTCCAGCGCGGTGGCCCGCCGGAACGGAGTGACCCCCTCGACGCAGGCGTAGAGCATGACCCCGAGCGACCACAGGTCCGCCCCGGGGCCCGGGTCGCGCCCCAACGCCCTTTCGGGCGCCAGGTATTCGGGGGAGCCGACCACCTCGCCCGTCATGGTGATGGCCGAGGAGCCCTCCAGGCTCGCGATCCCGAAGTCGCTGAGCACCACCCGGCCGTCGTTGGCGATCAGCACGTTGGCCGGCTTCACGTCCCGGTGCAGCACCCCCGAGTCGTGCGCCGACCGCAGCGCGGCCAGGACCTGCTCGCCGACGTGCGCGGCGCGCTGCGGGGTCATCGGCCCCTCCGCCTCCAGCACGTCCGCCAGTGAGAGCCCGCGCACCAGCTCCATCACGATCCAGGGCCGGCCGTCCTCGGACGCCACGTCGTAGACCGTGACCACCCCGCGGTGCGAGACCCTGGCCGCGGCCCACGCCTCCCGCTCCAGCCGCCGGTACATGCGCTGGAGTTCGACGTCGTCCAGCCCGGCCGGTGCGCATACCTCCTTGACGGCGACGTCGCGGGCCAGCACCTCGTCCCGGGCCCGCCAGACCACGCCCATCCCGCCGCGGCCGATCTGCTCCAGCAGCCGGTAGCGGCCCGAGACGACACGATCGGAGTTGGTTTCCTCACTCACGCGAGCCCCCCGAATGCTTCTGTGCGCCCATGTGTCATCGATCGGTCACTCCAAGTTAGCGCAGTGTGCGTCACGCGACCCCTGTCGTGACGAGACTCGCGTCGAGCTCTTCCGGAGCGTGATTTTCACGCCCGTTCCTGTGCGGAGAGTAATGGGCGACTCCACTGAGTAATCGTCAACTCCCCGTCGCCGCAGGGGTAATTCACACCACCGGGATACCCGCGCGCGACGCGGGGACGATAGGGTTAACCTGCCCGGGCCGGGTGCCCTCGTACGGGTGGGGAGAGATCATGGAACAGATAGCAATGCGCAGCAGGCCGCCCCGCGTGCCTGCCATCACCTGCGGCAGCAGTGCGACCAGCTCGCGCCTCGACCGCCACCTCGCCGTGCTGGGCGGACCCGCCGTCCCGCACCGGGAGGCCGCGGAGGCGACGCTGCTGATGCGCGAGCTCACCTCCCGCGACCACACACACCGTCTGCGGAGCCGGAGTGCGCGCGTCTCGCTCTTCGCGCCGCTGCGCCGTCTGCGTCGCACGCTCTTCGGCAGCCGCCGCTCGTAACAGACCCCGCACCCGCGGCCGTTCGCCTCACCCGGCTTCCGGCCACCCGGCCCTACGCGACCACACCGTCCCGGCGCAGTTCCGAGATCCGTGCGCCCGCCATCCCCAGGGCGCGCAAGAGATCGTCGGTGTGTTCACCCAGCGCGGGCACCGCACCCATGTGCGGTGCCGCGCCGCCCGGCAGCCCGATCGGCGGCAGCAGGGCCCGCAGCGGACCCACCGGCGATCCCACCTCCCGCCACCGGTCCCGGGCCGCGAGCTGCGGATGCCCGGCCAGTTGGGCCACCGAGTTCAGCCGTGCGCAGGCGATGCCCGCGGCCTCCAGGCGCCCGATCGCCTCGTCCGCGTCCAGCCGGCCCAGCGCCTCCGTTACTACCGCGTCGGTCCCCTCCCGGTTCCCGGTGCGCGCGGTGTTCGTCGCGTACGCCGGATCCTCGGCCAACTCGGGCCGCTCCAGCACCTGTTGTGCCAGCCGTCGCCATTCGCGGTCGTTCTGCACCGACAGCAGCACCCGGTCCCCGTCCGCCGTCGCGTAGGCGTCGTACGGGGCGATCACCGCGTGCGCCAGGCCGGTGCGCACGGGCTGCTCCCCGCCGTGCATCGTGTGGTGCAGCGGATGCCCCATCCACTCGGCGAGCGCGTCCAGCATGGACACCTCCACCCTGCCCCCGCGCCCGGTCACCTCGCGGCGCAGCAGCGCGGCCAGCACCCCCGAGAAGGCGTACATGGCCGCCGCGATGTCGGCTGCCGGGATCCCCGCCTTCACGGGCTGCTCCGGGGTGCCGGTCACCGACACCAGCCCCGCCTCGCACTGCACGAGCATGTCGTAGGCGCGCTTGTGGGCGTACGGGCCCTCCGCGCCGTAGCCCGACACGTCCACGGCGACCAGCCGCGGATAGCGGGCGCACAGCGCGGCCGAGTCCAGCCCGAGGCGGGCGGCGGCCCCCTGCGCGAGGTTCTGCACGAAGACGTCCGCGCCCGCCAGCAGGCCGTGCAGCACCTCACGGCCGCGCGGGTCCTTCAGGTCGAGCGCGATCGACTCCTTGCCCCGGTTGGCCCACACGAAATGCGAGGCGAGACCGTGCGCGGCGGTGTCGTAGCCGCGGGCGAAGTCACCGCCGTCGGGACGCTCGACCTTGATCACCCTGGCGCCGAGGTCGGCGAGCTGGCGGGTGGCGAAGGGGGCCGAGACGGCCTGCTCGACAGCGACGACGGTGATGCCGTCCAGGGGCAGCGGTTCGGTGGTCATGAGGCCCTGCCTACCGGGTCGGAGGGGGGTCTGTCACCACTCGGCGGACGATATGCGCCGTTGATCGCCTATGGGGCCCGCGTCAGGCGCCGCCGCGCCCGAACCTCCGCGTGGCCGGCGGCACGAACACCGCGAGGAGCACCAGCGACCACAGCAGCGCACCGGCCACCGGATGCGCGACGGGCCAGGCGGCGCCCGAGGCGGCCTGCGCCCCGGCGTTCCCGCACAGTTCGCGCACGGCCGTGGCGACGGCGCTGATCGGGTTCCACTCGGCGACCGTGCGCAGCCATCCGGGCAGGCCCGCCGTCGGCAGGTACGCGCTGGACAGCATCGGCAGGACGAAGGTCGCGCCGCCCAACTGGCCGGCCGCCTCCTCGCTGCGGCTCAGCAGGCCCAGGTACGTGCCCACCCAGGCGGCGGCGAAGCGGAACAGCAGCAGCACGCCCAGGGCCCCCAGCGCACCGGGCAGGCCGTTCTCGATCCGCCAGCCCATCGCCGCTCCCACCAGCATCAGCGGCACCATCGACACGCCGGTGGTGAGCAGGTCGGCCGCGGTCTGCCCGAGCGGGACGGCGGTCCGGCTCATCGGCAGGGTGCGGAATCGGTCCGTCACCCCGCGGTGGGCGTCCTGTGCGGCCGTGAACATGCCGGCCATCAGGCCGTTCGCGGCCGTGGCGGCGAGCAGCCCCGGTACCAGGAACTCCCGGTACTCGGCGGCGGGCATGGCGAGCGCGCTGCCGAAGACGTAGCCGAAGAAGAGCAGCATCGTGACCGGCATGGTCTGGGTGAGGATCAGCAGCGCCGGTGCGTGGCGGGCCTTCTGGAGCTGGCGGGTGAGGACGGCGGCGCCGTCGTACAGCAGGGTGCTCATGCGGCGGACTCCTGTTCCGGGCGGTCGGTCCGGGCCCGCGTGACGCGGAGGAACACCTCGTCGAGGGTGGGCGGGCGCAGGCGCGCGTCGGTGACCGGGACGCCGGCGGTGTCGAGTTCGCGGATGATCCGCGGCAGGGTGATCGCGCCGTCGAGGACGGTCACGCCGACCGTCAGCCGTTCCTCGTCGAGCACCGGCCGGCCGCTGGTGAGCCGGTCGAGTACGGCGGCGGCGCCCGCGAGTTCCTCCCGTGCGGCGACGGCGACCTCGGCGCGGGACCCGATCAGGGCCTTGAGGCGGGCCGGGGTGCCGCCGGCGAGGACCCGGCCCTCGGAGACGACCACGACGTCGTCGGCCAGCCGGTCCGCCTCCTCCAGGTACTGGGTGGTGAGCAGCACCGTGGTGCCCTCTTGGGAGAGCGCGCGCACCGCGGCCCAGATGTGCTCCCGGGCGGCCGGGTCCAGGCCGGTGGTGGGTTCGTCGAGGAAGAGCACCCGGGGGCGGGTGACGAGCCCGGCGGCCAGGTCCAGGCGCCGCCGCATGCCGCCGGACCAGGTGGAGGCCACCCGGTCGGCGGCCTCGCCGAGCCCGAAGCGCTCCAGCAGCCCGTCGGCGCGGGATCGGGCCTGGGAGCCGCGCAGTCCGGCGAGCCGCGCGAACAGCCGGAGGTTCTCGCGGCCTGTCAGGTCCCCGTCCACGGAGGCGTACTGGCCGGTCACGCCGATGGCGCGGCGGACCGCCGCCGGGTCGCGGGTGACGTCGTGGCCGGCGACGAGCGCGCGGCCGCCGGTGGGCGGGGTGAGGGTGGTCAGGATCCGGACGGCCGTGGTCTTGCCCGCGCCGTTGGGGCCGAGGAGGCCGCACACCGAGCCCTCGGGAACGGCGAGGTCGAGCCCGCGCAGCGCGTGGACCTGCCCGTAGCTCTTCTCCAGCCCCTCACTAAGTACAGCGTACGTAGTTGTCATGCGCGTCACCGTACCCCATTACGTACGGCGTACGTAACTAAGATGGTGTCGAGACGACGAGGTGATCTGAGCGATGACAGCCGGCGGGCGACCCGCTGAACCCGAAGTGATCTGGTCCCGCCCCCAGCGGGCCGGCCGCGGCCCCAGGCCCGCGCACAGCCGCGAGTCGATCGCGGCCGAGGCGGTCCGGATCGCCGACGCGGAGGGGATCGAGGCCGTGTCCATGCGGCGCGTCGCCGCCGGGATCGGCGCGGGGACCATGTCCCTCTACAACTACGTGCCGCGCAAGGAGGAGCTCTACGAGCTGATGGTCGACGCGGTCAGCGGGGAGTACGAGTTCACCGCGCCGACCGGCGACTGGCGGGCCGACCTGCTGGCCCTCGCACGCCAGACGCGGGCGCTGATGCACCGCCATCCGTGGCTGCCGCGCCTGCTGAGCCCCGTGTACGGCTTCAGCCCGAACGCCCTGCGCTACCTGGAGCACAGCCTGGAGTGCCTGGCCCCGCTGGACGTGCCCGACGCCGAGAAGCTGGAACTGGTGGCCGCCGTCAACGGCACCGTCGCGACGTACGTGGCCGGTGAGCTGGCACTGGCCGAACGGGCCCGAGCGCTGCCCTGGAGCGAGGACGAAGAACAGGGCGTACGGACGGCCTGGCTCGGCTCCCGCCTGGCCTCGGGGGAGTATCCGCGGCTGGCGGCGGCCGTCTCGGGCACCGGCCCGGTCCCCGGCGCGGGCCTGGACATGGCCGCGGTCTTCGACCGCTCGGTGTCCCGACTGCTGGGTGCCTGGGGGGCGTAGGGGCCGCCGCCGGGGTCCGGCCGGTCAGAGCAGGGCGAACTGGCCGCCCGGGCCCTCCTCCTGGTGGTCCAGCACCGAGGCCGGGCGCCGGCTCCACGCCGGCGGCGGCAGCACCCCGGCCGCCCGCAGCTCCGCGGCCGGCAGGCTCGGGCCGGGCTCGAACGCGGCCCGCTCCGGAGCCAGCTCGGCCAGCAGCGCCAGCGTGGTCACCAGCGCGAGCAGCTCCGAGGTCCAGCTCTGCGGCCACTCGGCGGGGCCCAGCGCCGCCAGCCCGTCCGCCGCCGGTCCGCGGTGCGCCGTACGGGCGGCGAACCAGCTCTCCAGCACGCGCACGCCCTGCACCTCGTACTCCCAAGCCCCCGCCGGCACCGGGGAGACGGTCCCGCTGCCCAAAGCCAGCGTCTCGGCCTCCGCGTCGTACGAGAGCCCGCCCGGCCACCCCGCGACCGCGGAGCGGACGTACGGGCGGCGCCCGCCGGGCAGCCGCGGCGCCTGGCCGCCGCGCGCCCCGCGCAGTTGGACGGTGAGCAGCCGGTGCCCCAGCTCCAGCCCGGCCCGCCAGCGCCCGGAGTCGGCGGGGAGCGGGACCTCGTACCCCCGCGGACCGGGCCGGCCGGCCGCAAGGATCCAGCACAGCACGTCCTCAGGGGCCACCCAGCCGCCGTGGCGCTCGCCCAGGAGCGGCAGCAGGCCGGGGGCGAGGTTCGGTTCGGCGCCGCCCGGGCGCCGGTGCAGGGGGCGGATCCGGCCGAGCCGGCCGGCCGGGAGGTGCGTGGTGACCAGCGGCTCCGGGGACTCGACGAGGAACAGCTGGTGCTCGTCGAGGACCCGCCACAGCTCCGGGCGGGCGGTGTCGATCAGCCGCTGGTCGGGCAGCAGCCACTGCTCGTCGAAGGGCTCGCGCAGTACCCGTACGGGGTCGGGGCAGGGGCCGGGAGCGTCGGCGAAGCGCGCCGTCCCCGCCGAGCGCTGCCCGGGCAGCGCGGCCGCGGAGGCGGTGGGCGTGCGGCTGCGGCTCGGGCGGAACAGCCGGTCCCGCTCGGCCCCTTCGGCGCCCGCCAGGACGGCCCAGCGGGTGCGCAGGGCCGCCGGATCGGGCGCGGCGACCCAGTCCCGGCCGAGGCGCAGGCCGCCCACGGCCCAGGGCATCAGATCGTCCAGCAGCGGGTCCGGCTGCGGTGTGTCAGCGCTCACGCCGCCGATGGTAGCGACGGGCTCCGATGGCCGGGCTGCGTCCAGGCCGAAGAGCTACGCTGCTTATGTACGGATACGTACGGTATCGACCGAGGAGACGGTCATGAGCCAGTACGACGAATACTCGACTCCGTCCCAGGCCGAGGGCGAACGCCTCGACGAGGACATGGACGAGACCCAGCGCAAGCAGCTCCACCCCCAGACGACGCGGACGACCCCGTCCCAGGCGGAGGGCGAGCGGACCGCCGACGACGACAAGAAGTGACGGCGGTCGGTCGGCGAGGGCGGCGTCTTCGGCACGGCCGGTGTCGTCGGCGCGGTCAGCGCCCACCATGCGGTCGGCGCGGTCAGTGCGCGTCGACCGTCACCGTGAAGGAGAACCGGTCGCCCCGGTAGCGGATCCGAGCCACGTCCACCACCCGGCCGTCCTCGTCGTAGGTCACGCCCGTGTAGTGCAGGATCGGGCTGAGCAGCGGGACCTGGAGCAGCTCGGCCGTCTCCGGGTCCGCGAGCCGGGCCTCCACGGTGTCCGTGATGCGGCTGATGCGCACCCCGACGACATCCCGCAGCACCTTCGTCATCGGCCAGCGCTCCAGGTCGGCGAGGTCGACGGCGTCGGCGAACTCCGGCAGGACCGCGTTCTCCGCCCAGTTGGTCGGCTCGCCGCTCTCGCGGTCGCGCCGCAGACGCCGGTACGTGACCACCTCGGGCGTGCCGGGGAAGTGCTCCAGCAGCTCCCCGGCCACGGCGGTGCGCCCGTGGCCGAGGACGGTCGTGCTGTCGCCCGACTGCTGGGCCACGATCGCGTCGACCGAGCCCAGCAGCCGGACCGGGGTGCTGCGCAACGCGCCCGGCTCGATGAAGGTGCCGCGCCGCCGGTGCCGGCTGATCAGGCCCTCGCCCTCCAGCTCCTTGAGCGCCTGCCGCATGGTCAGCACGCTCACCCCGTAGTGCACGGCGAGCTGCTCCTCGGTGGGCAGGCGCAGTGAGGCGTCCGGGGTCCGCCCCAGTATCGAGGCGCGCAGTGACTGCGAGACCTGGTACCAGAGCGGCAGCTTCCGGTTCAGTACCAGCGAGTCGGGGGCGAAGGCGGTCACGGGTGGATCTCCGAACGACTGACGGCTGGACGGTGCTGACGTGCGGCGCATGCAGGGTATGCAGTGCCGGTCAGGCGCGGAAGTGGCGCTGCAGACCCTGCCACACGTCGTCGTAACCGCGCTGGAGGTGGTCCGCGCCGGCCGCCTGGGCGGTGGCGGTGATCGGCCAGCGGGTCTCGAACATGAAGGCCAGGCCGTCGTCGATCTTCTGCGGCTTGAGCTCGGCGGCGCTGGCCTTGTCGAAGGTCTCGTGGTCGGGGCCGTGCGCGGACATCATGTTGTGGAGCGAGCCGCCACCGGGGACGAAGCCCTCCGCCTTGGCGTCGTAGGCGCCCTCGATGAGGCCCATGTACTCACTCATCACGTTGCGGTGGAAGTACGGCGGACGGAAGGTGTCCTCGCCGACCAGCCAGCGCGGCGCGAAGACGACGAAGTCCACGCCCGCCAGGCCCGGGGTGTCCGAGGGCGAGGTCAGGACGGTGAAGATCGACGGGTCCGGGTGGTCGTAGCTGATGGTGCCCAGGACGTTGAAGCGGCGCAGGTCGTAGACGTACGGGACGTGCGTGCCGTACCAGGCGACCACGTCGAGCGGCGAGTGGCCGTAGGTGGCCGACCAGAGGTTGCCGCAGAACTTGTTGATCACCTCGGTGGGGCGCTCGACGTCCTCGTAGGCGGCCACCGGGGCCCGGAAGTCCCGCGCCGCGGCGAGGCCGTTGGCGCCGATCGGGCCCAGGTCGGGCAGTACGAAGGGCTGGCCGTAGTTCTCGCAGACGTAGCCGCGGGCGTCGGCGTCCAGCAGCTCGACGCGGAAGCGGACGCCGCGCGGGATGAGCGCCACCTCGCCCGGGCGGGCGCTGAGCAGGCCCAGCTCGGTACGCAGGAGCAGGCCGCCGCGCTCGGGGACGATCAGCAGCTCGCCGTCGGAGTCGCTGAACACCCGGTCGGTCATGGACGCGTTGGCGGCGTAGAGGTGGACGGCCATGCCGGTGCGCTGGGTCGCGTCGCCGTTGCCGCCGAGGGTCCACAGGCCGGCGAGGAAGTCGGTGCCGGGGGCCGGGTCGGGCAGCGGGTTCCAGCGCAGCCGGTTCGGGTCCGCGGGCGCCTCGGTGAAGGGCGCGGTGCGCAGGGCCCCGTTGTCGATCCGGGTGAAGGGCGGGTGCGCGGCCGAGGGGCGGATCCGGTAGAGCCAGGAGCGGCGGTTGTTGCTGCGGGGCTCGGTGAAGGCGCTGCCGCTGAGCTGCTCGGCGTAGAGGCCGAGGGGTGCTCGCTGGGGCGAGTTCCGGCCGAGCGGCAGTGCGCCGGGGACGGCCTCGGAGCTGTGTTCGTTGCCGAAGCCGGTGAGGTACTCCAGTGCCTCGGCCGTCTTCCTGGCCTGCTCGCTGCCGGCCTGCGCGCTGTCGGCCTGCTCGCTCATGTGCTGCTCCCGCTCCGTCGAAGGAATCCTATGGTCGACAGTAGGATTCCGCGGCCCGCGCGTCAACGGCGTCCTGCGGGAGTCCGGGCGCGGCGGGGCGGGAGGAGTCGGCGGTGAGGGGCGGCAGAAGGGCGGCGGTGGGTCGGGAGAGGGGTGGGAGGAAGCGCCAGGATCCAGGAGGAAGGGTGCGTGAGGCGGCCGGGAGGGGGCGCGGATTCACTCCCGAGGGGATCACAAAAGATGAACATTGCTCTACTCTCACGCGCATGTCGTGGACCCGCAGGTTCCCTGCCGTGCCGGCGGCGCTCCTCGCCGCCCTCCTCGCGCTCCTGTCCCTCTTCGCCGCCGCGCCCGCCGCCAGCGCACACGAAGAGCGCCCGGTCACCTTCCCGGACGGCTCCGGATCCGTCCCGGAGTACCGCAAGGCCGACCCCGACCTCATCGTCTGCAAGACGGACCGGCCGGCCTTCGAACGCCGGATATCCGCCTTCCCCGAGGAGCTCAGAGCCCGCAACCTCGCCCTGTACGAGCGGTGCGAGAAGAGCGGCTACCGGCACCTCCAGGAAGCCGTCGACGCCGTCGACCGCCCCGGGATGAACATCGCGATCCTCCCCGGCCTCTACGAGGAGGAGCCCTCGCTGCCCAAACCGGCGGGGGAGTGCGCCGCGCTCAAGGCACCCGACTCGGCGCTCGGCTACCAGATCCTGTCGTACGAGCAGCAGGCGCAGTGCCGCCACAACCAGAACCTCGTCGCCATCCTCGGCAAGAAGAACCTGCAGATCGAGGGCACCGGCGCGTCCCGGCTCGACGTGGTGATCGACGCCAAGTACCAGAAGCTGAACGCCATCCGCGCCGACAAGTCCGACGGCGTCTACTTCCGCAACTTCACCGCCCAGCGCACCACCTTCAACTCGCTGTACGTCCTCGCCGCCGACGGCTTCGTCATAGACGACGTGCTGACCCGCTGGAACGACGAGTACGGCTTCCTGACCTTCGCCAGCGACCACGGGCTCTACAAGAACTGCGAGTCCTACGGGAACGGCGACTCGGGCATCTACCCCGGCAGCGCGTCCAACATCAACGACGGCCGAGGCTACGAGGTCCCCCGCTACTCCATCGAGATCACCGGCTGCCGCAGCCACCACAACATGGTCGGCTACTCCGGCACCGCGGGCGACTCGGTGTGGGTGCACGACAACGAGTTCGATCACAACATGGGCGGCGCCTCGATGGACAGCGCCTTCCCCGGACACCCCGGACTCCCGCAGAACCACGCCAAGTTCGAGCGGAACCTGATCCACGACAACAACCAGGACTACTACCGCCACGTCGCCGACGGCACCTGCGCCAAGCCGCCGATCGAGCGCGGCTACGAGCGCGGCGTCGTCTGCCCGCAGATCTCCATGCCGCCGGGCACCGGCATCATCACCGCGGGCGGCAACTGGAACCTCTACGAGGACAACTGGGTCTACGGGCACCAGCGCGCCGGCTTCTTCCTCAGCGCGGTCCCCGCCTTCATCCGAGGCGAGGAGGCCTGGTCGAAGCAGACCGACACCTCCCACCACAACCGGTACGCCGGCAACGTGCTCGGCAAGGACAAGTCCGGCGCCTCCCGCCCCAACGGCATGGACGTCTGGTGGGACGGCCAGGGCAGCGGCAACTGCTGGCAGGACGGCCCCGACGGCTCCACCCCGGGCACGGTCCCGCAGTGCGGCGAACAGCGCGGCGCCGTCTCGGGGGCGTCGGCCCGCCTCGTCGGCGAGCCGGTCAAGCTGGTCCAGCTCCTGGTCTGCGCGGACTACAGCGTCCAGGCGCGCAAACTCCCGGCCGGCTGCGACTGGTACGGCGCGCGCGGGCTGGAACGGGTCGAGACCCAGCTCGCACTGGCCGTGGCCGCGGCGCTGCTCCTGGTCGGCGGGGTCCTGTGGTGGCGCCGGCTGCGCGGCTCCCGCCTGGGCGCGGCCGCCGCACTGGCCGGGCTGGCGGGCCTGGCCCTGGACGTGGCCGGCTCCACCATGCCGCTGACCGCCACCTTCGTTCCCGCGCTCGCCCTCCTGCTGCTCGGCCTGTGGTGGACGGGAGCCGGCCTGGTGCTGCGCCCCACCCGCCCCTGGATGGCCCGCCTGACCCTGCTGCTGGCCGGACTGACCCTGCTGGACGCCTTCGACAAGGCGGTCCTGATGATCCCGTGGACCCCCCTGAGCCCCGCCTGGGTGCGGTCCCTGGTGGCCGTGGTCTGGATCCTGTGGGCGGTCGTAGCCTCCGCCCGCCCGGGCGCCACCCCGGCCCGCCCCGACGGCCCGGGCGGCGACGATCCCGAAGGCGACCGCGCCCCGGCCCCGACCGGCCCTGCCCCGTCCCGGCCCGGTCCCCAGCCGCCCCACGAGCCGAACAAGCCCCGGACGACCGGGTCAGCCCGGCAAGCTCAGGAACCCCCGCAGGCCCAGGCAACCCGGCAAGCCCAGGCACCCCAGACAGCCCAGGCACCCCCCCAAGCTCAGGCGACCCCCCAAGCCCAGGCACCCCAGGCACCCCAGGAAGCCCAGGCGTCCGAGGACGCAGGAGGCCGGGCGTGAACGGCCGGCCCCACGACCCGATCCGGTGCGACGCCTGCGGTATGCCGCCCCGCGCGGCCCGCGGCGCGACGTACCGCCGGACCGCCCGCAGCGCGGCCCTGCTCACCCTCACCCTCGCCCTGCTCCTCGCGGGCGGCGCGGTGACGGGCTGCGGCGGGCGGGCCACCACCCACCACAAGCCCGGCACCAGCCACGAGCAGGCCTCCGGCAGCGTCGGCACCCTGCTCCCCGCCGCCGACGCGGCAGGCCACAAGCTCCGCGAGGTCCCGGCCGAGGGCGCCCCGGAAGTGCAACTGGCCGTCCGCCCCGACTCCGAGGACGGCTGGAACCTCCAACTGGGTGTGAAGAACTTCCGCTTCACACCCGACAGCACCGGTGGTGCCGCCCTCCCGGGCGCCGGCCACGCCCACCTGGAACTCGACGGACGCAAGATCGCCAGACTGTACGGCCCCTGGTTCCACCTGCCCGCAGCGCAGGTCCCCGAAGGCGCGCACACCCTGACCGTCCGCCTCTACGCGGACGACCACACCGCCTGGGCGGTGTCCGGCAAAGCCGTCGAGGGCGCGGCGCAGCTCACCGCCCCCGCACCGGGCCGGTCCGCAGGCCACGGCCACGGCGGCTCCCCGCCCGCGCAGTCGCCGACGCCGGGCCAGGAGCAGGCGGACCGGACGGTCACCATCACCGTCCGGGACGGCAGGGTCGCTCCCGCCCCGGCCCGCACCGAGCTGCGGCGCGGCGAACGCCTCGCCCTGCGTGTCACCAGCGACCGCGCGGACACCCTGCACGTCCACGGCTACGACAGGGAACTCGCCCTGCACGCAGGCCAGGAGGCCACCCTGACCCTGACGGCCGACCGTACGGGCCTCTTCGAGGTCGAGACCCACGAGTCCAAGCTCGTCCTGACCCAACTCCTCGTCCGATGACCGCCCCCGACCCCACTTCCCACCCCACGCCGGCCCCGCGGCTGCGGCTGCCGACCCAGGTGCCGAGCCGAGGTGCGAGGCCGGCCCCGCCCCCCGCCTGCGGGCCGGCCGCGCCGCCTGGGCCCGGGCCCGAGTCCGGGCGGCGCGACCGCTCCGTCGGCGGTGGCATGCGGTCGCCGGCGGTCCGATGGTGAGCGCGGGCCCGCCCGTGCCGGGGACGTTCCCGGTCGGAGGCGGTGGCGGCCACGGCCAGGGCGTGGTCCTTCACCCGGCCGAACCGCTCACCGCGCTCGCGCACGGGATCGGCTCCCAGCACGATCTGCCGATCTCACCCTTCTACGCCTTCGCCGGCGCCTTCGCCGCGCTGTTCGTCTCCTTCCTCGCGCTCGGCCTGCTCTGGTCCACCTCCCGCTTCCGCGGAGAGCGCTCGGGCCTCGCCCTGCCCGCCGCCCTCCAGCGTGTGGCCGACGCGCCGGCCACCCGAACCACCCTGCGCGGGCTGGGACTCACCGCCGCGCTCCTCGTCCTGTTCCACCTCCTCCTCGGTCCCGACGACCCCGCGCGCAACCCCGCCCCCGGCGCCGTCTACGTCCTCCTCTGGGTCGGACTCGTGCCCGCCTCCCTCCTCCTCGGCCCCGTCTGGCGCCTACTCAACCCGCTGCGCACCGTGCACCGCCTGCTCTCCCGGGCCCTGCGCCGCCCCGGAACCGGCCACCACCCCCTCCCCGCCCGGCTGGGGCTGTGGCCCGCCGCCGCCGGACTGTTCGCCTTCACCTGGCTCGAACTCGTCTCACCCGATCCCGCATCCACCACCACCCTCCTGATCGCGCTCGCCACCTACACCACCGCCCACCTGCTGCTCGCCGCCCGCTACGGCGAGAGCTGGTTCGCCGACGGCGACGCCTTCGAGGCGTACTCCGCCCTCTTCGCCCGTCTCTCCCCCCTCGGCCGCCGCAGCGACGGCCGCCTCGTCCTGCGCAACCCCTTCCACGGACTCGACGCGACGCCCGAGCGGCCCGGACTCGTCGCCACCGTCTGCGTCCTCCTCGGGTCCACCGCCTACGACGGCTTCTCCGACAACCCCTCCTGGATCAACACCCTTCAGACCTCCCCCCTCGGCCGCACCCCGACGGCCACTCTCGGACTGCTCGGCTCCATCGCCCTCGTCGCCACCCTCTACTGCCTGTGCGCCGCGGCCACCCGCCTCGTCAGCGGCCCGCACCCCGGCCCGCTGACCGCCTTCGCGCACTCACTCGTCCCGATCGCCCTCGGCTATCTCATCGCCCACTACTTCTCCCTCCTGGTAGTCGAAGGACCACGCACGGTAAGCATGGCACTCGGCACTGACAACGCCCCCGAACCTGCTCCACCACTGGGCCCCGGCGGCCTCGCCGCCCTCCAGGTCATCGCCGTCGTCACCGGCCACGTCCTCGGCGTCATCGCCGCCCACGACCGTTCCGTACGCCTCTTCCCGCCCGCCAAGGCGGTGGCCGGGCAGCTGCCGCTGCTCACGCTGATGATCACTTACACGATCGGCGGCCTCAGCCTCCTGCTGAACTGAGGCCCCCGCCCGACCCGCGAGCGAGGAGCGGCATGATGGTCCCCGTGCCTCCCACCCACTCCCTGCGCCGTGCGCCGATCCAGCAGCGCAGCGCCGACCGCCTCGCCCGGATCCTCGACGCCTGCGCCGAACTGCTCGACGAGACCGGGTACGAGGCCCTCAGCACCCGCGCCGTCGCCCAGCGCGCCGGTGTGCCGATCGGCTCCGTCTACCGCTTCTTCGGCAACAAGCGGGCCATGGCCGTCGCCCTCGCCCACCGCAACCTCGACCGTTACGCCGACGGCATCGCGGACCGCCTCGCCGGCCTCCCCGCCACCCACTGGCGGCCGGTGGTGGACGCCGTACTGGACGAGTACCTGGCGATGAAGCGCGGCGTGCCCGGTTTCGCGCTCGTCGACTTCGGCGTGCCCGCGCCGCCGGCCGACGACCCCGAAGGTGACCCCAACCGCCAGGTCGCCGCCCGCCTGACCGAACTGCTCTCCGCGCACCTCGGCCTGACCCCCGACGCCAAGCTGGAGCGCGCCGTCCTCGTCGCGGTCGAAGCCACCGACGCGCTGATCCAACTGGCCTTCCGGACCGACCCGGCCGGGGACCCCGGCATCGTCGACGAAACCCGCGCGATGATGCACGCGTACCTGGCCCGCGTACTGGACTGAGCCCGCGCCCCCGCCCGTTCCGAGGCTCTCCATCCCCCTCCGGCCGCTCGCCCTCGCGTTCCCCGCGCACCGCCGCCTCGCACGCCCTCGCCACCGTGCCTACCGGTCGGTATGCTCGGTCCTCCCCGCATGCCCGTGCCGTCGCCTGCCGCCGCCCTGGAGGGCCCATGCCCCGCACCGCCCTGCGCATCTGCCCCCTCTGCGAAGCCACCTGCGGCCTCACCCTCACCATCGAGGGAGCCATGGTCACGGGGGCCCGCGGCGACCGAGACGACGTCTTCAGCCGCGGCTTCATCTGCCCCAAGGGCGCCGCCTTCGGGCAGATCGACGCCGACCCAGACCGCCTGCGCACCCCCCTCGTCCGCAGTGACGGCCGGCTCCGGGAGGCCACCTGGGAGGAGGCCTACGACGCCATCGCCGAAGCCGTGCCCGGCCTGGTCGGGGAGTACGGGCCCCAGTCCGTCGGCGTGGTCCTCGGCAACCCGAACGTGCACACCATGGCCGGCGCCCTCTACCCGCCGCTCCTCCTCAAGGCCCTCGGCACCCGCAACCTCTTCACCGCCAGCACGCTCGACCAGATGCCCAAGCACGTCTCCAGCGGATTCCTCTTCGGTGACCCCCTGGCCATCCCGGTCCCCGACCTCGACCGGACGGACTTCCTGCTGCTCCTGGGCGCCAACCCGGTCGAGTCCAACGGCTCCCTCTGCACGGCTCCCGACTTCCCCGGCCGGCTCAAAGCCCTGCGTGCCCGCGGTGGCACCCTCGTCGTCGTCGACCCGCGCCGCACCCGCACGGCCGCCCTCGCCGACCGGCACCTCGCGCCGCGCCCCGGCAGCGACGCGCTCCTGCTCGCCGCCCTCGCGCACACCCTGCTCGCGGAGCGGCTCGCCGCCCCCGGCGGGCTGGAGGAACATGTCGAGGGACTCGGGGAACTCGGCGCCGCCCTCGGGAGTTTCACTCCTGAGGCCGTCGCACCCGCCTGCGACCTCACGGCCGACGAGATCCGCAACCTCGCCCGCGAGCTCGCCGCCGCACCCACCGCCGCCGTCTACGGGCGGATCGGCAGCTGCACCGTCGAGCACGGCACGCTCGCCAGCTGGCTCGTCGACGTACTGAACATCCTCACCGGCAACCTCGACCGGCCCGGCGGAGCCCTCTTCCCGCTCTCCGCCACCGACCGCGCCCCCCGGCCGGCCGGTCCCGGCAAGGGCTTCACGGTCGGCCGCTGGCACAGCCGGGTCAGCGGCCACCCCGAGGCCAAGAGCGAACTGCCCATCGCGGCACTGGCCGAGGAGATCGAGACGCCGGGGGAGGGGCGCATCCGCACCCTCATCGCCATCGCCGCCAACCCCGTCCTCTCCGCACCCGACGGCGACCACCTCGACCGGGCGCTGGCCGGCCTCGACTTCATGGTCTCGGTCGACCCGTACCTGAACGAGACCTCCCGCCATGCCCACGTCGTGCTGCCCCCGCCACCGCCCGCGCAGAGCGCGCACTTCGACTTCGCGTTCAACGCCTTCGCCGTACGCAACCAGGTCCGCTACTCGCCGCCCGCCATCCCCCTGGAGGAGGGGCGGATGGACGAGTGCGAGATCCACGCGCGCCTGATCCTCGCCGTGTCAGGCCTCCACGGAGCCCCGCCGGCGGCCGTCGACGAGCGCGTCATCGACGACACCCTCGCCCGGGCCGTCACCGATGCGCACTCGCCGCTGCACGACGCCGACCCGGCCGCGCAGGCGCTCCGGTTGGCGGGCCGCACCGGCCCGGAGCGGCGCCTGGACCTGATGCTGCGTCTGGGACCGTACGAGCTGGGTCTTGAGGACCTGCTGAAGGCGCCGCACGGCATCGACCTGGGCCCGCTGCGGCCCCGGCTCCCGCAGGTGCTCAGGACGCGCAGCGGCAGGATCGAGCTGCTCCCGGACCCGATCGCGGCCGAGCTCCCCGCGCTGCGCGCGACGCTCGCCGACCGCCCCGCCGCGCTGGTGCTCGTGGGCCGCCGCCACCTGCGGTCCAACAACAGCTGGTTGCACAACGTCCCGGCCCTCAGCGGAGGTTCCAACCGCTGCACCCTCCACGTCCACCCGCAGGACGCGGCCCGGCTGGGCCTCACCGACGGGGGACGGGCCAGGATCGCCGCCGACGGCGGGAGTCTGGAGGTCCCCGTCGAGGTCACCGACGCCGTCCGCACGGGAGTGGTGAGCCTCCCGCACGGCTGGGGCCACGACCGCGCCGGAGCCCGCCTCGGCGTGGCCTCCGCCGCGCCCGGAGCCAACGTCAACCAGCTCCTCGATGGCACCCGCATCGACCGGCTCTCCGGCACGGCCGTGCTCAACGGCTTCCCCGTCGAGCTGACACCCCTGCCCTGAGCTGGGGTTTTGCTCGTATTGCTCACGCGTGGACGTCTTGTTGGCGAAAGGAGGCGGCACCTACCTTCCCCCCATGCTGACCTTCCTCGGCTTCGCCATGATCGCGACCTTCCTGGTCCTGATCATGATGAAGAAAATGTCGCCCATCGCGGCGCTCGTCCTCATCCCCGCACTGTTCTGCGTGTTCGCAGGGAAGGGCGCACACCTCGGCGACTACGTCATCGAAGGCGTCGGCAAGCTCGCACCGACCGCCGCCATGCTGATGTTCGCCATCGTCTACTTCGGCCTGATGATCGATGTCGGCCTCTTCGACCCGATCGTCCGGGGCATCCTGCGCTTCTGCAAGGCCGACCCGGTGCGCGTCGTGGTCGGCACGGCCCTCCTCGCCGCGATCGTCTCGCTCGACGGCGACGGGTCGACCACCTTCATGATCACGGTCTCTGCCATGTACCCGCTCTACAAGCGGCTCGGCCTCAGTCTGGTCGTCATGACGGGCGTCGCGGCCACGGCCAACGGCGTGATGAACACCCTGCCCTGGGGCGGCCCCACGGCCCGCGCCGCGACCGCCCTCAAGCTCGACGCCGCCGATGTCTTCGTCCCGATGATCCCGGCCCTCGCGGTGGGTCTGCTCTTCGTGTTCGCCCTGGCGTACGTCCTCGGTCTGCGGGAACGCCGTCGCGTCGGAGTACTGACGCTGCCGGGCCTGAAGACGCCCGGGGACGTCGAGGAGGACCTGGTGGGGGCAACCGCCGCCGGCACCGCCGAGACGGTCTCCGCCGCTGCCGCTTCGACCCCCACCTGTACCCCCGCTTCCACGTCGGACCCTGCTTCGGCCTCCGGCGACGGCCCCGAGCGCGCCGCGGGCGCGGGGGAGGGGAGCCCGGCCGACGCCGCCCCCGAGGAGGTGTTCCAGGGCCTCGACCCCCACCGGCCCACCCTGCGGCCCCGCCTCTACTGGTTCAACGCCGGCCTCACCATCACCCTCCTCACGGCGATGATCATGGACTTGCTGCCCATCCCGGTGCTGTTCCTGCTCGGCGCCGCCCTCGCCCTCACGGTCAACTTCCCGCACATGCCCGACCAGAAGGCCCGGATCGCCGCCCACGCCGACAACGTCCTGAACGTCGCCGGCATGGTCTTCGCCGCCGCCGTCTTCACCGGGGTCCTCACCGGCACCGGCATGGTCAAGGACATGGCCGACTGGCTGGTCGGGGCCATCCCCGAGGGCATGGGCCCGCACATGGCACTGGTCACCGGCCTGCTCAGCCTGCCGCTCACCTACTTCATGTCGAACGACGGCTTCTACTTCGGGGTCCTGCCCGTCCTGGCCGAAGCCGGCGCCGCCCACGGGGTCTCCCCGCTCGAGATCGCCCGTGCCTCCCTCGTCGGCCAGGCGCTGCACATGTCGAGCCCGCTGGTTCCGGCCGTATACGTGCTCGTCGGGATGGCCGGGGTCGAGTTCGGCGACCACACCCGCTTCACCGTGAAGTGGGCGGCCCTCACCTCGCTGGTCGTCCTCGCGGCGGGGATGCTTTTCGGCATCATCTGATTCCCGGCCGTCCCCGGCCCACGAAAACCCCGGCCGCTGGTTTGTAGGGTGGCGGGGAGGTCGGATCCACGCGCACGTGCGTACTCGGGAGGAATGGCATGAAGGCCCAGGACGGGATGTACATCGACGGCGCATGGCGGCCCGCTGTCGGAACCGACCGGATCGAGGTCGTCAACCCCGCCGACGGCCAGGTCATCGCCCAGGTCCCGGCCGGCACCGAGGAGGACGTGGACGCGGCCGTACGCGCGGCCCGTGCGGCCCTTCCCGGCTGGGCGGCCACGCCGCCGGCCGAGCGGGCCGCACTGATCGGCGCCCTCCGTGACGCACTGCAGGCCCGCAAGGAGGAGCTGACGCAGACCGTCACCGCCGAACTCGGCGCCCCGCTCGGCTTCGCCAAGGCGGTCCATGTCGGCTCGTCGATCGCCGTGGTCTCCTCCTACGTCGAGCTCGCCGCCTCGTACGCCTTCGAGGAGCGCATCGGGAACTCCACCGTCCTGATGGAGCCGGTGGGTGTGGTCGGAGCCATCACGCCCTGGAACTACCCGCTGTACCAAGTCGTTGCAAAGGTGGCACCCGCTCTCGCCGCCGGCTGCACCCTCGTCCTCAAGCCGGCGGAGGACACCCCGCTGACCGCACAGCTCTTCGCCGAGGCCGTGCACGAGGCGGGGATCCCGGCCGGAGTCTTCAACCTGGTGACCGGCACCGGACCGGTCGCAGGCCAGGCCCTGGCCGCCCACGAGGGAGTCGACTTCGTCTCCTTCACCGGCTCGACCGCCGTCGGCAAGCAGGTCGGAGCCACGGCCGGCGCCGCCGTCAAGCGCGTCGCCCTCGAACTGGGCGGCAAGTCGGCGAACGTCATCCTGCCCGGCGCCGACCTGCCCAAGGCCGTCGCCGCAGGCGTCGGCCATGTCATGAACAACACAGGCCAGAGCTGCAACGCGCTCACCCGCATGCTCGTCCACCGCGACCAGTACGAAGAGGCCGTCTCGCTCGCGGTCGCCGCCGTCGCCGACCACCCCACCGGCGACCCCCGCACGCCGGGCACCCGTGTCGGCCCCGTCGTCAACGCCAAGCAGCACGAGCGCGTCCGCGGTTTCATCGCCAAGGGCGTCGAGGAGGGCGCGCGCCTGGTCGCGGGCGGGCCGGACGCGCCGTACGAGCACGGGTACTTCGTCGCCCCGACCGTGTTCGCCGACGTGACCCCCGACATGACCATCGCCCAGGAGGAGATCTTCGGCCCGGTGCTGTCGATCCTCGCGTACGAGGACGAGGACGAGGCCCTGCGCATCGCCAACGGCACCGTCTACGGCCTGGGCGGCGCCGTCTGGGCCGCGGACGAGGAGACGGCCGCGGCCTTCGCGCGCCGCATGGACACCGGGCAGGTGGACATCAACGGCGGCCGCTACAACATCCTCGCGCCCTTCGGCGGCCACAAGCAGTCGGGCGTGGGCCGCGAGCTGGGCCCCCACGGCCTGGCGGAGTACCTCCAGACCAAGTCCCTGCAGTTCTGAACCAGCCGAG
>NZ_JBHXAG010000026.1:0-55290 GCF_042726555.1 Streptomyces sp. NPDC060232 | reverse complement strand
CCGGCTGAACCAGCCGAGCCGGCTGAACCAGCCGAGCCGGCTGAACCAGCCGAGCCGGCTGAACCAGCCGAGCCGGCTGAACCAGCCGAGCCGGCTGAACCAGCCGAGCCGGCCGACCCCGCCCAAGCTGCCGAGCCCGCCCACCCTGCCGAGCCCGCCCCCGCACCGGAAAGTCGAGACGACGCCCATGGTCCGCGCCGCCATCCTGCCCGCCGTCGGAGCACCGCTGGAGATAAGGGAGATCGTGCTGCCCGATCCCGGCGCCGGGCAGGTACGCGTCAGGCTGGCCGCGGCCGGCGTCTGCCACTCGGACCTCTCCCTCACCAACGGCACCATGCGGGTCCCCGTACCCGCCGTCCTCGGCCACGAGGGCGCGGGCACGGTCCTCGCCGTCGGCGAAGGCGTCACCCACGTCGGCCCCGGCGACGGCGTCGTGCTCAACTGGGCCCCGTCCTGCGGGAAGTGCCACCACTGCACCATCGGCGAGGTCTGGCTCTGCGCGACGGCGCTCGCCGGGGTCGGGGAGGTCTACGCCCACGACGCGCAGGGCACGGCACTGCACCCCGGACTGAACGTGGCCGCGTTCGCCGAGGAGACCGTCGTCGCGGCCGACTGCGTACTGCCCGCACCCGCCGGGATCCCGCTCGCCGAGGCCGCCCTGCTCGGCTGCGCCGTCCTCACCGGCTACGGGGCCGTCCACCACAGCGCCCAGGTCCGCCCGGGCGAGTCGGTGGCCGTCTTCGGAGCCGGCGGAGTCGGCCTGGCCGCGCTCCAGGCCGCCCGGATCGCGCAGGCGGGCCCGGTCATCGCCGTCGACGTCTCGCCGGCCAAGGAGGAACTGGCGCGCGCGGCCGGGGCCACCGAGTTCGTGCTCGCCTCGGACACCACCGCCCGGCAGATCCGTGCGCTGACCGGCGGGCAGGGCGCGGACGTCGCCGTCGAGTGCGTCGGACGGGCCGACACCATCCGCGGCGCATGGGAGTCGACGCGCCGCGGCGGCCGCACCACCGTCGTCGGCATCGGCGGCAAGGAGCAGCAGGTGACCTTCCACGCCCTGGAGATCTTCCACTTCGCCCGCACCCTCTCCGGCTGCGTCTACGGCAACAGCGACCCCGCCCGCGACCTGCCGGTGATCGCCGAACACGTCCGCGCGGGCCGCCTCGACCTGGGCGCCCTCGTCAGCGACCGCATCACCCTCGACGACATCCCGGCAGCGTTCGACGCCATGCTGGCGGGCAAGGGCGGCCGCTCCCTCGTCCTCTTCTGACCGGGCTCGCAGCCGGAGGACCGGTCCGCGGCGACAGGCCCGCCACCGACATGCCCCGCGGCCACAGGCCCGGTACCGGCGGGGCCCCGCACGGACAGGGCCCGGTACCGGCAGGGGCCCGTACTGGCAGGGTCCCGCACCGACAGGCCCGCCACCGGCGTGCCTCGCGTCGGCAGGCCTCGCGTCGGCGTGCCTCGCGTCGGCAGGCCCCGCGTCGGTGGGCCCCGCGCCGGCGGGGCCCGCGCGGCTCAGTCGTCCCGGTTCGCGTGCGCCAGCGCCGCGTACTGGAGGGCCAGGCCGTCCAGCAGCGCCTCCAGGCCCGTCTCGAACGCGCCCTCGTCCACCTCGCGCTGCCGCTCCGCCAGCAGGTGGGCCCGGCCCAGATGCGGGTAGTCCGCCGGGTCGTACGCCGCGCGGTCGTCCACGAAACCCCGGGCGAAGGACCCCACCGCCGAGCCCAGGATGAAGTACCGCATGAGCGCGCCGATCCGGGTCGCCTGCGCCGCCGGCCACCCGGCCTCCGTCATCGCACCGAACACCGCGTCCGCCAGCCGAAGCCCGGCCGGGCGGCGCCCGGGGCCGCGGGCCAGGACCGGCACGATGTTGGGATGGTCCGCGAGGGCGTCCCGGTACGAGTGCGCCCACGCGTGGAGGGCCGCCCGCCAGTCCTGCCCGCCGTCGAACATCGACAAGTCGACTCGTGAGCTCACCGCGTCCGCCACCGCGTCCAGGATCTCGTCCTTGGTGCGGAAGTGGTTGTAGAGCGAGGGCCCGCTGACACCGAGCGCGGCCGCCAGCCGCCGGGTGGACACCGCCTCCAGCCCACCCGCGTCGACCAGCACCCCGGCCGCCTCGACGATCCGGTCCCGGCTGAGAAGGGGCTTGCGCGGTCTGGCCATGCGCCACATAGTAGGGCCTGCCCACCAAAAACTACCGGTGCTAGTTAAGCCCGCGCCGGCCCCACCCCCGCCAACCCCCGGAGGAGGTCCCGGTGAATCTGGAGCTGAGCGAGGAGCAGAGCGCCGTACGCCGGCTCGCCCGAGAGTTCGCCGAGCGCGAGATCGTCCCGTACGCCGCCGAGTGGGACCGCGCCGAGAGCGTGGACCGGGCCATCGTGAAGAAGCTGGGCGCGCTCGGCTTCCTCGGCCTGACCGTCCCCGAGGAGTACGGGGGCTCCGGCGGCGACCACCTCGCCTACGTCCTGGTCACCGAGGAGCTCGGCCGCGCCGACTCCGCCGTGCGCGGGATCGTCTCCGTCTCCCTCGGCCTGGTCGCGAAGACGATCGCCGCCTGGGGGACCGAGGAGCACAAACGCGCCTGGCTGCCGCGCCTGTGCTCCGGCGACGCGCTCGGCTGCTTCGGGCTGACCGAGCCCGCGGCCGGCTCCGACGCCGCGAACCTCACCACCCGCGCCGTGCGCGAAGGGGACTCCTACGTCCTCCACGGGAACAAGATGTTCATCAGCAACGGCACCTGGGCCGATGTGGTGCTGCTCTTCGCCCGCACCGGCGAGGAGTCCGGCCACCGCGGGATCTCCGCCTTCCTCGTCCCCGCCGACGCCCCGGGCCTGACGCGCCGCGAGGTCCACGGCAAGCTCGGCCTGCGCGGCCAGGCCACCGCCGAACTCGTCCTCGACGGCGTCCGCGTCCCCGCCTCCGCGATGCTCGGCCCGCAGGGCAAGGGCTTCTCGGTGGCCATGTCCGCGCTCGCCAAGGGCCGCATGTCGGTCGCCGCCGGCTGTGTCGGCATCGCGCAGGCCGCCCTGGACGCGGCCGTCTCCTACGCCGCCCACCGCGAGCAGTTCGGCAAGCCGATCGCCCACCACCAGCTGGTCCAGGAGCTCATTGCCGACATCGCGGTCGACGTGGACGCGGCCCGGCTGCTGACCTGGCGCGTCGCCGACCTCATCGACCGTGGGCGCCCCTTCGCCACCGAGGCCTCCACCGCGAAGCTCTTCGCCTCCGAGGCCGCCGTGCGTGCCGCGGGCAACGCCCTCCAGGTGCACGGCGGTTACGGGTACATCGACGAGTACCCGACCGGGAAGCTGCTCCGCGACGCCCGTGTGGCGACCCTGTACGAGGGCACCAGCCAGATCCAGAAGCTCCTCATCGGCCGCGCCCTCACCGGGGTTTCAGCCTTCTAGGGTCTGTATCGAGTTGCCCCGTGGAGCAAGGAGCGGCGTTCGGTGCGTGCCGGGCGTCGCGACGCCGCGGGGCAACTCGATACAGACCCTAGTCCCGTGATCCGGTGCAGCTTTGCGGCCACGGCACTGGCGAGCCCGGGGCCCCGCGGGTTGAGTACCCCTATGAGTACGCGTGCGGATGTGCTCCGCTCCGCCGCGGCCGATGCTCGACGCATGAACGAGACACCGGTCAAGCAGCAGAGCACGGGGGCGTACTACGCGCAGGCCGTCGCCGCCTTCGCCATCGCCCTCATCGCCGTGGCCGTGGGGATCTACCGCCTGGAGGCCGACGGCTGGGTCCGCGCCTTCCTCGGGATCGCGGTCCTCTACCTCACCACCTCCGCCTTCACCCTCGCCAAGGTCATCCGCGACCGCCAGGAGGTGACGCAGATCGTCAGCCGGGTGGATCAGGCCAGAATGGAGAAGATCATGGCCGAGTACGACCCGTTCGCGCCGAAGTAGCCCTAGCGCCGCCCGGGGGCCGCAGCGGTCGGCCCGAGAACGCTAAGCGCTTGCTCACCCACCCTGTAGGGTGTTCACTCCCGAACGGTGAAGAGGTGAGTGGGCGATGGACAGCGCGGAGGACACGGCCGACGGCTACCGGCCGTGGTCCGAGGTCACCCCGGACGCGGCACGGCGGCTGCTCGTCGCCGCCGTCGACGCCTTCGCCGAGCGCGGCTACCACGCCACCACCACCCGCGACATCGCGGGTCGCGCCGGCATGAGCCCCGCCGCGCTCTACATCCACTACAAGACCAAGGAAGAGCTGCTCCACCGGATCAGCCGGATCGGGCACGACAAGGCCCTCGACATCCTCACCACCGCCGCCGACGGGCCCGGCTGCGCCGCCGAGCGCCTCGACGCCGCCGTACGCTCCTTCGTGCGGTGGCACGCCGCGCACCACACCACCGCGCGCGTGGTCCAGTACGAACTCGACGCCCTCGCCCCGGAGCACCGCTCCGAGATCGTGGCGCTGCGCCGGCAGAGCGACGCCGCCGTGCGCCGCATCCTCGCCGACGGGGTCGCGGCGGGGGAGTTCGACGTGCCCGACGTGCCGGGCACCACCCTCGCCGTCCTGTCGCTGTGCATCGACGTGGCCCGCTGGTTCAGCGCGGCCGGACAGCGCACGCCCGACGAGGTCGGCGCGCTCTACGCCGACCTCGTGCTCCGCATGGTGGGCGCGCGGCCGCGCCCTCAGAAGTAGTAGCGGGACACCGACTCCGCCACGCACACCGGCTTCTCGCCGCCCTCGCGTTCCACCGTCACCGTGGCCGTGACCTGTACCCCGCCACCCGCCTCCGCCACCTCCGTGATCACGGCGGTCGCGCGCAGCCGCGAGCCGACCGGCACCGTCGCCGGGAAACGTACCTTGTTCGTCCCGTAGTTGAGGCCCATCCGCATGCCCTCGACCCGCATGACCTGCGGCACCAGGCTCGGCAGCAGCGACAGCGTCAGATAGCCGTGCGCGATGGTGGAACCGAAGGGTCCGGTCGCGGCGCGCTCCGGGTCCACGTGGATCCACTGGTGGTCGCCGGTGGCGTCCGCGAAGAGGTCGATCCGCTTCTGGTCCACCTCCAGCCACCCGCTCGGACCGAGCGGTTCGCCGATACCGGCGTGCAGTTCCTCGGCGGACGTGAAGACCCTCGGCTCGGCCATGCCTGTTCCTGTCTCTCGCGGACCACTGACTGACGAACGAATAAGCGCTTGCTCAGCATGCTGGGACCGTATGTGTATGTCAACGGACCTCCGGCTACCCTCGGCCGGGTGCCGCAGATTCCCGAAAAAGTCCACGAACTCACCGTCGGCCAGTTGTCCGCCCGTAGCGGCGCGGCCGTCTCCGCGCTCCACTTCTACGAGGCCAAGGGCCTGATCAGCAGCCGCCGCACGGCCGGCAACCAGCGCCGCTACACCCGCGACGCGCTGCGCCGGGTGGCGTTCGTACGCGCGGCCCAGCGGGTGGGCATCCCGCTCGCCAGCATCCGTGAGGCACTGGCCCAGCTCCCCGAGGAACGCACCCCCAACCGGGAGGACTGGGCCCGCCTGTCCGAGGCCTGGCGCACCGAGCTCGACGAACGGATCAGCCGACTCGCCCGCCTGCGCGACCACCTGACGGACTGCATCGGCTGCGGCTGCCTCTCGATGGAGACCTGCGCCCTGTCCAACCCCGACGACGTCTTCGGCGAACGCCTCACCGGCTCCCGTCTCTGATACGTCCCGCCGCCCTCAGCCCTCACGGCTCCCGAGGCAGCAGTTCCCGAGCCGCCGTGACCAGTTCGGCGTTCGAGCGCGCCGGCCGCCCGCCCGGCAGGTGCAGTACGTCCCCCACGCCGGTCCGCACAGCCGTGCCGCACCGGCCGGCCAGGCGCAGCGCCGGCCAGGAGGCCCCGTCGCGCCCGAACAGCAGCACCGCCTCCGGCGGCAGGCCGCGCAGGCCGGCCGGCAGGGCCGCAGGTGACCCCGCCCCGGCAGCGGTCGCCCGGGACTCCGCCCCGGTGCCGGCCGCCCGCGCCTGCCGCGCCCCCGCGGTGATCTCCGCCGCCACCCGGACCCGGCCGCCGCCCGGACCGCCGCCGCCCCGGCCTGCTCCGAGTCCCCGCTCCTGGCCCCGTGCCAGCCAGGCTCGCAGCCGCCCCAGCGCCTTCGGCCCGGCCGGCCCTCCGAGCGGCACCACCGCGTCCACCGCGACCCCCCGTTCCAGCAGGGCCTGCGCAAGCTCGGCCGCCCCAGGCTCCGCGAAGTGCACCACCGCCCGGTCCGGCAGCACCGTCCACGCCCGGACCCGCGCCAGCCGCTCCGCCGGATCCGGCTCGGCCCCGATGCCCGCCGGCACGGTCAGCGGTACGCCCACCCCCGCGCCCCGCAGCACCTCCAGCACCGGCCCGACCACCCGGGGCGAGAGGCTCTCCCGCCCGCACGGGGTCCGCGGATGCACCAGCACCTCACCCGCCCCGGCGGCGACCGCCCGCACCGCCGACTCCGCGAGATCCGCAGGGGACATGGGCACGGCAGGCCCGTCGGCGGCGCTGCGCGAACCGTTCAGCGACACCACCGCCGACCGGCCCGCAACGCTCACGCCGCGCCCGCCGAGGGGAGGTCCGCCAGGGCCGGTCTCGGCACCACGATCCCGCAGCCCGCGCACACCGGCCCGTCCCACGCCAGCGCCCCCGCCCACGGGCCCACCGGAGCCACCTCAGGCCAGCGCAGCTCGGTGTCCCCGCAGACCGGGCACCCCGTCCCCGGCTCCGACTCCAGCGCCCGGACCAGCCGCCGCAGCACCTCGCCCAGCGTCCCCTCCGGCCGCACCCCCGGGTCCGCGCAGCGCACCACCGCGTCCCCGCTGCCGCCCCACGCCCACTCCGGCCGGCGCAGCCCGTGGTGCTTCTCCCTGCGGCGCCGTTCCGCGAACTGGCGCTCGTACTCCAGCCAGACCGTCCGCGCGTCCTCCAGCTCCTCCAGCGCGGCGACCAGCCGCAGCGGGTCGGCCCCCCGGTCCTCGGGGGCGATCCCGTGCCGGTCGCACAGGTGCCACCATGTGGCCCGGTGCCCGTAGGGCGCGAACCGCTCCAGGCAGCGGCGCAGCGAGTGGCGCCGCAGGGCCCGGTCATTGCGCGCGTCACGCACCTGATAGGCCAGACTCCGGAATCCCGCCATCACACCATCACCTCCGCCGATGTGCCCAACATGCCCGGTCGGGTGCGGGCGCATGCGGGGGCGGACGAGGCGTGCCGGTGGCACATGGCCGGAACTCAGCGCCCCATGCGCCCCGCGGCCACCACCACCCGGGCCAGTTCCTCGTGGCAGATGTCGCTGTGCGCCCCCGAGGGGGCGCCGCCGCGCCGCACCACGGAGCCCGCGTCCACGCTGACGCAACCGGCCGCGGGCATCCCCTCGCGCAGGGCGGTGTCCAGGCTCAGCCGCGGTGCTCCCCGCACCGCCTGGACCCCGTCGTGCCCGATCGCGCCCCACCGCTCGTCGAAGCCGAGCAGACCGGCCGAATCACCTGCCATCCGGGACGCCAGCGGGTAGAAGACCTTGAGGGCCGAGTCGTGCGGGGAATGGCAGGCCACCAGCGGCCCGGCGACCTTCCGGTGGAGGCCGCGCAGGGCCCCGCCGCGGCCCTTGTCGTGCGGCAGCCGGTCGGCGAACGCGTAGTGGGAGAAGGCCCCCTGGAGCAGGGTCACGGACCTCACGTACCGGGCGCCGTCCGGCACCGCGCGCAGTGAGAAGGACACCACCCGCGCCCCGAAGCTGTGGCCGATCAGGTGGAAGCGCAGCGCCGGACGGCCCGCCGCCAGCTCCGCCAGCACCGGGCCCAGCCCCCGCTCGCCGACCACCCCCGCCCGCTTCTTCATCTTGTAGTACGCCGCCTGCCGGAGCAGTTCCTTGGCGCCGCCCCACAGTCCGCGCAGGCCCCCGCCGACCGTGAGTCTGGCCCCCTCGGCCCCGGCGGCCCCCTCGGCCACGGCCCCGGCCCTCGCCAGGGCGACGGAGAGAGCCCGGCAGACCTCCAGCACGTCCTCCGTGAAGATCGCGGGGACCGCCGGCGCGACCACCGTGTGCACCGTGTCCACCCCGGCCAGCTCCCGTACGAGCGCACCGAACTCGACGAAGGCGGCCACCGAGTCCGGCTGCTCCGCCAGCAGTTCCGCCAGCCGGTCCAGCTCCGCGCGCCGCCCCGGCCAGAAGCCTTCGAGCGCCTGCCGGGTGAGGGGGTCGAGGGCGCAGCCGTAGCCCGCTTCCGCGAGGGCGCCGGGCGCCTCGAAGTCGGGTATCGGCTCGTCGGAGAACCGCATCGAAGGCCACACGACACCCACGTACCCCAGCCGCACCCCCGGCCCCACCAGCGCGGGGAAGGGCGCGAAGAACCGGTCGTAGAGCCGGAGCGCCGTGGACCGGTCGCTGTTCCAGCCGTGCGCGAAGACGAGCACGTCCGTGGCCTCCATCCGTGCCACCGCTCCCTGCGTGGCGCGGTCCACGTCCCCTTCGGAGTCGAAGGTCAGCTCCGCGTACGGCCCCACCCCGATCCCGCTCCCGGTCCCCGTCCTGAAGCCGAATCCGCCAACGACGTCCGCCATGACGTCCCCCTTCACGCCGTGTCTCCGGTGCGGTCAGCATCCTGCTGCGGCGCCCGCCCGGCCAGACCCCCGGCACGACCTCCTCAGGTGTAGAGCAGGTACCGCGCGCGCACCGCCTCGAAGCGCGCCAGCCCCGCCGCCCAGTCGCCCGCGATCTCCTCCACCCCGGCGCCCGCGTCCACCAGCCTGCGTACCCGGTCCGAGCCGGTCAGCTTGTCGACCCAGTGGTCCGCGCGCCAGCCGAAGCCGCTCCACGCCCGGCGCGCGGTGACCAGCAGTCCGATGCCGGCCCGTACCGGGTCGAAGGCCTCCCGGTCGTGCACGATCAGCCGGACCCCGCCGCACACCTTCCCCATGTGCTTGGAGAAGGCCGGAGTGAAGTACGCCTCCCGGAACCACACCCCGGGCAGCCCCAGCGCGTTCGCCGCCTCCGCCCAGCGCCGGTCGATCCCCTCCGCCCCCAGCACCTCGAATGGGGTGGTCGTCCCGCGTCCCTCGGAGAGGTTCGTCCCCTCGAACAGACAGGTGCCGGCGTACGCGAGGGCCGTGTCGGGCGTCGGCATGTTCGGGCTCGGCGGCACCCAGGGCAGCCCGGTCTCCCCGAAGAACGACCCGCGCCGCCAGCCGGACATCGGCACGGTGGTCAGCCGGACCGGCCCGGCGCCCAGGAACTCGCCGTTGAAGAGGCGTGCCAGCTCGGCCGCCGTCATCCCGTGCGCGAGCGCGACCGGCTCCCGGCCCACGAAACTCACGTACGGCCGCTCCAGCACCGGCCCCGCGGCCCGCCGGCCGCCCACCGGATTCGGCCGGTCCAGGACCACCACCGCCTTGCCGGCGAGGGCGGCCGCGCGCATGCAGTCGTAGAGCGTCCAGATGTAGGTGTAGAAGCGCGCCCCGACGTCCTGGATGTCGAAGACGACGGTGTCGATGCCGGCCGCCGTGAACACGTCGGCGAGCCGCTGCCCGCTCTTGTCGTACGTGTCGTACACGGGCAGCCCGGTCGCCGGATCCCGCGCGGCCCCCTCGGAGGCCCCGGCCTGCGCCGTCCCCCGGAACCCGTGCTCGGGCCCGAACACCGCGACGAGGTCGACCCGTTCGTCCGCGTGCAGCACGTCCACCAGGTGGCGGGCGTCGGCGGTGATTCCGGTGGGGTTGGTGACCACCCCGACCTTCTGCCCGGCCAGGACGGCGTACCCGTCCGCCGCGAGCCGCTCGAAGCCGGTACGCACCCGGCCCGCCGCCCGCGGCGCCCCGGCAGCCCCGGCGGTGTCCGCCGCGCCCAGGGCGCACACCGCGCCCGCCGATCCCACTGCCCCCGCCAGCCCCAGCACCCCGCGTCGCGACAACGTCATCCCGACACGCTAAGGCAGCGTGCCCCTTTCGCCCCGACATACCGACTGGTTAGTCTGCCCGGATCCGCAACCGGCCGTACGAGAGGTGTGATCCCGTGAGCGCGTACCAGGACCAGCGAGTCGTCGTCACCGGCGCGGGCGGCGGCATCGGCGCCGCACTCGCCCACCGCTTCGCGGCCGAGGGCGCCACGGTCGTCGTCAACGACCTCGACCCCGCCAAGGCGGCCGCGGTCGCGGGCGGGATCGGCGCCCGGGCGATCCCGCTGCCGGGCGACGCCTCCCGGATCGCGGCCGAGGCCCGAGAGGCCCTCGGCGGAACGGTCGACGTCTACTGCGCCAACGCCGGACTCGCCTCGGGCGGCGGCGCGGGCGCCGAGGAAGCCGTCTGGGAAGCGGCCTGGGACGTCAACGTCATGGCCCATGTCCGCGCCGCCCGGCTGCTGCTGCCCGACTGGCTGGAGCGGGGGAGCGGCCGCTTCGTGTCCACCGTCTCGGCCGCCGGTCTGCTGACCATGATCGGAGCGGCCCCGTACAGTGTCACCAAGCACGGTGCGCTCGCCTTCGCCGAATGGCTCTCGCTGACCTACCGGCACCGCGGTGTCCAGGTCCACGCCATCTGCCCGCAAGGTGTGCGCACCGACATGCTGACCGCCGCGGGCTCGGCGGGCGAACTCGTCCTCGCGCCGACCGCGATCGAGCCGGAAGCGGTCGCGGACGCGCTGTTCGACGGCATGGAGAAAGGCCGCTTCTTGATCCTCCCGCACCCCGAGGTCGCCGACTACTACGCGGTCCGCGCCACCGACCCGGACCGCTGGCTGAGCGGCATGAACCACCTCCAGCAGACATGGGAGACCCGGTGACCTCCACCTCCGTCTCCGCCTCGGCCTATGCCGCCCGGCCCTGGATCGGCCTGCTCTCCCCGGCCCAGCGCGCGCCCGTCGAGCCGCCGCCCACCGTCCTGCACGCCTTCCGCGAGGCCGCCGCCCGCGCCCCCGAACGCACCGCGCTCGCTTACTTCGACGGCCGGATCGGCTACGCCGAGGCCGACGCGCTCTCCGACTCCGTCGCCGCTCACCTCGCGGCGCACGGCGTCCGCCGCGGCGACCGGGTCGCGGTCATGCTCCAGAACACCCCGCACTTCGTGCTCTCCGTCCTCGGCGCCTGGAAGGCCGGTGCCGTCGTCGTCCCCCTCAACCCCATGTACAAGGCGGGCGAGGTCGCCCACGTCCTGCGGGACTCCGGGGCGGCCGCGCTCGTGTGCGACGGCCGCGCGTGGACGGCGTACCTGCGCCACGCCGTGCGGGGGAGCGCCGTGCGCAGCGTCCTGACCGCCTCGGACCGCGACTTCCAGACACGCGACGACCCGCGGATCTTCGAGCCGGGTCCGCACGCCCCCGCGCCGGTCCCGCCCTCCCTACCGCACCAGCAGGCCAGGCCCGCGGACGACGGTGCCGGTCCCGCCGGAGCCGCCCGTCCGCACACCGCCGACCTCGCGACCGTGGCCGTCCGGGGCCACCGCGCCCCGGACGGCCCGGACCTCACCGCCGCCGACACCGCCCTCATCAGCTACACCTCCGGTACCAGCGGCACCCCCAAGGGCGCGATGAACCCGCACGGCGCGCTCACCTACAACGCCGTACGGCAGGTCACCTCCCACCCCGTCCCCGAGGGCGCCGGCTACTTCGCCCTCGCACCCCTCTTCCACATCACCGGCATGGTCTGTGAGCTGGCCGCCTGCTTCGTCAACGCCGGCACCCTCGTCCTCGCCCACCGCTTCGACGCAGGCGCCGTCCTCGACGCCTTCCTGGAGCACCGCCCCGCCTACACCGTCGGCCCGGCCACCGCCTTCATGGCCCTCGCCGCCCACCCCGCCGTCACCCCCGACCACTTCGCCTCCTTCCAGGTGATCTCCTCCGGCGGCGCCCCGCTGCCGCCCGCGCTCGTCGAACGCCTCCGCGCGGCCTTCGGCTTCTACCTGCGCAACGGCTACGGCCTCACCGAGTGCACCGCCCCCTGCGCCACCGTGCCCGTCCACCTCGAAGCCCCCGTCGACCCCGCCTCCGGCACCCTCTCCGTAGGCCTGCCCGGCGCCGACACGGTCGTGCGGATCCTCGACGAGCACGGCGCCGAACTGCCCATCGGCCACACCGGCGAGATCGCCGTCCGCGGCCCCCAGGTCGTGCCCGGCTACTGGGGCCTGCCCGCGGAGACCGCCGAGGCCTTCCCGGACGGCGAACTGCGTACCGGGGACGTCGGCTTCATGGACCCGGACGGCTGGCTCTACGTGGTCGACCGCAAGAAGGACATGATCAACGCCTCCGGATTCAAGGTCTGGCCGCGCGAGGTCGAAGACGTGCTCTACACCCACCCCGCCGTCCGCGAGGCCGCGGTGGTCGGCGTCCCCGACCCCTACCGCGGGGAGAGCGTCAAGGCGTACGTGAGCCTGCGCCCCGGCTCCTCGGCCGAGCCCGAGGAGCTGTCGGCGTACTGCGCCGAGCGCATCGCCGCGTACAAATACCCGCGTCAGGTCGAGATCCTGCCTGTCCTTCCGAAGACGACCAGTGGCAAGATCCTGCGACGGGAACTGCGCGACCGCGGCTGAAAACAGTCGGATGGTCGTACAGCTGGTCGCAGCGACCAGGCAGAACGAGAAGAGGAAGGTCAGCACCATGGCGGCCAGGACCACGGAACCCGCAGGCACGCACGAGGCCCCGGTACCGCAGCGGCTGCTGGCCGTCGCCACCCGGCTGTTCGCCGAGCGCGGCTACGACCGCACGTCCGTCCAGGAGATCGTCGAGGCGGCCGGCGTCACCAAGGGCGCGCTCTACCACTACTTCGGCTCCAAGGACGACTTGCTGCACGAGGTGTACGCGCGGATGCTGCGCCTGCAGCAGCAGCGCCTCGACACGGTGGCCGCCTCCGACGCGCCCGTCGAGGAACGGCTGCGGGCGGCGGCCGCCGACGTCGTCGTCACCACCATCGAGAACCTCGACGACGCCATGATCTTCTTCCGGTCGATGCACCAGCTCAGCCCGGAGAAGTTCAAGCAGGTACGGGCGGAGCGCCGGCGCTACCACGAGCGCTTCCGGGCGCTGATCGAGGAGGGGCAGCGGACCGGCGTGTTCTCCACCGCCACCCCCGCCGACCTGGTGGTGGACTACCACTTCGGGTCTGTGCACCACCTGTCCACCTGGTACCGGGCCGACGGCCCGCTCACACCGCAGCAGGTCGCCGACCACCTCGCGGACCTGCTGCTGCGGGCACTGCGGCCCTGATCCGCAGGACACGGCCCACGCGGGCGGGCCGCACCATGACGCCCTGACGGACCTCCCTACATGTAACGCCTGAGCTCCCGCCGGGCCAGGGACCGCTGGTGCACCTCGTCCGGTCCGTCGGCGAGCCGCAGGGTCCGTGCCGCCGCCCACAGTCCGGCCAGCGGGAAGTCCTGGCTCACCCCGCCCGCGCCGTGCAGTTGCACCGCGTCGTCCAGGATCCGCACCACCGCCCGCGGGGTCGCGATCTTGATGGCCTGGATCTCGGTGTGCGCGCCCCGGTTCCCGACCGTGTCCATCAGCCAGGCCGTCTTCAGCACCAGCAGCCTCAACTGCTCCACCGCCACCCGGGCGTCCGCGATCCAGTTCTGTACGACGCCCTGCGCGGCCAGCGGCTTGCCGAAGGCCGTACGCTCCACCGCCCGCCGGCACATCAGCTCGATGGCCCGCTCCGCCATGCCGATCAGCCGCATGCAGTGGTGGATGCGGCCCGGTCCGAGCCGCGCCTGGGCGATGGCGAAGCCGCCGCCCTCCTCGCCGATCAGGTTCGCCGCCGGGACCCGCGCCCCGTCGAACACCACCTCGGCGTGGCCGCCGTGGTCGTGGTCCTCGTATCCGTACACCGTCATGGCCCGGCGCACCTCGACGCCCGGGGTGTCGCGCGGGACCAGCACCATCGACTGCTGACGGCGTGGATCGGCGCCCTCCGGGTCGGTCTTGCCCATCACGATGAAGATCGCGCAGTCCGGGTTCATGGCACCGGAGATGAACCACTTGCGGCCCGTGATCACATACTCGTCACCCACCCGCTCGATCCGGGTCTCGATGTTCGTCGCGTCCGAGGAGGCCACCTCGGGCTCCGTCATGGCGAACGCGGAGCGGATCTCGCCGTTCAGCAGCGGCTGGAGCCACTGCTTCTTCTGCTCCTCGCTCCCGAACTGCGCCAGCAGCTCCATGTTCCCGGTGTCCGGGGCCGCGCAGTTGGTCGCCATGGGCGCCAGGTGCGGGCTGCGGCCGGTGATCTCGGCGAGCGGCGCGTACTGGAGGTTGCTCAGCCCCGCCCCCGACTCGCCGTCCGCCAGGCCGTGATGGTCCACGAAGAAGAGATTCCACAGGCCCTGGCGGCGTGCCTCGGCCTTCAATTCACCGAAGACGGCCGGTGTGTCCCAGGGCGAGGCCAGCCGCGCGCGCTGCTCGGCGGCGACGGGCTCCGCCGGGTAGACGTACTCCTCCATGAACGCGAGCAGCCGCTCGCGGAGTTCCTCGGTCCGGGCGTCGAATGCGAAGTCCATGCTGCGTGCCTCAGCCTTCCTGGCCGTTTTCGAATGGATGGAGGCCCTGGAGGGTGGTCAGTCCGTGCTCGATGAAGACCGGAACCAGCTCGCCGATCCGGTCGAAGCCCGCACCGACGGTCTGCCCGAGCGTGTAGCGGTAGTGGATGCCCTCAAGGATCACCGCGAGCTTGAACCAGGCGAAGGCCGTGTACCAGGCGATCGCCCCGGTGTCCCGGCCGGACCGGGCGGCGTAGCGCTCGATCAGCTCGGCGGGCGCCGGATGGCCGGGGGCCCCGCTCGTCGTGCTGACCGGCGACGCGGTCAGGCCCAGATCGGAGCTGTACATCACCAGCAGCCCGAGGTCGGTCAGCGGATCGCCGAGCGTGGACATCTCCCAGTCCAGCACCGCGCGGATCGTGTCGGTGCCGGACGGGGATCCGTCGATCAGCACGTTGTCGAGCCGGTAGTCGCCGTGCACCACGGTCGGGGCGGGGGAGCGGGGCAGCCTGCGGCCCAGGGCGCCGTGCAGCTCGTCGATCCCGGCGAGCTCCCGCCCCCGGGAGGCCGCGAGCTGCTTGCCCCAGCGCCGCAGCTGCCGGTCGAGAAAGCCCTCCGGCCGGCCGAAGTCGCCCAGGCCCACCGCATCCGGGTCCACCGCGTGCAGCTCGACCAGCGTGTCCACCAGCCCGAGCACCGCCCGCCGGGTGCGTTGCGGACCGATAGCGGCGAGCTCGCCGGCCGTGCGGTACGGCACCCCGTCCACGTACTCCATGACGTAGAACGGCGCCCCGAGCACGGCCTCGTCCTCGCACAGCAGCACCGGCTCCGGCACCGGAACGGCCGTCCCGTGCAGCGCCGCGACGACCCGGTGCTCGCGGCGCATGTCGTGGGCGGTGGCCAGGACGTGGCCGAGCGGCGGCCGCCGCACCACCCAGCGGGCGGTCCCGTCGGTGATCTCGTACGTGAGATTCGACCGGCCGCCCTCGATCAGCCGGCCGCGCAGCGCACCGGCCACGAGCCCCGGCCGGGCCCGGTCGAGATGACCGCGCAGCCGCTCCAGGTCCAGGCCTCGGGGATCGGCCGGGGCTGAGGTCATGGTGCGCACCTCCGTGCGGGGAGTTGACGACGCGGCAAGAGCGGGCGGTGCGTCGGCACACCACCGCAGGCAATCATGCCGACCAGTCGGTATGCCGTCCAGAGGGCGGGGCCGAAAAGAACACCTCCGGCCCGCCGGTCTCACGCGTGGCAGAGGACGGGTGTACCGCCGTTCACCACCGTCATGCTCCTCAGGACCGCTGGTATGTCGAGCGGCGCGCCCGTCGGCTCCCCGGCTCGCTTCGGCAGGCGGTCGGCGGCAGGCGGTCGGCATCGCGTCCGCCGCCGCCGTGCCGGGGAAGAGCAGACCGCAGCTCCTGGCCGGAGAAGCCCCGGTCGGGGACGGCCCCGGTCAGGAGCGGTGCAGGTCAGTGGTCGTCGTAGTGCCCGTCGTGTTCGGCGTGCCGGTGTCCGTCGTGCAGGTAGTCGACGTGGTCGCCGTGCCGGACCGTCTCGTGCCCGCAGTCCGCGCCGTGGGCGTGGGCGTGGTCCTCGTGGGCGGTGTGCCCGGCCGGCTCGCACTCGTCCCAGTGCCCCGAGTGCTCCCGGTGCAGGTGGCCGTCGTGCGCGTAGTCGACGTGGTCGCCGTGCGGGACCGCCTGGTGGCCGCAGTCCGCACCGTGGGCGTGCTGGTGCGCGGGGTGTTCGTGGTGGAGGGTCGTCATGGCGCCGAGACTAGTGCGCATGGTCGGCTATCGCCCGTTATGTCCCTGCCGGTGAGGGGAAGTGGGATGATCCGGCAGGCAGCTCAGAGGATGACCGCCACCGCGAACACCGCCAGCGCCACCGTGCACACCACCACGGCCAGCGCCGAACGGGGCGCCAGCCCCGGCGGCCGGCGGGCCGCCAGCGCCCGGATCCTGCGGTGCGCCACCCACAGGAACACCAGCCAGATCAGCGCGATCACCGCGGCCCCGGCCACCTCCGCCGACGAGCCGGACCCGCGCAGCGCCTGCCGCAGGGCCAGCACCGCCACCACCGAGGACGCCAGCGTCGTACGCCGCCACGCGAGCCGGGTCCGCTCGGGCTGCAACCCGGCGTCGCGGTCCGTGCCCGGCGCGCTCACCGCCCCGACGTCCAGCCCAGCAGGACGACCACCACCATCGCCACCGCGACCAGCCCCACGCCCAGGCTCAGAACCACCGGGAAGCGCGACAGCGGCAGGTCCTCGTGCCGCCGCATCGCCCGCTCGCAGCTCACCCAGTGGTTCACCGCGCGCAGCGCGCAGGCGGCGCCGACCGCGAGCAGTGCGAAGGCCATCCCCACCCGCACCCCCCACCGCAGGTCGGGCAGGAACTGGTCGACGGCGAACCCGCCGCCGACCAGGGCCAGCGCGGTCCGGATCCAGGCGAGGAACGTCCGCTCGTTGGCCAGCGAGAAGCGGTAGTCGGGGGTGTCGCCCTCGTCCTCCAGCCGCGACGGCGCGAACCACAGGCGTACGTCCTTGACGAAGTCGATCACCTGATCAATCTACTGGCGGGAACGGCGATGCGCGCGCAGCCGCCGGTAGGCCTCCAGCCCGTCCGGCACCCAGGGCCACTCCCCGTCCCCGACCCGCCGGTCCAGCTCCTCCGGCGTGAGGAAGGTGTGCCAGGCCACCTCCGAGACCTGCGGAGCCACCGGCAGGTCGCACCGCACCTCGTGCACGTACGACCACCAGGCCCCGCCCGGGCCCTCGTACAGGAACTTGAACAGCGGCTCCGGCCGCGCCAGTCCCCTCACCCCCAGCTCCTCCTCGGCCTCCCGCAGCGCGGCCCGCCCGTAGCTCTCGCCGGCGCCCAGCACCCCGCCCACGAACATGTCGTAGTGCGAGGGGAAGACGAGCTTCGAGGCGGTGCGCCGGTGCACGAAGATCCGCTCCTGCGCGTCCCTGGCCAGCACGAACACACAGCGGTGGATCAGCCCGCGGGCGTACACCTCGCCCCGCGGGGCCTGCCCGGTGACCCGGTCCTCCCGGTCCACCACGTCCAGTACTTCATCAGCGGCACTCACAGGTTCATCCAACCACCGCTGTTGACTGGTTACCGCTCCGTAGCAAAGGATCTGCCCCACCACCGACGGAGGACGGGATCCGCATGACGTACGACGCAGACGTGATCGTGATCGGAGCCGGGCTCGCGGGCCTCGTGGCCACCGCCGAGCTCGTCGACGCGGGCCGCAGGGTCATCCTGCTCGACCAGGAGCCGGAACAGTCCATCGGCGGCCAGGCGCACTGGTCCTTCGGCGGCCTGTTCTTCGTGGACTCGCCCGAGCAGCGCCGGATGCGGATCAAGGACAGCCACGCCCTCGCCCTCCAGGACTGGCTGGGCACCGCCGGGTTCGACCGCGAGGAGGACGCCTGGCCGCGCTGCTGGGCCGAGGCCTACGTCGACTTCGCGGCCGGGGAGAAGCGCCCCTGGCTGCACCGGCAGGGGGTCCGCTTCTTCCCCGTCGTCGGCTGGGCGGAACGCGGCGGCTACGACGCGGGCGGCCCCGGCAACTCCGTCCCCCGTTTCCACATCACCTGGGGCACCGGCCCCGGCCTGGTGGAGCCGTTCGAACGGCGCGTCCGGGAAGGCGTGGCCCGCGGCCTGGTCCGCCTGGCGTTCCGCCACCGGGTGACCGGACTGTCCGCCACCGCCGGCGCCGTGGACACCGTGACCGGCGAGATCCTGGAGCCCTCCGACGCCGCGCGGGGCACCGCCAGCGGCCGCGAGGCCACCGGGTCCTTCTCCCTGCGGGCCCAGGCCGTGATCGTCACCAGCGGCGGCATCGGCGGCAACCACGACCTCGTACGCGCGCAGTGGCCCGCCCGGCTCGGCACCCCGCCGCAGCGGATGCTCTCCGGGGTCCCCGCCCACGTCGACGGCCTGATGCTGGGCATCGCGGAGGCGGCGGGCGCCAGCCACATCAACAAGGACCGGATGTGGCACTACACCGAGGGCATCCAGAACTGGAAGCCGATCTGGGCCAAGCACGGCATCCGCATCCTGCCCGGCCCCTCCCCGCTCTGGCTGGACGCCACGGGCAAGCGGCTGCCCGTACCGCTCTTCCCCGGCTTCGACACCCTCGGCACGCTCGACCACATCATGAGGACCGGCCACGACCACACCTGGTTCGTGCTCAACCAGCGCATCATCGGCAAGGAGTTCGCCCTCTCCGGCTCCGAACAGAACCCGGACCTCACCGGCAAGTCGGTGCGCGACGTCATCACCCGGGCCCGCCAGGCCGTACCCGGGCCGGTCAAGGCCTTCATGGACCACGGCGCCGACTTCGTCGTCGAGCGCGACCTCTCCGCCCTCGTCCGTGGGATGAACGCGGTGACCAAGGAGGACCTCCTCGACGAGGCGGCCGTCCGGCGCGCGATCGTGGCCCGCGACCGGGAGATCGCCAACCCCTTCACCAAGGACCTCCAGGTGACCGCCATCCACGGCGCCCGCAGGTACCTCGGCGACAGGCTGATCCGCACCGCCGCCCCGCACCGGATCCTCGACCCCGGGGCCGGCCCGCTGATCGCCGTACGGCTCTCCATCCTGACCCGCAAGTCCCTCGGCGGCCTGGAGACCGACCTCTCCTCCCGGGTCCTGACCGGCACGGGCGAACCACTGCCGGGCGTCTACGCCGCGGGCGAGGCGGCCGGTTTCGGCGGCGGCGGGGTCCACGGCTACCGGGCCCTGGAGGGCACGTTCCTCGGCGGCTGCATCTTCTCGGGCCGCGCGGCGGGCCGGGCCGCGGCCCAGGCGGTCGGCTGAGGCCGGCCCCGGCCCTCGGCCGCCGGCACCTCGTCGCGGGCCCTCGGCCGCCGGCACCTCGTCGCGGGCCCCGGGGTGTCAGAGCAGTCGCTCGGTGACCCGGAAGCGCTCCGCGACGACGAGGGTGTCGTCGTCGACCGTGAACCCCGGGTCGCCGATCACCGTGCGCACCGGCTCGCTGTGCCAGAACTCCTCGTGGGCCGTACGCCATTCGGCCACCGACGTGTATCCCTCCCCCTCGTCGAGGGCGTGCCCCAGCCCCACGTCGGCGAGCCTCAGCACCTCCGCGGCCGTCACCTCCACCACCGCCACCCCGCGCTCGTCGGAGTCGACCAGCAGGGACCGCGTGCCGGGCTCCGGCAGCGGTTCCCGCTCCGCCTCGTACTCCGCGAGCAGGCCGGTGGTGCTGGTCTTCGCCCCGCTCAGCACGGCCGCGACCAGCTGGTCGCGCAACGGGCCGGGAAAGCCCAGCAGGTACCGGGGAAGATCGCCATATGCAGTCATACGGCCACCCTACGGCGGGGAAAACGGTTGCCCGGAACGAATATCGCCTGCCCAACTGGCACGGCGGTCAAAGCAGTTGAAACCCGCCACGCAGTGGACTGGACCTTGACTCGGAGCTGCGCGTACCGCTTTGCTGTGCGTGATCACCGGAGTGCTCACCGGAGTTCCGCCCGAGCACCCGGCGTCGCATGGCAGTCCCCTCGAAAACCCCACCGCGGTCCCACCGCAGCCCCACCGGAGCTCCGACACAGCTCCACCGGCACGACCCCGAGGCCTCGCAGCCGAGCCGCGCGCGTGCGCCTCGCGCGCGGGCGGCTGCCGCAGGCCCGGCCCCCGACCCGACCACCGATCACCGGCTCCCCGATCACCGGCTCCCCGACCATCGACCATCGACCATCGACTCCCGATCCCCGTCCGCCCGCGTCCTGGAGGGAAACCCCGCGGATGTCCCCGCCTCCGCCGCCCCTCGGCCGCGCCCGCAAGCGGGACGCACAGCTCTTCGACCCGGCCCTCTGTGACGCCGAACTCATCGACGTGCGCTCCCAGTTCACCCAGGGGCGCTGGGCCAGAGTCCGCTCCCTCCTCGTCGGCACCGGCGACGACTGGGACCGCCGGGGCCACCGCGTCGTCGTCCTCGCCCAGACCCCCGCAGCCACCGCCTGGGCCCGCGAATGGCTGCTCGCCGAACCGGACAGCGCCGACGCCGCCACCCTCCTCGCCTGCGCCACCGTCTTCACCGCCCTGCGCCGCAAGGGCGCGCCGGCCGCCGCCGAGGAGGCCTGTCGCCGCGCCGCCGTACTGCTCCCCGACGACCCGACCCCGTGGCTCGGACTGCTCCTGCTCTCCCGCGCCTTCGGCACCGAGGAGGAGTTCAGCCGCCACTTCGACCAGGTCCGGGCCCGCCACCGCGAGCACCACCACGCCCACCACCTCATGGTGGCGAAGCTGGCCGAACGCACCCTCGCCCCCGGCCAGGACCCGCTCCACGAGGTCTACGACTTCGCGGCCTGGGCCGCCGAGGAGTCCCCGGCCGACTCACCGTTGGCCGTGCTCCCCGTGGTCGCGCACGCCGAGCGCTACCGCGTGCTCGCCGCCACCCACGGCCACACCCCCGAGGCGGCCGCCGCCCACTGGGCGGGCCGCCGCGCCCGCCAGGTCCTGCGCTCCGCCTTCGACTGGTGGCTGGAGTGGGAGCGCGACGACCACCCCCGCAACCGGGTCGACCTCAACTTCCTCGCCCACGCCAAACTCTGCGAGGGCCGCCCCGCCGAGGCCGCCGCGCTCTTCCACCGCATCGGCAGCCACGCCACCCGCGCCCCCTGGTCCTATCCCGACCGGGACCCGCAGAAGGCCTTTGTCGCCGCCCGCAACACCGCGCTCGGCACCGCCTGACCCCGACCGAACCCCACGGCCCCACCCGCTCCGCCCCGAAAGACTCCGCCCCGAAAGACCCCGCCCCCGAAAGAACCCGCCCCCGAAAGGACGCCGCCATGCCGACGGGCAGATCCACCACGCTCCAGGAATCGGCCGAGATACGCACCTACAAGGGCCAGGACCGCGCGCTGCGCGCCGACCGCCTCGGCACCGCCGGCCTGCTGCTCTCCGTACTCGCCGCGAGCGCCCCCCTGATGGTGGTTGCGGGTGTCATGCCCACGACATTCGGCTTGATGGGTGTCGTCGGCCAGCCCCTGCTCTTCGTCGTCCTGGGCCTCGTCCTCGCGCTGTTCAGCGTCGGCTACGCCGAGATGAGCCGCCACGTCCACAACGCCGGCGCCTTCTACGCGTACATCGCCCGCGGCCTCGGCCCCACCGCCGGCGCGGCCGCCTCGCTCGTCGCCCTCGTCGCGTACAGCGCCATGCAGGTCGGCGTCTACGGCATCCTCGGCTTCGAGATCTCCGGCCTCTTCGCCACCTATCTCGACACCGAGCTCGCGTGGTGGATCCCCGCCCTGCTCGCGGTCGCCGTAACCGGCGCGCTCGGCTGGCTCAAGATCGACCTCAACGCCAAGGTGCTCGGCGTGCTCCTCCTGATCGAGTGTGCCCTGGTCGTCGTCTTCGACGCCGCGGCCCTCGCCAAGCCCGGACCCGAAGGCCTCTCGCTCCACGCCTTCAACCCCGAGACCCTCAGCGGGGCCGGCCTCGGCACCGCCCTGTGCTTCTGCATCGCCGCCTTCGTCGGCTTCGAGCAGTCCCCGGTGTACGCGGAGGAGACCAGCAGGCCGCACATCGTCGTCTCCCGCGTGATGTTCCTCGCCGTCGGCTTCGTGGCCCTCTTCTTCGCCTTCAGCGCCTGGGCCCTGACCGTCGCCACCGGCCCCGGAGAGGTCGTCAGGACCGCCGGCGAGGCAGGCCCCGGCCTGCTCTTCCAGCTCACCGAGGCCCGCCTCGGCACCACCTTCACCGACGTCCTGCACGTCCTCTTCGTGACCGGCATGTTCGCCGCCATGCTCAGCTTCCACAACGTCGTCGCCCGCTACGCCTTCGCCATGGGCCGCGAGGGCCTGCTCCCCGCCGCCTTCGGCCGCACCAACGCCGGCACCGGCGCCCCCGCCACCGGCTCGCTGCTCCAGACCGGCATCGCGGCCCTCGTCGTCATCGCCTTCGCCGTCACCGACGACCTGCCGGCCGGCGACCCCACCGCGCCCGTCCTGCACCTGTTCACCTGGATGGGCAGCGTCGGCGCCCTCGGTGTGACGCTCCTCATGGCCGCCGCCTCCTTCGCCGTGATCGCCTTCTTCGTCCGCCGCGGCACCGCCGGCGCCCAGGTCTGGCGGCTCGTCGCGGCCGGCGCCGCCGGCCTCGCCCTGCTCGCCATCGCCGCCTACACCGTCAAGGACTTCGGCGTCCTCGTCGGCGCCGAGAAGGGATCCGTCCTCGCCTGGGTCCTGCCGGGCATCATCGGGGTCGCCGTCGTGGGCGGGCTGCTGTACGGAGCCTTCCTGCGCCGCAGCCGCCCCGAGGTGCACGCCCGTATCGGCCTCGGCAACGAGGCCTTCCGCCTCGACCAGGCGGCAGAGGCCACACCCGGCGACTGACCTCGCTTTCGAGGCCCTACGAAGCCCCTGGCGACCGTTTCCAAGGTCGTCAGGGGCTTCGGCGCGCCGGGGGCGATTTTGGCGGCTGGCAGAGCCTCGTGGTCTCCTATGGCGATCAAAACACCCGGAACGCGCCACAGGGGACACCACCCAGCTCCCCTGCGCGGCGGTCCGGGCTGCCTGTCCCACCCACGAAGGCGAAGCCGTAGATGAGTGACCGCACCTTGACCGAGGCACCCGCCCCGGCGTCCTCCCGCCATGTCGACGCCGGTGACGAGGGCTACAGCAAGGACCTGAAGTCCCGCCACATCAACATGATCGCGATCGGCGGAGCGATAGGCACCGGCCTGTTCCTCGGCGCCGGCGGCCGCCTCGCCGGCGCCGGCCCGTCCCTCGCGATCGCCTACGCGGTGTGCGGCGTCTTCGCCTTCTTCGTGGTCCGTGCCCTCGGCGAGCTCGTGCTCTACCGGCCCTCCTCCGGCGCCTTCGTCTCCTACGCCCGTGAGTTCATGGGTGAGAAGGGCGCCTACACGGCCGGCTGGCTGTACTTCCTGAACTGGTCCACGACCACCGTGGCGGACATCACGGCCGCCGCCGTCTTCGCCCACTACTGGTCCGCGTTCACCGACGTCCCCCAGTGGGTCCTCGCCTTCATCGCCCTCGCCATCGTCCTCACCGCCAACCTGATCTCGGTGAAGTACTTCGGCGAGATGGAGTTCTGGTTCTCGATCGTCAAGGTCAGCGCCCTGGTGATCTTCATGGTGGTCGCCATCTACCTGGTCGCCACCAGCCACCCGATCGACGGCCACACCCCGGGCCTCGCGACGATCACCGACAACGGCGGCCTCTTCCCCTCCGGCGTGATCCCGATGCTCATGGTGGTCCAGGGCGTCGTCTTCGCGTACGCCTCCGTGGAGCTGTGCGGTGTCGCCGCGGGCGAGACCGAGAACCCCGAGAAGATCATGCCGAAGGCGATCAACTCCATCATGTGGCGCGTCGGCGTCTTCTACGTGGGCTCGGTCGTCCTGCTGGCCATGCTGCTCCCGTACACCGCCTACTCCGCCGACCAGTCCCCGTTCGTGACCGTCTTCGACAAGCTGGGCATCCCCGGCACCGCGGGCATCATGAACCTGGTCGTCCTGACCGCCGCCCTCTCCTCGCTGAACTCGGGCCTGTACTCCACCGGCCGCATCCTGCGCTCGATGGCCCTGTCCGGCTCCGCCCCCAGGTTCACCGGTGTCATGAACAAGGGCAAGGTCCCCTACGGCGGCGTCCTGTTCACCGCCGCCTTCGGCGTCGCCGGCGTCGGCCTGAACTACTGGATGCCCGGCGAGGCCTTCGAGATCGTCCTCAACCTCGCCTCCATCGGCATCCTCGGCACCTGGGGCATGGTCATGCTCTGCTCGCTCTTCTTCTGGCACCGCTCAAGGGCCGGCCTGGTCTCCCGCCCGTCCTACCGCCTGCCCTGGGCCCCCTACACCCAGATCGTGACCCTGCTCTTCCTGGCCACGGTCCTGGTCCTGATGTGGAGTGACGGCGGCGTCGGCCGCACCACGGTCATGTTCCTCCCGGTCATCGCCGCCGCCCTGGTCGGCGGCTGGTTCCTGGTCCGCGGCCGAGTAGCCGCCCTGTCGGCCCCCCGCGACTGACGCCCGCCCCGGACGGCCCCACGAGGCCCCTCGCGCCGCCCCGGTGCGGGGGGCCTCGCCGCTGAGGCTGCCGGACGGGCATCCCGCCCGGGCTCCGGCGCCGCGCGCCCCGTAGACGCACGAAAGGCCGGTCAGGATTTCTCCTGACCGGCCTTCGCCGTGGTGTCCGAGGGGGGACTTGAACCCCCACGCCCGATAAAGGGCACTAGCACCTCAAGCTAGCGCGTCTGCCATTCCGCCACCCGGACCGGGTGTGTGCCGTGCGTCCCTCGCGGGCCGTTGCGACGTGGAAAACATTACCAAACGGCGGGAGGTCCTCGATCACACCCCCCGACGGCCGGGGAGCGCCCTTGGGGAGCGCCCTTGGGGAGAGCGGCCCGGGGCGCGAGGATGGGAATGTTCGGTACTGAGCGGATCAGTGGGAGGAAGCAGCGTGAGCGAGTCGAGCGCGGGCAAGACCGTCTCCGGCGAGGACGAGGTCGTCGACCTCTGCCGGGACCTCATCCGGATCGACACCAGCAACTACGGGGACCACTCGGGCCCCGGGGAGCGCAAGGCGGCCGAGTGGGTCGCCGAGAAGCTCGCCGAGGTCGGGCTGGAGCCGCAGATCTTCGAATCGCACAAGGGCCGCGCCTCGACGGTGGCGCGGATCGAGGGCGAGGACCCCTCGCGGCCCGCACTGCTGATCCACGGGCACACCGACGTGGTTCCGGCCAACGCCGCGGACTGGACGTACGACCCGTTCGCGGGAGAGATCGCCGACGGGTGCCTGTGGGGCCGCGGCGCCGTCGACATGAAGGACATGGACGCGATGACGCTGGCCGTCGTCCGCGACCGGATGCGCAGCGGCCGCAAGCCCCCGAGGGACATCGTGCTGGCCTTCCTCGCCGACGAGGAGGCGGGCGGCATCTACGGGGCCCGGCACCTCGTCGACAAGCACCCGGGGCTGTTCGAGGGCGTCACCGAGGCGATCGGCGAGGTCGGCGGCTTCTCCTTCACCGTCAACGAGAACCTCCGGCTCTACCTCGTGGAGACCGCCCAGAAGGGCATGCACTGGATGCGGCTCACGGTGGAGGGCACCGCGGGGCACGGCTCCATGACCAACAACGACAACGCCATCACGGAGCTGTGCGAGGCCGTGGGCCGGCTCGGCCGACACCAGTGGCCGGTGCGCGTGACCAAGACCGTACGGTCCTTCCTGGACGAGCTGTCGGACGCGCTGGGCACCCCGCTGGACCCGGACAACATGGACGCCACGCTCGCCAAGCTCGGCGGCATCGCCAAGATGGTCGGCGCGACCCTGCGCAACTCGGCCGCCCCGACGATGCTCGGCGCCGGCTACAAGGTCAACGTCATCCCGGGCCAGGCGACGGCACACGTCGACGGCCGCTTCCTGCCGGGCTACGAGGAGGAGTTCTTCGCCGACCTGGACCGCATCCTCGGCCCCCGTGTGAAGCGCGAGGACGTGCACGGCGACAAGGCGCTGGAGACGGACTTCGACGGCCGGCTGGTCGAGGCGATGCAGGGCGCCCTGAAGGCGGAGGACCCGATCGCGCGGGCGGTCCCGTACATGCTCTCGGGCGGCACGGACGCCAAGTCCTTCGACGACCTCGGCATCCGCTGCTTCGGCTTCGCGCCGCTGCAGCTGCCGCCGGAGCTGGACTTCGCCGGGATGTTCCACGGCGTGGACGAGCGGGTGCCGGTCGAAGGACTGAAGTTCGGGGCGCGGGTGCTCGACCGGTTCATCGACAACGCCTGACATTCGAGAAGGTGTGCGCATTCCACTGAGAAGAGTGAATGCACTCATACGCTCGTAGCCCTGGTGATCCCTCCTCGTTACAGGTGGTGCGGTCCGCGGCTGGGACCGCACTTTGCCTACTAGGAGGAACAATGCTCAAGAAGGTTGTCGCCGCTGCGGCTGCCACCGGTGGTCTCGTTCTCGCGGGTGCGGGTATGGCCGTCGCCGACGCGGGTGCCCAGGGTGCGGCCATCGGCTCTCCCGGCGTCCTGTCCGGCAACGTCGTCCAGGTCCCGGTCCACATCCCGGTCAACGTCTGCGGTAACACCGTGAACGTGATCGGCCTGCTGAACCCGGCCTTCGGCAACACCTGCGTCAACGCCTGACGCATCTGAAGTCTTCGGCCCCGGAGCGCAATCCAGCGCTCCGGGGCCACCGGGCTTTTCCGGCCCGGAACCACTTTTCGGAGTACCAGGCGGGGGAGCCTGGACGGCCGGGCTCCGAGCGCCGGCCGACACATACACACCAGGGGACGAGTACAGATGCGACGACCGGTACAGGTCACCAGGAAGACCCTGATCACCATGGCTGCCGCGGGGGGTGTCCTCGCACTCGGCGGGGGCTACGCACACGCGGATTCCAGCGCGACAGGGCATGCGAAGAACTCTCCGGGCCTGCTGTCCGGGAACACCGTGCAGGCGCCCGTGGACGCGCCGGTGAACGCCTGCGGCAACACCGTGGACGTCATCGCCTTGCTGAACCCGGCCTTCGGCAACAACTGCGCCAACGCCTCGGGCCACGGCCATCCGGGCCAGCCCGGTAACCCCGGCAACCCCGGTAACCCCGGTAACCCCGGCAACCCGGGCCAGCCCGGCAACCCGGGCCAGCCCGGCAACCCGGGCCAGCCCGGCAACCCGGGCCAGCCCGGCAACCCCGGCAACCCGGGCCAGCCCGGCAACCCCGGCAACCCGGGCCAGCCCGGCGACCACGACGAACCGTGCGACGACCACCCCGGAAATCCTGGTAACCCCGGTAACCCGGGTACGCCTGGAAACCCCGGTAACCCCGGTAACCCGGGTACGCCTGGAAACCCCGGTAACCCCGGTAACCCCGGCAACCCGGGTACGCCTGGAAACCCCGGAACCCCGGGTACGGGTTCGGTCACCCCCGTCACGCACCCCGGAACGGGAACCGGGACCGAGGCGCATCCCGGTCTCGCGGCCACCGGTGCCGGTGACGTCCTGACCGCGGGCCTCCCGATCGCGGGTGGCCTGCTGCTGGCCGGCACCCTGCTCTACCGGCGTTCCAGGAACGCCGCCTGACGGGTGTTCACGACGCGGGCCCCGCCCCCGGGGCCCGCGCTCACCAGGTCGCGCGGACCTGGCGGATGATCCGGCGGCGCAGCCGCACGCGGCGGCTGCCGTCCCGGTGCAGGCTCAGCCGGTCGATCTCCCAGTTCCCGTACTCGGCATGGTCGGTCAGCAGGCGGGTCGTCTCCTTGCGAGGGACCCCGCGGGGCACGTACACGTCGACAAATTCGTATTCCGGCATCGCATCTATTGTGCGGGCAGAGCCCTGCTACGGATAGCGTCTGCTCTATGTCTGATGCCGCTCTGCCCACTGTTGCCGAGGTCCGCGCCGCCGCCGAGGCGGTCAAGGCCGCACTCGACCGCCACCTCGCCGCGGTCGAGCGCAGGATCGGGGACGAGGATCCGGACGTCTACGCCGCCTTCAACGAACTCGCCGCCGCCGCCGAGGAGTACGACGAACTCCTCTACGACCGCTACGACGAGGTCACTCCCTTCGAGATCCCGACGCCCGAGGACGGTGTCCCGTACACCGGCCCCGCCGCCTTCAGCGTGCTCATCCGCCGCGACTACGCCGTCGTCGAACCGGCGCGGCTGATCGCGCAGGCCGAACGGGTCGCCGCACACGACCGGGACGCCGACTTCGTCCACGACGGCGGCACCGCCGACGCCCTCGGCGTCCTCTTCGGGGAGTACGAGCCCGACGAGATCGCCTCCCGCTACAAGGACTTCGGACTGGAGGAGGGCGACTCCACGCTCTGGATCGCCGCCTCGGAGGACATGGCGGAACCGGGGGAGTGGCTGGGCTCGCCCTTCGGGCACATCGACCCGCAGGACGTCCTGCACCGGTTCGACGTCAGCTCCGTCTTCGACGAGGAGGCCGACGACTTCGACGACGCCGAAGACGCCCAGGAGGACGCGACCGCCCGGCCCGGCCTGACCCCCGCCTGACCCCGCCGGCCTCCGACGCGTGCCGGCACCGTGGCCTCCCGCCCCTCGGGGCGGGAGGCCGCGGCCGTCTACTGCTCCGGCTGTTCGCCCGCCGCCGCGAGGGCCTTCAGCAGACCCGCCAGCCGCGTCGTACGCGGCTTCGGCAGCACCTCGGCCACCGCGCGCGGCAGCGCCTGGTCGACACCGTGCACGACGGACAGGTGCCGCTCGGCCCGCCCGAACGCCGTGTAGACCCAGTCCCGCGACAGGGCCTGCGCCGCGTCGCCCGGCAGTACGACCACGACCGCCGGCCAGCGCGCCCCGACCGCCTGGTGCGCCGTCACCGCCCAGCCGTGCCGTACCTGGGACTCGACGAGCTCCTTCGCTACGACGATCCGCGCGCCCGCCCGGTCCAGGTGCAGCCCCTGGGCGTCGGCCGACACCACACGGGCCGGCAGGGCCCGCCCCTGGGACGGCACGTGGACCACCCGGTCGCCGGGGTCGAAGCCGCCGAACCGGCCCGGGCCGGGATTGAGCCGCTCCTTGAGCGCGGCGTTCAGCGCCCGCGTCCCCGCGGACCCGCCGTGCCCCACGGTGATCACCTGCACGCAGTCCGCCGGGATCCCGAAGGCCCGCGGCACCGACTCGGCCACCAGCTGCACCGCGCGGTGCACGGCCTCCCCGGCGTCCTGCACCGGGACGATGACGACCTCCTTGCCGGGGGCGTCGACCTGGTTCAGCTCACCGATCCCCACGCCGGAGACGAGCTCACCGATGGGACCCGGGTCCGGGGTTCGGGAGACCAGCTGGGGGCAGGTACGCGCCGCCAGCACATCGGCGAACACCCGGCCCGCGCCCGCGGAGCCGAGCACTGCGGGGTCTCCGGACAGGACCAGCCGGGCCCCGTCCGCCACGCCCTCGACCAGCGCGGCGGCGCTCTCCACGTCCAGCTGCGGCGCGTCCAGCACGATCAGCAGGTCCAGCGCGAACTGCCCGTCCGCGTCCCGCCCGGGCCCTTCCCGGCCCGACAGCAGCTCCGCCACCGTCACCGAATCCTCGCCGCCGGGCGCGTGCGCGGCGACGCAGACGCGCAGGCCCAGTCCACGGGCCGCCGCGGCCAGTGCGAGCGGTTCGGCACGGGCGGCCTCGCCACCCGTATGAGTGACCAGACCGTGGCCGGCGACCGCACGGATCAGCTCGGCGGAGGACCGGTCCGGCGCGGCCGCGGCGGCCTGCTCCCAGTCCGCCGGGCCGTCGAAGGTGCCGGCCAGCCGGGCCAGGCCGTCGGCCAGGCTCTCCTCGGCCATCGCCGCGCCCTCCAGGCCCACGAGGATGCGTACGGGCTGCTCCTGGCCCTCCTCCACCGGCGGGCCGAGGGGCTCGTGGAAGACCAGTACCGAGGCCTCCGCGATGGACTGCTCCAGGGCTTCGCCCGGATCCGGCACGCCGTACTGGGCCAGCGCCTTCTCCAGGACCGGAGCCTCCAGCGCGGTGTGCCCCTTCAGGCCCGCCTGTTCCAGCAGCCAGCCCACCAGTACGGCCGTGCGGCGCTCGTCCCCGGGGCCGGCCCCGGCGCCCAGCAGGGCGCGGGCGAAGCCGTCCGCCTGCGACGGGCGCACGGCGGGAACCTCCAGCAGCCGCCACGGGTTCTCCGCGAGCTCCTGCGCGGCGCCGTCGCCGAGCACCGCCGCGACGGGGCCCGCCAGCGACTCGGGCGCGCCACCGCGGGCCAGGACGGCCCGTACGCCGTCGACGGCGTCGGCGGAGGGGGCGGCGGGCGCGGCCGCCGGCGCCGGGGCGGCGGCCGGGCGTGGCGCCGGGGGAGCGGGAGCCGCCTTGCGGGGGGCGGCCGGTGCGTCGTCGAAGTAGTCGGCGGAGGGCTTCGCGCCGCTCTCCACGGCCCGTACGGCGGCCAGCAGGTCGGCGGCCTTACCGCTGAGCTTGGCGCCGGCCTCGACGGGTCCTTCGCGTTCGGCCTTGCGCCGGGCGATCCGCTCCCGCTCGATCTTCTGCGCGGCCAGTTCGGCCTGGGCCTCGCTCAGGCCGCCGCCTGCGGCGGGCTCAGCCCCGGCGTCCTCGGCTTCGCCCTCGCCCGCGGTCCCACCGTCACTGTCGGCCCCGGCCCCGGCTCCGGCGTCGGCGTCCTCCTCGGGTCCGGCGGGGTCGGCGGCTGCCGCGGGATCCTGCGGGCCGTCCACCGGTGGCTCCGCCCCCTGGCCCCCGTCACCGGCTTCGCCGTGCGGCGCGGAGGGCCCGGCCTCGGGCTCGCCCGGGACGGCTCCTGCCGCGGTCGGCGCCTGCCCGGCCGGCTCGGCGTCGGGCCCGCTGTCGGCCTCCGCGGCGGCGGTGGCGGCTTCGGCCTGACGGTCCGTACTCACAGCGTGCTCCAGTCCTGATCGGGATAGCGGTGCTCCGGCGCCGACACGTCGTCCAGCGCCCGGCAGATCTCCTCCGGAAGACTAAGCGCCTCCACCGACAACGCCGCCGCGAGCTGCGCCGACGTCCGCGCGCCGACGATCGGCGCGACCACCCCCGGCCGGTCCCGGATCCACGCCAGCGCCACCTGGAGGGGGGTCACGGCCAGGCCCTGCGCCGCCGTCACCACCGCGTCCACGATCCGGCCCGCCGCGTCGTCGAGGTACGGCTCCACCAGCGCGGCCAGGGACTCCGAGGCGCCCCGCGAGTCGGCCGGGGTGCCGTCCCGGTACTTTCCCGTCAGCACCCCGCGTCCCAGCGGGGAGGACGGCAGCAGACCGACCCCCAGGTCCAGCGCGGCCGGCAGCACCTCCCGTTCCACCCCGCGCTGGAGCAGCGAGTACTCCATCTGCGTCGAGGCGATCCGGGTCCGTACCCCGGGAGCCGCGAGCTGCCAGGTGGCCGCCTTCGCCAGCTGCCAGCCGCAGAAGCCCGCCACCCCCGCGTACCGTGCCCGGCCGCTGCTCACCGCCAGGTCCAGGGCCTGCAGGGTCTCCTCCACCGGTGTCGCCGGATCGAAGGCGTGGACCTGCCACAGGTCGACGTGGTCGGTGCCCAGCCGGTCCAGCGAATCGTCCAGGGCCGCGAGCAGGTGGCCGCGCGAGCCGTCGAAGCGCCGGTCCGGGTCCGCAACGCTGCCCGCCTTCGTCGCGATCACCAGGTCCCGGCGCGGGACGAGCCCGCCCAGCAGCCGCCCGAGGAGGTACTCCGCCTCACCGCCGCCGTACACGTCGGCGGTGTCGACGAGGGTGCCGCCCGCCTCCCAGAACGTCTTCACCTGTCCGGCGGCGGCTTCCTCGCCTGTGTCGCGGCCCCAGGTGAGGGTGCCGAGGCCGATCCGGGAGACGCGCAGTCCGGTGCGGCCGAGATGCCTCTGCTCCATGAGCGCTGAGACTACTGGGGCGCTGACGTGGAGCACCCGGGCGCGCTACAGTCCCCGCACATCAACGTTACTGATCGGTACACCGGTAAGGGGACGACACATGCGGCTCGGCATCAATCTCGGTTACTGGGGCGCGGGCATGGACGCCGACAACCTCGCCGTCGCCCAGGAGGCCGACCGCCTCGGATACGACGTCTGCTGGGCGGCCGAGGCCTACGGTTCGGACGCCCCGACCGTCCTCGCCTGGGTCGCCGCCCAGACCGAGCGCATCGACGTCGGCTCGGCGATCCTCCAGATCCCCGCCCGCCAGCCCGCCATGACCGCGATGACCGCGGCCACCCTGGACTCGCTCACCAAGGGCCGCTTCCGGCTCGGCCTCGGCGTCTCCGGCCCCCAGGTCTCCGAGGGCTGGTACGGCGTCAAGTTCGACAAGCCGCTCGCCCGCACCCGCGAGTACGTGGAGATCGTCCGCAAGGCCATGTCCCGCGAGCGGCTGAGCTACGAGGGCGAGCACTGGACCCTGCCGCTGCCGGGCGGCCCGGGCAAGCCGATCAAGCTCACCGTGCACCCCGAGCGCGAGCACATCCCGCTCTACATCGCCGCCATCGGGCCCAAGAACCTGGAGCAGACCGGCGAGATCGCCGACGGCGCCCTGCTGATCTTCCCGGCCGCCGAGCACCTGGAGGCCACCGCGCTCACCCACATCCGGGCGGGCCGCGAGAAGGCCGGGCTGACGATGGACGGCTTCGACGTCTGCCCGACCGTGCCGCTGGCCCTCGGCGACGACGTCACCGCCCTCGCCGACACGTTCCGCCCCTACACCGCCCTGTACGTGGGCGGCATGGGCAGCCGGAAGCAGAACTTCTACAACCAGCTGGCCCAGCGCATGGGCTACGAGAAGGAAGCCGCCGAGATCCAGGACAAGTACCTGGCCGGCGACAAGAACGGCGCGGCCGAGGCCGTCCCGCACTCGCTGATCGACTCGACGACGCTGCTCGGCCCGGTCGCGCGGATCGCCGACGGGATGCGGGCCTACGCGGAGGCCGGGGTCACCACCCTCACGCTGGCCCCGGCCGGTTTCACCCTCGACGAGCGGATCGCCGCCCTGCGTGCCGGCACCGAGGCCATGGAGCTCGCGGGCCTCGCCTGAGGCCGGAGGTCCGAGGCGGGACGTCCGAGGCCGGACGGCGGGTGCCGGGCGCCTGCTCTCGGACGCCGGGTCTCGGAGGCCGCCTGAATGCTCTGCGGCCGTGGTGGGGGCTCGGGGGTCTTCCCCGCCACGGCCGACACAGTCAACAACGCGCCCGGCACCCCAGGGGTTACGCACCGCGCCCCGACCCTGCGGTTCGTTCATTCGGACGAGTTGTGCCACTTCTCGGTTGCCCGCCCCCGGGACCGGCGTTTGACTCGTTGCATGCTCTCTGCCCGCAGCCTGTTCCAGGAGATCGTCGACAACGACGACTCCTTCCAGCTGTTCTGCTCCATCGCCGCCAGCGGGGAAGCCCAGGGCGGCTGGGAGAACGCCCGTATCGCGGCCCTGGTCCCGGACGGCATGCGCGACCTCGCGCCCAAGATCACCCGGCACGGCGCCGACGAGGACAAGCACGGCCGGATCTTCCACGCCCTGCTCCGCAAACGCGGCCTGGAGGCCGTCCCCGTACCGCCCGAGACCGACTACACGATGCTGCTCGAGCGCCGCGGCATCGGACTGGCCCACGACAAGCTGCGCCGCCAGGAGGCGCTGAGCGAGGAGGACATCATCGTCTACCTCGCGCACAGCCGCGTCACCGAACAGCGCGCCGCCGACCAGATGGACATGCTCGTCAAGTACTTCGGCGACCACCCCGTGGTGGGCAAGGCCATCCACCTGATCAGCAACGACGAGGACAACCACCTCGCCTACTGCCACGAGGAACTGCTGCGGCTGGCCCGCGCCGGCCGCGGCCGGACCATCCACCGGGTGCTGCGCGAGAGCGCCCTCGCCGAGATCTCCGTCTACCGCGACGTGAGCCTCGCCGTCATGGACCACATGGGACGGCTGCTGCACTGGCCCGCGCCGAAGGCCGCCCTGCTGGCCGCCGGGATCCGCGCGATGTACGCGTACGAGCGCTTCAGCGGCTGGCACCGGATGGTCGACCTGCGGATGCCCGAGCGGCGCAACGCCCTCGGCGGCGCACCCGCCACCGCCCCCGAGCTCGCGTAGCCGGCGTACGGCCTTGATCCGCCGGACACCCCTGACGAGAGGGTCCGGCGGGCCTCAGAGCCAGCCCCGGCGCTTGAACAGCCGGTGCAGGCCAAGGCAGACGCCCGCCATGAGCACGAGCACCCCCGGATAGCCCCACCACCGGTGGAGCTCGGGCATGTGGTCGAAGTTCATCCCGTAGATCCCCGCGACCATCGTCGGCACGGCAGCGATCGCCGCCCAGGCCGAGATCTTCCGCACGTCGTCGTTCTGCCGCAGCCCCGTCTGCGCGAGGTGCGCGGCCAGCGCGTCCGACAGCAGCCGGTCCAGGCCCTCGATGTGCTCGCTCGCCTTGGTCAGGTGGTCGGCGACATCGCGGAAGAAGGGTCGGGCGTGCTCGTGGACGAAGGGCACCTGCCCGAAGGCGAGCCGGTCCATCGGCGCCAGCAGCGGGTTCGTCGCCCGCCGGAACTCCAGCACCTGCCGTTTGAAGCCGTAGATCCGGGCCGCGGTGTTCTTGGTGTCCGAGGCGTTCGGCGCGAAGACCTCCGCCTCCAGCTCCTCCAGATCCGACTGGAGTTCGGCCGCCACCTCGATGTAGTGGTCCACGACCGCGTCGGAGACCGCGTACAGCACCGCCGTCGGCCCCTGCCGCAGCACCTCCGGCTCCTGCTCCAGCCGGTGGCGTACGGCGGCCAGCGGGGCCCCTTCGCCGTGCCGGACCGTGACGACGAAGGAGTCGCCGATGAACAGCATCAGCTCGCCCGCGGACACCGTGTCGGTGGCCTCGTCGTAGAGCACCGGCTTCAGCACGACGAACAGCGAGTCGTCGTACACCTCCACCTTGGGCCGCTGGTGCGCGTGGAGCGCGTCCTCCACCGCCAGCGGGTGCAGGCCGAACTCCCGGCGGACGTGATCGAACTCCGCCTCCGTCGGCTCGTACGTGCCGATCCAGAGGAAGGCGTCACCGCTCGCCCGGGCCTCCTCCAGGGCGTCCGAGAAGTCCTCCGGACCCGTGGCGCGGCGACCGTCCCGGTACAGCGCGCAGTCGACAATCACGCCGAACATTGTCCCCCGCCGCCGACGGGCCCGCCCCCCGATCCGGCCTGGTCTCAAAAGACAGGCCCTACGCTGGCCCCCATGGCCACGCTGATCCTCGTACGACACGGGCGGTCCACCGCCAACACCGCAGGGCTGCTCGCCGGATGGACCCCCGGCGTGGCCCTCGACGAGCGCGGCGCCGAGCAGGCCGCCGCGCTCCCCGGACGGCTCGCGGGCGTGCCGCTCGCCGCCGCCGTCACCAGCCCCCTGCAGCGCTGCCGGGAAACCCTCGCACCCCTGCTGGCCGCGAGGCCCGAGCTGGAACTGCACACCGACGAGCGGATCGGCGAGTGCCACTACGGAGACTGGTCCGGACGCAAACTCTCCGAACTCTCCGAAGAACCGCTGATGAAGATCGTGCAACAGCACCCGTCAGCGGCCGCCTTCCCCGGCGGCGAGTCCATGCGGGCCATGCAGGCGCGCGCCGTGGACGCCGTACGCGACTGGAACACGCGGATCGAGGAGCAGGACGGCAGCGACGCGGTCTTCCTGATGTGCTCGCACGGCGACATCATCAAGTCGCTTGTCGCGGACGCCCTGGGCATGCACCTGGACCTCTTCCAGCGCATCCATGTCGACCCCTGCTCGGTGACCGCGATCCGCTACACGCGGACCCGCCCGTTCGTGTTCCGCCTGGGCGACACCGGGGACTTCGGATCCCTCGTACGGCGCCCTGCCACGCCCGAGCCCGTCGCCTCCGACAAGGACTCCGAGGACACCGGGAACGCGGTCGTGGGGGGCGGCGCGGGCGCGGCGTGATCGCGTGGCGCAGTAGGGTGGACGGGCCCACACAAGGGCGCAGACCCGCCCCCGCCGCCGAGACTTGGAGACTGGACGTGCCCCGTCAGGTGTTCCTCTACGACCCCCCGGACCGCTTCGTGGCCGGCACGGTCGGCTTGCCGGGACGCCGTACGTTCTTCCTGCAGGCCTCCGCCGGCCCCCGCGTCACCAGCGTCTCCCTGGAGAAGACCCAGGTCGCCGCACTCGCCGAGCGGATGGACGAGCTGCTGGACGAGGTCGTACGGCGGACCGGCGGAAACGCCCCGGTCCCGGCCATGGCCCCCACGGAGGCCGCCGACACCGCCCCGCTGGACGTCCCCGTCGAGGAGGAGTTCCGCGTCGGCACCATGGCCCTGGCCTGGGACGGCGAGGAACAGCGGATGATCGTCGAGGCCCAGGCACTGGTGGAGCTGGACGTCGAGTCCGACGAGGACCTCGCCGAGGCGGAGGAGCGGCTGCTCCAGGACGAGGAGAACGGCCCGCCGATGCTGCGGGTCCGCCTCACCGGCGCCCAGGCCCGCGCCTTCGCCAAGCGCGCCCTGGACGTGGTCAACGCCGGCCGCCCGCCCTGTCCGCTGTGCAGTCTGCCGCTGGACCCGGAGGGCCACGTGTGCCCGCGCCAGAACGGCTACCGGCGCCAGGCGTGACGGGCCAGGGGGACATGGAGGAACTGCTCGCCAAGGGCGAGCTGACCGTCGTCGGCCGGATCCGCGAGGCATCCAACGCGGTCCTGCTGTGCACCGCCACCTACGACGGCGTGAGCGCCGACTGCGTCTACAAGCCGGTCAAGGGGGAGCGGCCGCTGTGGGACTTCCCCGACGGCAGCCTCGCCCAGCGGGAGGTCGCCGCCTACCTGGTCTCCGAGGCCACCGGATGGGGCCTGGTGCCCCCCACCGTGCTGCGCGACGGGCCCTACGGCGAGGGCATGGTCCAGCAGTGGATCGAAGCCCGGCAGCCGCCGGCGGACTCCCCGGAGGAAGGGCTCCTCGCGCTCGTCGACGGCGAGGACGCCGGCGAGGGCTGGAAGCCCGTGGCCTTCGCCGAGGTCGCAGAGGGCCGCACGGCCCTGCTCGTCCACGCCGACGACCCCAGGCTGCGCCGGCTCTCCGTCCTCGATGCCGTGATCAACAACGGCGACCGCAAGGGCGGGCACCTGCTGCCCGCGCCCGACGGACGGATCTACGGCATCGACCACGGCGTGACCTTCCACACCGAGGACAAGCTGCGCACCCTGCTGTGGGGCTGGGCGGGGGAGCCGCTGACGGACGAGGCCCGCGAGGCGCTCACCGCGCTGGCCGCGCAACTGGCCGACGGAGCCCCCCTCGCCACCCGGCTGGCCGAACTGATCACGGCGGCCGAGCTGGCCGCCGTACGGGAGCGGGTGGCGCACATGCTGCGCACCGGAACGCATCCGCTGCCGTCCGGGCAGTGGCCGGCGATCCCCTGGCCACCGGTCTGAACCGGCCACCGGCCGTACGCACAGAACCGGCCAGACCGCAAGAGCGCCGATCAAGACAACAGTGCAGGTCCAGTTCGTTTCCGGAACATCCGTCCGGTTAGGCTCGACCCATGCATGCCTGGCCCGCTTCTGAGGTCCCCGCCCTTCCCGGCAAGGGCCGCGACCTCCAGATCCACGACTCCGCGACCCAGGGGACGATCACCCTCGCCCCCGGTCCCGTCGCCCGCATCTACGTCTGCGGCATCACCCCGTACGACGCGACCCACATCGGTCACGCGGCGACCTACAACGCGTTCGACCTCGTGCAGCGCGTGTGGCTCGACACCAAGCGGCAGGTCCACTACGTCCAGAACGTCACCGACGTCGACGACCCGCTGCTGGAGCGGGCGCTGCGCGACGGCCACGACTGGACCGAGCTGGCCGAGCGTGAGACCGCGCTCTTCCGTGAGGACATGACGGCCCTGCGGATGCTGCCGCCGCAGCACTACATCGGAGCCGTCGAGGCCATACCCGGCATCGTGCCGCTGGTCGAGCGGCTGCGCGACGCGGGCGCGGCGTACGAGCTGGAGGGCGACATCTACTTCTCGGTGGAGTCCGACCCGCACTTCGGCGGCGTCTCCCACCTCGACGCCGAGGCCATGCGCCTGCTCTCGGCGGAGCGGGGCGGCGACCCCGAGCGCCCGGGGAAGAAGAACCCCCTGGACCCGATGCTGTGGATGGCGGCGCGCGCGGGCGAGCCGAGCTGGGACGGCGGCTCGCTGGGCCGCGGCCGGCCGGGCTGGCACATCGAGTGCGTCGCGATCGCCCTGGAACACCTGGGCATGGGCTTCGACATCCAGGGCGGCGGCTCCGACCTCGCCTTCCCGCACCACGAGATGGGCGCGTCGCACGCGCAGGCGCTGACCGGCGAGTTCCCGATGGCCAAGGCGTACGTCCACGCCGGCATGGTCGCCCTGCACGGCGAGAAGATGTCGAAGTCGAAGGGCAACCTCGTCTTCGTCTCGGCGCTGCGCCGTGCGGGCGTGGACCCGGCGGCGATCCGCCTGGCCCTGCTCTCGCACCACTACCGGGCCGACTGGGAGTGGACGGACGCCGTCCTCGACGAGGCCGTGGCCCGGCTGGAGCGGTGGCGCGCGGCGGTCTCCCGGCCGGACGGCATCGCGGCGGACGCGGTCCTCGAAGAGGTCCGCGAGGCCCTGGCGAACGACCTGGACGCCCCCGCGGCGCTCGCGGCCGTGGACCGCTGGGTGGAGCTCCAGAACGCCACCGACGGCGACGACGAGTCCGCCCCCGGCCTGGTCTCCCGCACCGTCGACGCCCTCCTGGGCGTAGCCCTGTAGGTCCTGTCTGGAGTTCCAGCGCGGGAGAAGGAGCGGTGCCAGACGCCGCAACGCCGCGGGGGGAACTCCAGACAGGACCTAGCCGCCGCGGCCCTGCCGCCGATGCCCCCGGCCCCACCCGGGCCGGGGGCATCGCCCTGTCCGGGCGCGCAGGTCCGGGCCGCCGCTGCGAGGAGCCGTCCCCTACCCGCCCTTCCACCGTTCCCAGGGCTCTGCCCGGACCCGGTCCTCAAACGCCGGACGGGCTGGGAGAACCAGCCCCGCCGGCGTTCGAGGCGCGGGTGTGGGGCGGAGCCCACCTGGCCCGGCGCAGCCCGGGGCGCTTGCGCCGCGGCGCCGCGCGGGTCACGCTTCCGGGGTGCCGTCCCCCGGCTCCTCCGGCGGAGCGGCGGGCGGCTCCTCGCCCGGGGCGTCCGGCTTCCGCTTCGTCGGACGCGTCAGACCGCTCGACGTGTCGCGGAGGTACGAGCCGTCGCCCGGCTCCGCCGCCGGGCCCGCCGCCGGATCCCGCCGCCGCAGGTACCGCTCGAACTCCCGCGCGATGGCATCGCCCGAGGCCTCCGGCAGGTCCGCGGTGTCCCGCGCCTCCTCCAGCGTCTGGACGTACTCCGCCACCTCGCTGTCCTCGGCGGCCAGTTGGTCCACGCCCAGCTGCCAGGCCCGCGCGTCCTCCGGCAGCTCGCCCAGCGGGATCCTGATGTCGATCAGGTCCTCCAGCCGGTTCAGCAGGGCCAGCGTCGCCTTCGGGTTCGGCGGCTGCGACACGTAGTGCGGCACGGCCGCCCACAGCGACACCGCCGGCACGCCCGCATGCGTACAGGCCTCCTGGAGGATGCCCACGATGCCCGTCGGGCCCTCGTACTTGGTCTCCTCCAGGTCCATCGTCCGCGCCAGGTCCGCGTCCGAGGTGACCCCGCTCACCGGCACCGGCCGGGTGTGCGGCGTGTCCCCGAGGAGCGCCCCCAGGATGACCACCATCTCCACGCCCAGCTCGTGCGCGAAGCCGAGGATCTCGTTGCAGAACGACCGCCACCGCATGGACGGTTCGATCCCGCGCACCAGCACCAGGTCGCGCGGTTTGGCGCCGCCGATCCGGACCACCGAGAGCCGGGTCGTCGGCCACGTGATCTTGCGTACCCCGTTGTCCAGCCACACCGTGGGCCGGTTGACCTGGAAGTCGTAGTAGTCCTCGGCGTCCAGAGCCGCGAAGACCTCGCCCTTCCACTCCCGGTCCAGGTGTGCGACCGCACCGGAGGCCGCGTCACCCGCGTCGTTCCAGCCCTCGAACGCGGCCACCATGACCGGGTCGATCAGCTCGGGCACGCCCTCAAGCTCGATCACCCAGGTCTCCTTCCGAAGTTCCTTGCGTATGTGGGTCAGCCTAAGCCTTGAGGGGACACCGGCCACAGCCCACGACAGAGGGGCGGTTCCCCTCGGAACCGCCCCTCTTCCCCACCTGCGTGAGAGCTATGCCTTGCGGGCCAGCATCTCCTCGACGCGGGCCCGGACGGCGTCGTCGTCCAGGCCGCGGATCGTCACCGTCGTGCGGCGGCGCAGCACGTCGTCGGCCGTCTCGGCCCACTCGTTGTCACGGGCGTAGGCGACCTGCGCCCAGATCTCCGGACCGTCCGGGTGGATGCGCTCGGCCAGCGCCGGGTCCTCGTTCGCGATGCGGGCGATGTCGAAGGCCAGGGAGCCGTAGTGCGAGGCCAGGTGGCGCGCGGTCAGCGGGTCCATCCGGGTGCCGGGCCCACGGTCCACCAGAAGCCGGTGCGCGACCGCGTTCGGGTTGGCGACACCCGGCAGCGCGATGCGGCGTACGAGGGACTTCACGGGCTCCATGTCCTCGGTCAGCGGGCTGCCCGGGAGCTTGGCCAGCTTGTCCATGACGACGCGGCCGATGTGGCGGTACGTGGTCCACTTGCCGCCGGCGACCGACAGCATGCCGCCCGCGCCCTCGGAGACGACCGTCTCGCGCTTGGCCTTCTCCACGCCGCCGGGGCCGCCGGGCAGCACGCGCAGGCCGGCGAAGGCGTACGTCATCAGCGAGCGGTCGAGGTCGGCGTCCTTCACCGAGAAGGCCGCCTCGTCCAGGATCTGCTGGATGTCGGACTCGGTGGCGCGCACGTCCGCCGGGTCTCCCTCGTACACCTCGTCGGTGGTGCCGAGCAGCAGCTGGTCCTCCCACGGGAGGGCGAAGGTGATGCGGTACTTGTCGATCGGGGTGGCCATCGCGGCCTTCCAGGGCGACTTGCGCTTCATGACGATGTGCGCGCCCTTGGAGAGGCGGATCGAGGGCATCGAGTGCTTGTCCTCCATGCGCCGCAGGTGGTCCACCCACGGGCCGGTGGCGTTGAGCACGACGCGGGCGTCGATGCCGAACTCGGTGCCGTCCAGGCGGTCCTTGAGCTCGGCGCCGGTGACCCGGCCGTGCGTCTTGCGCAGTCCGGTGACCTCGGCGTGGTTGAGGACGACCGCACCCGACTCGACGGCCGCGCGGACCGTCATGACGGCGACGCGGGAGTCGTTCATCTGGTGGTCGTAGTAGACCGCGACGGCCTTGAGGTTGTCGGTCTTCAGGCCGGGGTTGTCGGCGACGGCACGGGCCGGGGATATGACCTTGCCCATGCCGTCGCCGAAGGCCGAGAGGGCGGAGTAGGCGAAGACGCCCGCGCCCAGCTTGGCCGCACCCACCGGACCGCCCTTGTAGACCGGCAGGTAGAAGGTGAGCGGGTTGACCAGGTGCGGGGCCACGTCCTTGGCCAGCACCCGCCGCTCGTGGTGGTTCTCCGCGACCAGCTTGACCGCGCCGGTCTGCAGGTAGCGCAGGCCGCCGTGGACGAGCTTGGAGGAGGCCGAGGAGGTGGCGCCGGCGAAGTCGCCGGCGTCCACCATGGCAACCCGCAGACCCGACTGCGCGGCGTGCCAGGCCACCGAGGTGCCCAGGATTCCACCGCCGATGACCAGCAGGTCGTACGTGGCCTTCGCCAGCTGCTCGCGGGTCTCGGCACGGCTCGCGTTCGCGCCGGCGGTCGGGTGCGTACCCAGGGCGGGGACGCTCTGCAGGGTGCTCATATCTCTTTCAGCTCCTCGTCGATTGACTCAGCTGGTGCGGTCAGCTGGCGTCTTCGTCGTCGACCCAGCCCATGGACCGCTCGACGGCCTTGAGCCAGCTCTTGTACTCGCGATCCCGCTGATCGGCGGGCATCCGCGGGGTCCACTCCGCCGCGCGGCGCCAGTTGGCGCGCAGGGCGTCGGTGTCGGGCCAGAAGCCGACGGCCAGGCCGGCGGCGTAGGCGGCGCCGAGGCAGGTGGTCTCGGCGACCATCGGGCGCACCACGGGGGCGTCCAGGAAGTCCGAGAGCGTCTGCATCAGCAGGTTGTTGGAGGTCATGCCGCCGTCGACCTTGAGGGCGGCGAGCTCGACGCCCGAGTCCTTGGTCATGGCGTCGGTGATCTCGCGGGTCTGCCAGGCGGTGGCCTCCAGGACGGCACGGGCGATGTGCGCCTTGGTGACGTACCGGGTGAGGCCGGCGATCACACCGCGGGCGTCGGAGCGCCAGTACGGGGCGAACAGGCCGGAGAAGGCCGGGACGAAGTAGGCGCCGCCGTTGTCCTCGACGGAGGAGGCCAGGGTCTCGATCTCGGCCGCGGACTTGATCAGGCCCATCTGGTCGCGCATCCACTGGACGAGCGAGCCGGTGACGGCGATGGAGCCCTCCAGGGCGTAGACCGGCTTCTGGTCGCCGATCTGGTAGCCGACCGTGGTCAGCAGGCCGCTGTAGGAGTTGATGATCTTGTCGCCGGTGTTCATCAGCATGAACGTTCCGGTGCCGTACGTGGACTTCGCCTCGCCCTCGGCGAAACAGGTCTGGCCGAAGAGGGCGGCCTGCTGGTCGCCGAGCGCCGAGGCGACCGGGACACCGGCGAGGACGCCGTCCTTGACGTGGCCGTAGACCTCGGCGGAGGACTTGATCTCCGGGAGCACGTTGAGCGGGACGCCCATCGACTCCGCGATCTTCTCGTCCCAGGCGAGGGTGTGCAGGTTCATCAGCATGGTGCGCGAGGCGTTGGTGACGTCGGTGACGTGCGCACCGCCCTGGGCGCCGCCCGTGAGGTTCCAGATGACCCACGAGTCCATGGTGCCGAAGAGGATGTCGCCGGCCTCGGCGCGCTCGCGCAGGCCCTCGACGTTGTCGAGCAGCCAGCGGACCTTCGGGCCCGCGAAGTAGCTGGCCAGCGGCAGGCCGGTCTCGCGGCGGAAGCGGTCCTGGCCGACGTTGCGGCCGAGTTCCCTGCACAGGGCGTCGGTACGGGTGTCCTGCCAGACCAGCGCGTTGTGGACGGGCTCGCCGGTGTGGCGGTCCCACAGCAGGGTGGTCTCGCGCTGGTTGGTGATGCCGATCGCCTTGACGTCGGCGGCGGTGAAGCCCGGAATGTCCTGGGCGGCCTTGGCGATGGCGCCGGCGACGACCTCCTGGACGTTGGTCCAGATCTCGGTGGCGTCGTGCTCCACCCAGCCCGGCTTCGGGAAGATCTGCTCGTGCTCCTTCTGGTCGACGGCGACGATGCGGCCGTCGCGGTCGAAGACGATGCAGCGGGAGGAGGTGGTGCCCTGGTCGATCGCGGCGATGAAGGGGCCGGTGCTGCTGGTCATGATGGCTGCTCCTGGCAGGTCTGGTGTGTAGGCGGAATCAGGAGTGCGATGCGGATCTTACGAGCGCGGCAGATGCTGATCAGGCGAACGCGATGTTGTAAAGACCGCCGGCGAGCACGGCACCGAGGAGCGGGCCGGCCACCGGGATCCAGGAGTATCCCCAGTCGGAGCCGCCCTTGTTGGGGAGCGGCAGCAGGGCGTGGACTATTCGGGGGCCGAGGTCGCGCACCGGGTTGATGGCGTAACCGGTCGGGCCGCCCAGCGAGAGGCCGATGCCGACGACCACGAAGGACGTGATCAGGACACCGATGACACCGAGGCCCTTGCCGCCGTCCTGGAGGCCCTGGGTCAGGATCGCCAGGACCAGCACGGCGGTGCCGATGATCTCGGTCGCGAGGTTCTGCACGACGTTGCGGATCTCGGGGCCGGTGGAGAAGATGCCGAGCACGGGGCCGGCCACGTCGTGCGGGTGCGGGTCCTCCGGGCCGAGCTTGGCGTCGCGGATGTGCTCGGGGTCGGAGAGGTGTGCGCGGAACTGGCCGAAGTAGGTCACCCACATCACCACCGCGCCGAGCATGGCGCCCAGCAGCTGGCCGGCGAAGTAGACGGGCGTGTCGCCCCACTCGCCGGTCTTGACGGCGAGGCCGACGGTGACCGCCGGGTTGAGGTGCGCACCGGAGAGCGGCGCGGAGACGTAGGCCGCGATCAGCACGGCGAAGCCCCAGCCGAAGGTGATCGCGAGCCAGCCCGCGTTGCGGGCCTTGGAGCTCTTGAGTGTCACTGCGGCGCAGACGCCACCGCCGAGCAGAGTGAGCAGGGCGGTACCGATGGTCTCGCCGATGAAGATGTCGGAGCTGGACACCCGCGACTCCTTACGTACGTCCAGGGGTGGGCGGAAACCGGGTCCCTCCGGTGGTTCCGCGCACTCGGTGAGTGCTGCACCGGTCCTTGGCCTTGTCGCATCCTAGCGCGTATTGCCGGTAGGTGTTCGACAATGTCGACCGGTGAACGGCAGTTTTCCGCCCAGGTGAAGAATGCGTCAAGGGTCGGCCAGGCCAATGTGTCGGATCGTTACCGGCACGTGCGATCAGCCAAATCCGGCCATCTCAAGGTCGAGATATGGCGAAAAATGGGCAGAAGGGGGCCAGGTGATGGCCGGAGCCTGTTAAAGGAAGGTCAGAACCGGCCTGCGCCGAGATCGCGCGAAACCGCCCGCGCGCAGTCGCGCACCGAGGCGACGAGGGCGGCGTGGGGCTCCCCTGACTCGCCGCACACCCGCTCCACGGCGCCCGCGACCGCCACCGCGCCCACCGGCATCCGGCGCCGGTCGTGGATCGGCGCCGCCACCGAGGCGACGCCCTCCCACGTCTCCTCGACGTCCGCGGCCCAGCCGCGCGCCCGGGTCAGGCCCAGGATCTCCTCGAAGCCGGCGGCGTCCGTGACCGTACGCGGGGTGAACGCCTCCCGCTCCACCTCCAGCACCTGGGTGTGCGCGACCGGGTCGTACGCCGACAGCACCTTGCCCAGCGCGGTCGAGTGCAGCGGCTGCATGGCCCCGACCTCCAGCACCTGGCGGCTGTCGTCGGGCCGGAACACGTGGTGCATGATCAGCACCCCGCTCTGGTGCAGCACGCCCACGTACACGCTCTCGCCGCTCGCCCGGGCCAGGTCGTCGGTCCACACCAGGGCGCGGGCGCGCAGCTCGTGCACGTCCAGATAGCTGTTGCCCAGGCGCAGCAGCTCGGCGCCCAGCTGGTAGCGCCCGGAGGCCGGGTCCTGCTCCACGAAGCCCTCGGCCTGCAGGGTGCGCAGGATGCCGTGGGCCGTGCCCTTGGCCAGGCCCAGCGAGGACGCCACGTCCGAGAGCCCCAGCCGGCGTTCGCCGCCCGCCAGGAGTCGCAGCATCGCAGCGGCTCGTTCGAGCGACTGGATGTTCCGTGCCATCGCGCAGCCTCCTGCTGACCTTCGGTATCTCTGACCATCTTGACGTGGTTCGACAATGCTGAACAGTATCGGTCGATGCCGACCTTGCGCACCGTAGGAGATCTGTTCGCCGCACCGCCACCGGGACACCTCGGACAAGCCCCCGCCACAGAATGCAGTCCGCCACGTGGGACACCCACACCGGGGCCGGTGCCTCGCGGTTACGCTGGCCGCGTGCACCCTTGACGCAGAAGGGGTGCAAAGCCGACAGCCGTCGCATCCCAGGGAGCAGTCCATGGCCTCGTTGCCGAACCCGCCCGCCGACACCCAGACCCGGGCCGATGCCCTCCGGGAGGCGCTCGCGACCCGCGTGGTCGTCGCCGACGGAGCCATGGGAACGATGCTCCAGGCGCAGGACCCCACCCTCGACGACTTCCAGCAGCTCGAAGGCTGCAACGAGGTCCTCAACGTCACCCGCCCCGACATCGTCCGCACGGTGCACGAGGCGTACTTCTCGGTGGGTGTGGACTGCGTCGAGACCAACACCTTCGGCGCCAACCACGCCGCCCTCGCCGAGTACGACATCGCCGAACGCAACTTCGAGCTCTCCGAGTCCGGCGCCCGCATCGCCCGCGAGGTCGCCGACGCGTTCACCGCCTCCACCGGACAGCAGCGCTGGGTGCTCGGCTCCATGGGCCCCGGCACGAAGCTGCCGACCCTCGGCCACATCACCTACGCACAGATCCGCGACGCCTACCAGACCAACGCCGAGGGCCTGATCGCCGGCGGCGCTGACGCCCTGCTCGTCGAGACCACCCAGGACCTCCTGCAGACCAAGTCCTCCATCATCGGCGCCCGCCGCGCCATGGAGGCGCTCGGCGTCGACGTCCCGCTGATCTGCTCCGTCACCGTCGAGACCACCGGCACCATGCTGCTGGGCTCCGAGATCGGCGCGGCCCTCACCGCGCTGGAACCCCTCGGCATCGACATGATCGGTCTGAACTGCGCCACCGGCCCCGCCGAGATGAGCGAGCACCTGCGCTACCTCGCGCGCAACGCCCGCATCCCGCTCTCCTGCATGCCCAACGCCGGCCTGCCCGTCCTGACCAAGCAGGGCGCGCACTACCCGCTGACCGCCCCCGAGCTCGCCGACGCCCAGGAGACCTTCGTCCGCGAGTACGGCCTCTCCCTGGTCGGCGGCTGCTGCGGCACCACCCCCGAGCACCTGCGCCAGGTCGTCGAGCGCGTCCGCGGCACGGCGATCGTCCCGCGCGACCCCCAGCCCGAGCCCGGCGCCGCCTCGCTCTACCAGACCGTGCCCTTCCGCCAGGACACCTCGTACATGGCGATCGGCGAGCGCACCAACGCCAACGGCTCCAAGAAGTTCCGCGAGGCCATGCTGGAGGGCCGCTGGGACGACTGCGTCGAGATGGCCCGCGACCAGATCCGCGAGGGCGCGCACATGCTCGACCTCTGCGTGGACTACGTCGGCCGCGACGGCGTCGCCGACATGGAGGAGCTCGCCGGCCGCTTCGCCACCGCATCCACCCTGCCGATCGTCCTGGACTCCACCGAGGTCCCCGTCATCAAGGCGGGCCTGGAGAAGCTCGGCGGCCGCGCCGTCATCAACTCGGTGAACTACGAGGACGGCGACGGCCCCGAGTCCCGCTTCGCCAAGGTCACCCGGCTGGCCCAGGAACACGGCGCCGCGCTCATCGCGCTGACCATCGACGAGGAGGGCCAGGCCCGCACCGTCGAGCACAAGGTCGCCATCGCCGAACGCCTCATCGACGACCTGACGGCCAACTGGGGCATCCGCGAGTCGGACATCCTCATCGACACGCTGACCTTCACCATCTGCACCGGCCAGGAGGAGTCCCGCGGCGACGGCATCGCCACGATCGAGGCGATCCGGGAACTCAAGCGCCGCCACCCCGACGTCCAGACCACGCTGGGCCTGTCGAACATCTCCTTCGGCCTGAACCCGGCCGCCCGCGTCCTGCTGAACTCGGTCTTCCTCGACGAGTGCGTCAAGGCCGGCCTCGACTCGGCCATCGTCCACGCCTCCAAGATCCTGCCGATCGCCCGCTTCGACGAGGAGCAGGTCTCCACCGCCCTCGACCTGATCTACGACCGGCGCACCGGGGACTACGACCCGCTGCAGAAGCTGATGGCCCTCTTCGAGGGCGTCAACACCAAGTCCCTCAAGGCCGGCCGCGCCGAGGAACTCCTCGCCCTGCCCCTGGACGAGCGCCTGCAGCGCCGCATCATCGACGGCGAGAAGAACGGCCTGGAGGCCGACCTCGACGAGGCCCTCCAGACCCGCCCCGCCCTCGACATCGTCAACGACACCCTCCTGGAAGGGATGAAGGTCGTCGGCGAGCTCTTCGGCTCCGGCCAGATGCAGCTCCCCTTCGTCCTGCAGTCCGCCGAGGTCATGAAGACGGCCGTGGCCTACCTCGAACCCCACATGGAGAAGACCGACGACGAGGGCAAGGGCACCATCGTCCTGGCCACCGTCCGCGGCGACGTCCACGACATCGGCAAGAACCTCGTCGACATCATCCTGACCAACAACGGCTACAACGTCGTCAACATCGGCATCAAGCAGCCCGTCTCCGCGATCCTCGAAGCCGCCCAGGAACACAAGGCCGACGTCATCGGCATGTCCGGCCTCCTCGTGAAGTCCACCGTGATCATGAAGGAGAACCTGGAGGAGCTGAACCAGCGCAAGCTGGCCGCCGACTACCCGGTGATCCTCGGCGGCGCCGCCCTCACCCGCGCCTACGTCGAACAGGACCTCCACGAGATCTACGAGGGCGAGGTCCGCTACGCACGCGACGCCTTCGAGGGCCTGCGCCTCATGGACGCCCTCATCGCCGTCAAGCGCGGCGTCCCCGGCGCCGCCCTGCCCGAGCTCAAGCAGCGCCGCGTCGCCAAGCGGGACACCCCCCTCCAGGTGGAGGAGCCGCAGGAGCCCGGCGGCCGCTCGGACGTGGCCGTCGACAACCCGGTGCCCACCCCGCCGTTCTGGGGCACCCGCGTGGTCAAGGGCATCCCGCTCAAGGACTACGCCTCCTGGCTGGACGAGGGAGCCCTCTTCAAGGGCCAGTGGGGCCTCAAGCAGGCGCGCGCGGGCGGTGCCACGTACGAGGAGCTCGTCGAGAGCGAGGGCCGCCCGCGCCTGCGCGGCCTGCTGGAGAAGCTGCACACGGAGAACCTGCTGGAGGCGGCCGTCGTCTACGGCTACTTCCCCTGCGTCTCCAAGGGCGACGACCTGATCATCCTCGACGACGCCGGCAACGAGCGGACCCGCTTCACCTTCCCGCGCCAGCGCCGCGGCCGCCGCCTGTGCCTCGCGGACTTCTTCCGCCCCGAGGAGTCCGGCGAGACCGACGTCGTCGGCCTCCAGGTGGTCACCGTCGGCTCGAAGATCGGCGAGGCCACGGCCAAGCTCTTCGAGTCCGACTCCTACCGCGAGTACCTGGAGCTGCACGGCCTCTCCGTCCAGCTCGCCGAGGCCATGGCCGAGTACTGGCACGCCCGGGTCCGCGCCGAGCTCGGGTTCGGCGGCGAGGACCCGGCCAAGGTCGAGGACATGTTCGACCTCAAGTACCGCGGCGCCCGCTTCTCCCTCGGCTACGGCGCCTGCCCCGACCTGGAGGACCGCGCGAAGATCGCCGACCTCCTCCAGCCGGAGCGGATCGGCGTCCACCTCTCGGAGGAGTTCCAGCTCCACCCGGAGCAGTCGACGGACGCCATCGTGATCCACCACCCCGAAGCGAAGTATTTCAACGCACGCTGAGCTCCGCCGACGTACACTTGTCGGTCCCATACAGGCCGGTCGCCTGTTCCCCGGGGGATGCCCCGCGGGAAGAGGCGACCGGCCTTCTCGTCCCCTCAGAGAGGCAGGCGCATGACGAGCACCGTTCCCGCCCCCGTCACCCGCACGGCCGACGGCTCGGCACTGCAGGCGGTGCTGCTCGACATGGACGGCACCCTGGTGGACACCGAGGGCTTCTGGTGGGAGGTCGAGGCGGAGGTCTTCCGCGAGCTCGGCCACCGCCTGGACGACGCCTGGCGCGACGTGGTCGTCGGCGGCCCCATGACCCGCAGCGCGGGCTTCCTCATCGAGGCGACCGGCGCCGCCATCGGCATCGCCGAGCTGAGCGTCCTGCTCAACGAGCGCTTCGAGGCCCGTATCGCCGACCGGGTTCCCCTGATGCCCGGCGCCGAGCGGCTGCTGGCCGAGCTGGCCCGGCACAACGTGCCCACCGCCCTCGTCTCCGCCTCCCACCGCCGGGTCATCGACCAGGTGCTGCTCACCCTCGGCCGCGACCGCTTCACGATGACGGTCGCCGGCGACGAGGTCGCCCGTACCAAGCCGCACCCCGATCCGTACCTGCTCGCGGCGCGGACGCTCGGCGCCCACCCGTCGCGGTGCGCGGTCATCGAGGACACCAGCACCGGTGTGGCGGCCGCCGAGGCCGCCGGCTGCCGGGTCGTGGCCATCCCGTCGGTCGGCGGGATCGAACCGGCTCCGGGGCGTACGGTCGTCCGCTCACTGGAGGACGTCGACCTGGAGTTCCTGCGCTCCCTCATCGTCCCCATGAACTGACAGTGACGACAGGCCCGGTAACGGCGCCCGCCCGGCCCAAGTGGACACATCGGCATGCACTGGCGTACATCGGTATGCATCACCACGCACCGAAACCCCCCGTGCACGCTCCGTACCGAATGGAACCCTGTCGCGTCGCGCCACGACGGAAAAATCTTCCGCCGTGGGCCCCGGAGGCTGAAATTCCATCCTCTCCGGCGCCGTTGCGCAGGGTGACCTTGGTCACGCGTCACACCCAAAACGGACCTGTCCGGAGGCCCTGGCGGCTTCCAATGTGTCCCCATTGATCAGCCCCTGACCGAATCTGCGCAGCCCTGCCTGTGAACAGGCAGTTCCCTCCGATCACAGTGCGATTACGTCCCAAGTCCGGCCAGTTCCAGCCATCCCGCCCCGGACCACTAGTGTCGAGCCCGGCACTGCGCCGCACCCAGCCGTCCCGGACACACACACCCCTGTGCCGGAACCGCGTGGACCGATCGTCACAACACCGGCCCGATCGTTCCGCCCCGAACGGGCGACCGCCGCGAAGTGCCCTTCACACCGCTTTGAGCAAGTGCCGGTCACAGGGAGTACTTCCAGCATGAACCGCAAGACCATGGTGCTGACGGCCGCGGCCGGACTGCTCACCCCCGCGCTGGCCGCATGCGGCACCGCGAGCGGTGGGGGAGCAGGATCCGCGGCGATCGTCGTCGGCACCACCGACCGGTTCGAGGCCGCAGACTTCGCTCCCGCCCCCTTCGACCCCGCATACGCCTACGACGCCGGCGCCTGGAACATCCTGCGCCAGACCGTCCAGACGCTGATGCACACCCCGCGCGGCGGCGGCCAGCCCGTCCCCGAAGCGGCCTCCGCCTGCCGCTTCACCGACTCCGGCAACGAGAGCTACCGCTGCACCCTGCGCCCCGGCCTCAAGTTCGCCAGCGGCGACCCGCTCACCGCCAAGGACGTCAAGTTCTCCATCGACCGCGTCCTCGCGATCAAGGACGAGAACGGCCCCTCCTCGCTCCTCTCCACCCTCGACAACGTCGAGGTCAAGGGCGAGGACACCGTCGTCTTCCACCTGAAGACCCCGGACGCGACCTTCCCCTTCAAGCTCTCCACCCCCGCCGCCGGCATCGTCAGCGAGAAGAGCTACGACGCCGACAAGCTCCGCGAAGGCTTCGCAGTCGACGGCTCCGGGCCCTACACCATGAAGGCCGAGGTCAAGGACAACCGCCTCGTCCGCGCCGTCTTCAGCAAGAACCCCCACTACAAGGGCGACCTCAAGCTGCACAACGACAAGGTCGAGCTGCGCACCTACCCCGACTCCCCGGCCATGGGCAAGGCACTCACCGACGGCAGGATCCACGTGGTCTCCCGCACCCTGTCGCCCACCCAGATCAACGAGCTCAGCGCCAACCCGCCCAAGGGCGTCAAGCTCGTCCCGATGCCCGGCCTGGAAATCCGCTACATCGGCTTCAACACCGACGCGCCCGTCGTCAAGGACAAGGCCGTCCGTCAGGCCCTCGCCGCGGCCGTCGACCGCAGCGCGCTCGTCTCCAAGGTCTACGGCAATTCCGCCCAGCCGCTCTACTCGCTGGTCCCCACCAGCGTGACCGGCCACGTCAACTCCTTCTACAACAAGTACGGCGACGCCAACACCCCCAAGGCCGCCGCACTGCTGAAGGACGCCGGAATCAAGACCCCCGTCAAGCTGACCCTGCACTACACCAGCGACCACTACGGCGACGGCACGGCGGCCGAGTTCGAGGCCCTCAAGGCCCAGCTCAACTCCACCCACCTCTTCGACATCACCGTCCAGGGCAGCGAATGGTCGGACTTCCGGCCCGCGCAGAAGATGGGCGAGCACGCCGCCTACGGGCTCGGCTGGTTCCCCGACTACCCGGACGCCGACAACTTCCTCGCCCCGTTCCTGGAGCAGGACAACTTCCTGGGCACGCCGTACGCCAACAACGCGGTGCGCACCAGGCTCCTCCCCGAGTCCCGGCGCGCGGTCGACCGAAACGTCGCCGCGCCCGCGGTCACGGAGATGCAGGACATCGTCGCCGAGGACGTACCCGTCCTGCCCCTGTGGCAGGGCAAGCAGTACGTCGCCGCACGCGACGGAATCACCGGAGTGGAGTGGTCGGTCAACGCCATCTCCGACCTCCAGTTGTGGGAGCTCGGCCGCGGCGTAAGCGGCTGAGCAAGGCAAAGACCGGCAGCGGGTGTCGCGGGCCGGAGCAACGAAACAGTTCGACTGTGAAGGACGTTCGCGTGAATCGACGTAACCAGTGGCTGGCGGCCCCGCTCGGCGCAGCCACCGCCGCCGCGCTGCTCAGCGGTTGCGGTTCGACCGATGGCTCCAATGCCGGCAGCGGCAAGGGCGTGGTCATGGGTATATCCGACAAGGTGAAGTCCACCGACCCGGCATCCGGCTACGACCCGGGCTCCTGGCTGCTCTTCAACAACGTCTTCCAGTCGCTGCTGAGCTTCCCCAAGGGCGGCACCACCCCCGAGCCCGACGCCGCCCAGAGCTGCGCCTTCGAGGGCGGCGACAGCAAGCTCTTCAAGTGCACGCTGAAGAAGGACCTGAAGTTCAGCAACGGCAACGAGCTCACCTCCAAGGACGTCAAGTACTCCTTCGAGCGCACGCTGAAGATCAACGACGAGAACGGCCCCGCCGTCATGCTCGCCTCGATCGCCGGCATCGACGCCCCCGACGACCAGACCGTCGTCTTCCGCCTGAAGACCTCCGACGCCACCTTCCCGAGCAAGATCGCCTCGGGTGCGGGCTCCATCGTCGACCACCGCGAGTACCCGGCCGACAAGCTCCGCACCGACAACAAGGCCGTCGGCTCCGGCGTCTACAAGCTCGACTCCTTCAGCGACAAGAGCGCCACCTTCTCCGTCAACGAGTCCTACACGGGCAAGGCCAAGGCGAAGAACACCGGCGTCACCCTGAAGTTCTTCAACGGCGACCAGGCCGGCCTCAAGACCGTCCTCGAAAACGGAGACGTCGACTTCGCCTTCCGCGGCCTCGCCGCCAAGGACATCGCCGCCCTCGCCTCCACCAAGACCGGCGACGACAAGGTCGACGTCGTCCAGGGCACCGGCGCCGAAGTCGAGCACATGGTCTTCAACATCAACGACCCCGTCGTCGGCAAGCTCCCCGTCCGCAAGGCCATCGCCTACCTCGTGGACCGCGAAGCCCTCGTCAAGGACGTGTACGCCGGCACCGCCACCGCCCTGTACTCCATCGTCCCCGCCGGCATCGCCGGCCACACCACGCCGTTCTTCGACCGCTACGGCGGCACCCCGCAGCCCGAGAAGGCCAAGGCCGTCCTCAAGGCCGCCAACATCAACGGCAAGGTCAAGGTCACCCTGTACTCGACCCCGTCCCGCTACGGCCCCTCCACCGACCAGCAGTTCGAGGTCATCGCCAAGCAGCTCAACGACAGCGGCCTCTTCGAGGCCGACGTCAAGTCCGTCGAGTACGAGCAGTACGAGAAGGACATCCAGGCGGGCAAGTACGGCATCTACGTCAAGGGCTGGGTCCCCGACTACCCGGACGCCGACAACTTCACCCAGCCGTTCTTCGGCCCGGGCAACGTCCTGAACAACAACTACGACAACAAGGAGATCACCGGGACGATCATCCCGTCGACCTCCGCGAAGTCCGACCGCACCGCGGCCAACACCGACTACGACCGCCTCCAGGACATCGTCGCCGACGAGCTCCCGCTCCTCCCGCTCTGGCAGGGCAAGCAGTACGCCGTCACCCGCCAGAACGTCAACGGCCTCCAGTGGTCCCTGGACGCCTCCACCGTCTTCCGCTTCTGGGAGATCAGCAAGGGCTGACGCGAGCCTTCTTCGGAGGCTCGGTTCGCCTCCGGGCCCGCTGGTGTCGGCTCCAGGAGGGCGTACGTCCTCGGAATCCGCTCGTTCCTCACGGATTCCTGCGGGCGCTCGCCCTCCTTCGCCGACGCGGGCCCTTCGGCTCACTCGCCCGTGCAGCGGTTGCGTCGGGCCGGAGGCCCGTAGGAACCTGCGCCCGAGGCGCCGACAGCCTGCGACGGCTCTTGGGCGTCGGGCCGGAGCCCCGTAGGGGCCCGCGCCGGAGGCGCCGGCGGACCTGCGGGGCTACTGGGCTCCGGGCCGGACCAGACCGCTCTCGTACGCGTACACCGCCGCCTGGACCCGGTCACGCAGCCCCAGCTTCGTCAGAACGTGCCCCACGTGCGTCTTGACCGTCGTCTCGCTCACGAACAGGTCCGCCGCGATCTCCGCGTTCGACAGGCCCCGCGCCACCAGCTTCAGCACCTCCACCTCACGCTCGGTCAACGTCCCCAGCGTGTCCGGGACGCGCTCGTCACCCGACGGCAGATGCCCCGCGTACTTGTCCAGCAGCCGCCGCGTGATGCTCGGCGCGAGCATCGCCTCGCCCGCCGCCACCACCCGGATAGCCTGCACCAGCTCGTTGGCCGGCGCGTCCTTCAGCAGGAACCCGCTCGCCCCCGCCCGCAGCGCCTCCACCACGTACTCGTCCAGATCGAACGTGGTCAGCACCAGAACCTTCGCCGGACCGTCCCGACCCGGCCCGGTGATCTGCCGCGTCGCCTCGACCCCGTCCATCCGCGGCATCCGGATGTCCATCAGCACCACATCCGGCTGCAGCGCCCGCACCTGGTCCAGCGCCTGCAGGCCGTCCCCGGCCTCACCGACCACCGCCAGGTCCTCCTCCGCCTCCAGGATCATCCGGAAGCCGGTGCGCAACAGTGGCTGGTCGTCGACCAGGAGAACGCGGATGGCCACGGGCGATACCTCGTATTCGTCGGACGGCTTCGGCGGACACGCCCATTCTGCCCTGACCCGACGATCAAGAAATCCCGCCCCGGCACCCGTGCGACGGCGACCGTTCCCGGCTGGCAGGCTGAGGGGATGAAAGTCTGGAGCACCTCCACCGAGAACGAGCTGCGGCGCCTGATCAACGAGTGGGATCCGATCGGCGTCGCCGACTCGGTGCGGGACGAGTACGACTGCATGCTTGCGCCGCTCCTCGGACGGCTCCGCAGCGGCGCCGACCAGGCCGAGATCGCCGAGTTCCTGCAGCACGAGCTGGAGGACCACTTCGGTCTCGAATCCCCGTGCCCGCGGCCCGACGCGATAGCCGCCCGGCTGGTCACCTGGTGGACATCGACCGGCCCGGCCCGCCGACGCTCCGCGTCGACTCCCTCCTCCGCCTTGGATTCGACGGCACCAGACGCCGCTCCTTCTCCCGCGCCGGAACTCCAGACACGACCTAAGGCCCTACGCCAAAGTCCCGCCTGGCCAGCGGCCACCTTGACCAGGCACGACTAGGGCCTGTATCGAGTTGCCCCGCGGCGTCGCGACGCCCGGCACGCACCCTCGGCGTGCCGGCCGGAAGCGCTCGTACGGGACGTACGTGGCTTTCGGCCGGTGCGGCGAGAGTGCGTGCCGG
>NZ_JBHXAG010000025.1:0-95944 GCF_042726555.1 Streptomyces sp. NPDC060232 | reverse complement strand
TGGAGCAAGGAGCGGCGTTCGGTGCGTGCCCTCGGCGTGCGGGACGAATGTCCTCGTAGCGGAGCTACTAGGGCCTTTGGCTCGTGCGCCGAGGGCACGTGCCGGGCGTCGCGACGCCGCGGGGCAACTCGATACAGACCCTAGGAGGTTGCTTCGCCGGCCGCGGCGGTCGCGCAGCTCTCGTGGCCCCAGCGGCTGCCGTTCTTGGCGATCATGTCGCCGACGGCGTACGGCTTCCCGCAGGGGCAGCTTCCGGGGAACTTCGCCTTGATGGCCCGGCTGCCGCGGCCCGTCGCGGAACCGGCGGACGCCGATCGCTTCTTCGCCGTGGCGGACTTGCTCCGCGCGGGCGCGGCGGGCGCCGGTACGGGCATGGCCGCGTCGCCGAGGGCCGTGCCTGCGGCCTCCTGCCGCTGGGCGGCGTCGCTGGCGGCCTGGTCGGCGATCGCGTTCAGGTGGTCGCCGTCCTCGCGGTGCGCGGGAACGTACCGGAACGTCACGTCCCGGTCGGCGAGCAGCCGGTCGATCTCCTCGACGAGTTCGCGGTTGGCGACGGGCTGACCGGAGGAGGTCTTCCATCCGTTGCGCTTCCAGCCGGGCAGCCACTGGGTGACGGCCTTCATCGCGTACTGCGAGTCCATCCGCACCTCGGCGGACGTACCGGGCGCCAGCGCCTCCAGCAGCCGCTGGAGGGCGGTGAGCTCTCCGATGTTGTTGGTGGCCCGCCCCAGCGGACCGGCCTCCCAGCGCTCCGGGCGCCCTTCGGCGTCGGCGATGACCCATCCCCAGCCGGCGGGCCCGGGATTACCCTTCGCCGCTCCGTCACAGGCGGCAATGATGCGATCAGACATCCCCCGATCATGCCTCATCCCCGGGGCTGCGCGGCCCCCGGTCCGTCCTCGGCGAGCAGCCCGCACCTGTCGAAGCGCCGACGACCTGCGTGCCGGGGCGGGTCTTCTCGGGCTGTACTGGGCACTGTTCGGCGCGGGTGCCGTGCCGGGCGGGCTGACCGCAAGGCGCCCTGCGGAGGTTCCCGCTCCGGCCGCTGACGCTGGGGATCGTCGCGGGCCGGGGGTCCACTCTCGTCCGCCCTCGGGGGGGTGCCGGCGGCATCGGGGATCGCGACGGTGGCATCGCCGCCGTCAGGGCGGCCGTCCGGATGCGGAGCGCGCGCGGGCCGGCCTCGCGGCCCGTGCACGGATCAGGGCCGCACGGCGGTGCCGCACGGCCCTGATCGTCCACTCCCCCGGTTTCGCACCGGGAGAGGAAACGGTTCTCCGGGGCCCGGGCCGCAGCCTGGGCCGGCCGGGGATCAGGCGGGGGTGATGTTCTCCGCCTGCGGGCCCTTCTGGCCCTGCGTGATGTCGAAGGTCACGGCCTGACCCTCCTGGAGCTCACGGTAGCCCGTGGCGTTGATCGCCGAGTAGTGGGCGAAGACGTCCGGGCCGCCGCCGTCCTGGGCGATGAAGCCGAAGCCCTTCTCGGAGTTGAACCACTTCACGGTTCCCGTAGCCATGTTCATGCCTTCCCGTTGACGTACGTCCTCCACACGGTGTGGAGGACGGAGGTGATCGCCCTGGTCCTACGGCACAACACAGCAAAACTGCCCACACCAGAAGGCGCGGGCAAGGCACTTGGAACCACGACAGCTACCGGAGAAGGTACACGCCTGCACGCACTGTCACCAGGGGGAATGATCACGCCTGCGCGGCGGGATTTCGCCCCTGTACGGACTTGCCGGGCGGCGCTGCCCGGCAAGTCCGTCGAAAGGCGTCCCCCGGATGCCGTAAGGTGAGGTTCACCGACGCGGGGTGGAGCAGCTCGGTAGCTCGCTGGGCTCATAACCCAGAGGTCGCAGGTTCAAATCCTGTCCCCGCTACTGCTCGGAAGGGCCCGGATCCTTGTGGATCCGGGCCCTTCCGCCGTTTCGGGCGGCCACGGCGGCCCCCACCTCCCCGCGGGGCCGGATCCGCACCGCCCGCCCTGCCCCGCATCGCCCGCCCCGCCCGGCTCGCCCCGCCCGGCTCGCCCTGACCGCCACTCGTGGCGCCGCCGTCCCCGAAGCGGCCGAGGCGACGACGGGCCGGCCGCACACCATGTGACCGCGGTCACAGAATTTCCTGTCATCCGTTGTCGACCGGATGCGGTGCGCCGGGCGTATGCCCGGTGAGAGGGAGACATGGATTCGGGAGTGATTCTTGACCGTCGAGGAGTTCGAAGCGTTCTACGCACAAGCGGCGGGAAGGCTCACAGGACAGCTGTACGTGATGCTCGGTGATCATCACGAGGCACAGGACGTGGTGCAGGAGGCCTTCGTCCGCGGGTGGGGTCGCCGACGCCAGCTGGACCGCGACGGCCGCCCGGAAGCGTGGATCCGCACCGTCGCGTGGCGGCTCGCGGTCAGCCGCTGGCGGGTACGCCGACGCAGTGCGGAGGCCTGGCGGCGCACCGCTCCCGCGCCGCACGTGGAGGGGCCCGGGCCAGAGGCCGTGGCCCTCGTCGAGGCTCTGCGACAGCTCCCCCTGAAGCAGCGCCGGACGATGGCGCTGCACTACCTGTGCGACCTGACCGTCGAACAGATCGCCGCCGAGACCTCGCTGTCCGCGAGCACGGTCAAGACACACCTCTCCCGCGGCCGCGCCGCCCTCTCACGTCATCTGCAGGATCCGCGCACCGAGGAGGCTCCCGATGCCTGACTCCCACGACCCCCTGCGGTCGGCCTTCCGCGCCGCGGCGTCCGCCGGGCAGTCCGCGACCTCGCTGCCGCCCGTCTCCGCCATCGAACATCGCGGCGAACAGGTCCGGCGGCGCCGGATCCTCGGCATCGCCGCCGCCTGCTGCCTGTTCCTCGGCGGAACCGGGGCGGTGCTGGCCGCGTTCCTCCCGCAGGACTCCGGGCGGCCGACGCTCCCGGCGACCACCCCCTCTCCGGTCGCCCCGTCGGACCTGCCGGCTTCCGTCCCGCCGTCCCCTCCCCCCTCCGCGCAGAGCACCACGACTGCGCTGGACCCGCCGCCCTCCGCGACCGCGACCGCGGGCACGGGTGACCCCGACCCCACCTGGACGATGAGCGCCCGCCCGCCCCAGGGGTCGACGTACCCCGGCGCCCCCATCGCCACGACGGCGCCGCCTCCGTAGCGGCGTCCCGGCGGCCGTAGCCGCCCCGCCCCGCCCCGCCTCGCCCCGCCCCGCCCCGCCTCGCCTCGCCCGGACCACAGCCTCACCACAGACCACCGCCGCCCGCTCGGACACCGGCCCGCAATGCCCGGCCGGCGGTTCCGCACGCCCTCAGACGGCCCAGGAGATCCCTTATGCCCGTATCAGCCCCGCCTCGGCCGTCCGAGACCCCCCGCTCGCGGGCCACCCCGGCAGGCCGTCCCGCGGCCCCTCGTCCCCGCCGCGCGCTCGCCGCCCCGCGGTGGCTCGGCCGGGCCGACCGGGAGGTGCTGTGGCTCTACCTGGTGACCCGGGTCGGCATCTGGGCCACCGCGTGCGCCGTCGGCCGGCTGTTCCCCTCCGACGGTGAGAGCCGCCGGCCCATGTCGCTGCTCGCGCCCTGGCAGCGATGGGACTGGTCGTTCTACTTCCACATAGCCAAGGACGGCTACTTCCCCGACGGGGCCGGACCCTGGACGGTCGGCTGGGACAACAGGGAGGCCTTCCTGCCCGGCTTCCCCCTCGCCCTGCGCGCCGTGCACACGGTCGTCCCCTCCTGGGCCGCGTCCGGAGCACTGATCTCCTTCGTCGCGGGAGGCGTCGCCGTCCTGGCCATCGCCCGCATCGCCCGCGGCCTGCTGGGCGACCAGGAGGCCGGCCGGCGGGCGGTGGCCTTCCTGCTGGTCTCGCCCTGCGCGGTGTTCCTCGCCGCCGGCTACACCGAGTCGCTCTTCCTGGCGCTGGCCCTGCCCGCCTGGCTGGCGGCGCAGCGCCGTAGCTGGGCCGCCGCCTCGGTCCTGGCCTGCCTGGCCTGCTCGGTGCGCGTCACCGGGCTCTTCCTCGCGGCCGCGCTCGCCCTCCACTTCCTCCTGACCGCCCGGACCCGCGCCGCCTGGCGGTCCGCCCCCTGGCTGCTCCTGCCGGCCCTGGCGCCGGTGCTGCACAGCTGGTACCTGCACACGTGGACCGGGGACTGGATGGCCTGGAAGCACTCCCAGGAGCGGGGCTGGTACCGGGACTTCCACCTGCCGTGGGAGGCCTGGTCCCACACCTGGACGGCGGCTTTCGAGCACACCCAGCCCACGGGCTACGCCCTGATGTCGCAGGCCGAGCTCCTGGCCATGGTGACCGGCGTCGTCCTCCTGGCCGTGCTGGTACGGGGCCGACGCTGGCCGGAAGCGCTCTACATCGCCCTCACTCTGTGGGCCCTGGGCACGTCCTACTGGTACACCTCCGTGCCGCGTTCCACCCTGCTGTGGTGGCCCCTGTGGGTCGCCCTGGCGGGCTGGAGCATGCGCCGCCGCTGGGTACGCAGCGCCTACCTGTACGTCGCGGGGCCGCTGTGCGCCACGGTGGCCGTCACCTTCCTCACCGGCCGCTGGGCCGGATAGCGGAGGTCCGGCGGGGGCGAACGGGCCCCCGGGCGGGCGCCGGGCGCGCATACTCGGAGGATGGCCGACACCACCACCGTCGAGGTCGACACCGACGTGCGCGACCGGCTCGCCGTGCTCGCCGCCGACCGCGGACTGAGCCTGCGCGCGTACCTCGCCGAACTCACCGCCGCCCAGGAGAACGCGACCGCGCTCGCACGGGCCGCCCGGGCGTTCGAGGACGCCCTCGAACGCCCCGGCTTCCGCGAAGCCTTCGCCCGCGACTTCGGGGGCTTCGCGGTCCGTGACTGACGGCCGCGGTCGACGGCCGTGACCGGCCGGTCGCCGCGGGCCCGCCACCCGGGTGGCTCCGCCGACGGGCCGGTCCGCCCGAAGGTCCCTAGGCTCGGGCAAGGACCGCTTCGAGCGCTGGAGGACGCTGTCATGACCGATGCGAGCGAGGCGCAGCAGGCCGATCGCACCCTGAAGGCCAGGCACCGGGCGATGTGGGCGCTGGGTGACTACCCGTCGGTGGCCTCCCACGTCATCCCCCGGCTGGGGCCCCTGCTGGTGAAGGAGTGCGGGGTCCAGACCGGCGACCGGGTCCTCGACATCGCGGCGGGCTCCGGCAACGCCGCCATCCCCGCGGCGCTGGCGGGGGCCGACGTGGTGGCGACCGACCTGACTCCCGAGCTGCTGGAGGTCGGGCGGCACCTGGCCGCCGTACAGGGCGCGAAGCTGGAGTGGCAGGTGGCGGACGCCGAGGCGCTGCCCTTCGCGGACGGCGAGTTCGACGTCGTCATGTCCTGCGTCGGCATCATGTTCGCCCCGCACCACCGCACCGCCGCCGACGAGATGCTCCGCGTCTGCCGGGCCGGCGGAACGGTCGGGCTGATCAACTGGACTCCCGAGGGGTTCGTCGGCCGCCTGTTCGCCGCGATGAAGCCGTACGCCCCGCCGCCCCCGCCCGGTGTGCAGCCGCCGCCGCTGTGGGGCGACGAGGAGTACGTCCACGAGCTGCTCGGCGACGCGGTCACCGATGTCGTCGCCCGCCGCCGGACGGTCCCTGTGACCCTCTTCAAGAACCCGCCGGACTTCCGGGAGTTCTTCAAGGCGTGCTACGGGCCGACCATCGCCGTGTACCGCGCCGTGGGCGACGATCCGGAGAAGGTGGCGGCCCTGGACGCGGCTCTGGACGCCCTGGCCGCCGAGCACACCACGGACGGCGTCATGGAGTGGGAGTACCTGCTGCTGACCGCCCACCGGCGGGCCTGAGGACGCCCCGGCCGACTGTCCCTCGGCGAGCCAGCAGGGCGGTACGGTCACCACCACGATCGGCACCATTGGCACCACCGGCACCACCGGCACCGCCCAGTCGGTGACCCTGACCGCCACCGCCAATGCCGCCCCTGCACGTCCACGGTCGTCGTCAAGGGCCAGGGCGCGGCGCTGTCCCACACCGTCGGCTACACGCTGAACGTCGGCGGGACCCAGCCGGGCAGCGACCCGCCGGACATCGAGGTCGCCGACGTGCCACGCGCGTCCGGCCCGTCCCCCTCCGACGGGGGCCGGGCCGGGCGCCTGCTTCCGGTGGCCTACTTCCGGTGGCCTCCCCGGCCCCTCTCCTCGGGGGCGATCATGGCGATCAGACCGTAGTCCAGCTCCGCGCCGTCGACGAGCAGGGCCTCGATGGTGCGGGTGTCGGGGTCGATGTCGGCCTCCACGCCCTGCCCCCGGTAGCGCGGGTACCCGGAGGCCCCCTGCTCGCCGGTCGCCTCGACCACGGCCGACCTCAGTGCGCGGTCCGCCGGGGAGGCGCCACGGAGGTTCTCGATGTGGCCGGGCACCACCAGGATCTCAAAGCTCTGCGGCTCAGTGGTCATGGAACCGAAGCTACCGGACAGGGCACCGCGCAGCCGGTCTCACACGTCGCGGCGCCGCATCACGATCACCGCGAGGAGCACCGCAGTCAGCGGCCGGAGCGCGCACACGGCCCAGGTACGGGGCACCGCGGCGGTGTTCCTGACGCGGGTCGCGGAACCCGACAGAGCCTCCGACCCGGTCGGGCGAGAGGCTCTGTGGTGTGAGGTTCGGTGCCCACGTCGCCGACCGATGGGCCGGCGCGCGCCGTTTCGAACGTCGGATCGGTGGATCCGGGTGGAACAAGCCGGGGCCCCGTGGGCACTCGCGCGGGCGTCGGAGGCCCCGGCTCGCACAAGGGGACTGCGTCAGCTGCCGGCCGAGAGGTTGCCCGACAGGACCGGGATGTTGTCCAGGATGTGGGAGAGCGGCTCGTCGCCCTTGGCCTGGGTGGAGTTCTCGGTGCACTGCTGGTTCTGCGGGTTGGACAGGACGTTGATGTCCTGGACGCCGACGTTGACCAGGGCCAGGATCGACTGGGCGTTGACCTTCGCCGGCAGTCCGATGCAGGGCTTGTTCAGGGTGCCCTGGACCAGGCCGAGCTGCGGGCTCAGGTCGCCGTGGGTCTTCTGGTTGCCGTAGATCTGCTGGGCACCGTTGCCGTTGACGGTGTTGATCCCGTTGTCGTTGCCGATGGCCATGGCCGGGGCGGCCACGGCGGCGCCCGCGCCGACGATGGATGCGGTGGCGGCGGCGGTGGCCATAATCTTCTTGAGCATCAGGGGTCCTTATGTCACACGAGTGCATGGGGGTGAGCGCCTTGATCAACGGATGGCGTGACCGGGGGTTTTGGTGCTTCACCCGATCGGCCCTATCGGCCTCGTCACCCTCCTCCACCCGCCCTTGGGCTCACCCGCCCCGGACGGCCACGTTCAGCTCGACCACGTAGTGCTCCTCCACCCAGCCGTCGGGGAAGCGGCCCAGCAGGAGGGCACGCTCCTCGGACAGGAAGGCGTCCGTGCCGGGCTCGCCGATGAGGAAGAGGGAATGGGTGGACAGTTTGGCCAGGTGCGTGTCGACCGGGACCCGGCGCGACCATGACAGGTGACGGGCGGTGAACCGCAGCCCGTCCTGTGGACGGGCGCGTTCGTTGATGTACCAGCCGGGGCCGAACCGGGCCTCGATGCGTGCCTGCTGTTCCGCGATCCATCCGACCGTGACGTCCGGGTCGTTGTGCCAGATCGCGAGTGCCCCGCCGGGCCGCAGCACCCGCTGCGCCTCGGGGACCGCGCGGTCCGGATCGGTCCAGTGCCAGGACTGCGCGTACGTCAGCAGATCCAGGCATCCGCGGGACAGCGGGAGCCTGTTGCCGTCCGCGCGGACCAGCGGTGTGCGGGGGTTGCGGCGCCGGAACTCGGCGGCCATGCCCTCGCCCGGCTCCACCCCGACGACGCGGGCGCCGCGGGCCTCCAGCAGGGAGGTGGCGATTCCCGTACCCGCACCCACGTCGGCGACGCGGGCGCCGGCCAGGGGAAACCCGGCCAGTTGCTCCAGCACGTCGAAGAGCTCGGGCGGATACGAGGGGCGGTTCGCGGCGTAGCGCGCGGCCGCGGAGCTGAAGGAACGAGCACGGGATTCGGTCGTCATGCCGCCCATGATGCCGCTGGGCCGGCCTTCCGTGGAGGGGGCCGCCGGTGTGGTGGGCGCCGGTGTAGTGGGCGGGCCCGTACGATCTCCGACGGTACGTGGAGAGGCGGATCGCGGATGGTGGCCGCGCGGTATGTCACGGAACTGGTCGGGGCGTTCGAGCGCCACGCGGGGCGGCCCGCGCTGGGGAGTGTCCGCGCAGGAGCGCCGGAGACCGCCGGGCAGGCACGGCCTCGCGGACACGGCCTGGGGGCCGGGCCGGTCGTGCTGGAGTTCCAGGAAGTGCTCGACGCGTCCTGGCGGCTCGCCGGGGTCCTGGCCGATGCGGGGATCGGGCGCGGCTCGGGGCTGGCCTGTGTGGCGGGCACGAACCGACCGGAGGTGCTGCTGGTGCGGATCGCCGCGCACCTGCTGGGCGCGCGGCTGACGCAGGTCCTCGCCGGACCGGCCCTGCACGGGCTGGACTTCATCCTGCGGGACTGCCGGCCGGACCTGGTGGTGCACGACGTGCCGGTGCCCGCCACGGGGGCACGCCGGCTGGACTTGGACGATGCGGTCCGGGAAGCCGGCGGGCGCGCGGCCGCCGGCCCGGTGTCCGTGGGGGCGCGGGACGACGACGTGGCGCGGGTGACGTACACCGGCGGGACGACGGGGCGGCCCAAGGGGGTGGCCTCGACCTTCGGCGCGATGGCCGCGCGGAACTCCGTACGGCCGGTGGGCTGGGCGAAGACGGACTACCTGTCGGTCACCTCGCTCGCGCAGCGGTCCGGGGGCCGGTGCCTTGAGCAGTTCCGGGCCGGCGGGCGGGTGGAGATCCTTGAGCCGTTCGGGACGCGGGAGTTCGCCGCGGCCTGCCTGCGCCTGGGGCCGGTGTCCACGTACCTGACGACGTCGATGGTGTACCGGCTGCTGGACGACCCGGTGACAGCGCGCGGGGTGCCGGGGTTGGAGGTGATCTCGTACGGGGACTCGCCGGTCCATCCGCAGCGGCTGCGGGAGGCGGTGACGCGCTGGGGCGGGCGGTGGCGGCAGGGCTACGGCACGAACGAGGCGGGGGTGATCTGCCGGCTGGCCCCGGCCGACCACGACGCGGCGGTGCGTGGACGGCCGGAGCTGCTGGCATCGGTCGGCAGGCCCGTCGACGGGGTGGAGGCCGAGGTCCGCGACGGGCGGGGCCGGGCGGTGGCGGCCGGGCGCACGGGTGAGGTGTGGACCCGGTCGCAGGCCGTGATGTCCGGCTACTGGGGCCGGCCCGAGCTGACGGCCGAGGTGCTGCGGGACAGCTGGCTGCGCACCGGGGACCTCGGGCACTTCGACGGGGACGGCTACCTGTACCTCGACGACCGGGCCGCGGACGTGGTGATGGTCGACGGGGACAACGTGTACTGCCTGCCGGTCGAGGCGGCGCTCACCCGGCACCCCGCCGTCGCGCAGGCCGTGGTGGTGGGCCGGCACAGCGACCTCACCGGGGAGGAGGTGTGCGCCTTCCTCGTCCCGACGGCAGGGTGCGCACCGGGGCCGGGCACGGCCGGCGAGGCCTGCGACGCGGTGGAGCGTGAGCTGGCCCGCGCACACCGCCCCACTGCGGTGTTCTGGGTCCCGGACATCCCCCTGACCCCTCGCGGCAAACCGGACAAACGCCGCCTGCGCGCCGACGCGGCGGCGCAGGCGCGGGCGGACGCAGCCGCCGGGCTGCCGGGCCCCACCACCGCTGACGGAGGGTGACCGCCACAACGCTCAGGATCCCGGGGTGAAAATCGAACTGTCTGACGTACTCGACGAACTGGTGGAGCTGAAGGAAGCGTCCGACGCAGCGCACGCCGAGTTGACGCGCCTTCAGAACGAGCTCGGCGAGTCGGCTCAGTGGACCGAGGAACAGCACGTGACGTGGCGGGACGCGTGGGAAGACGCCCGCGAGCCGTGGTGGTTGCTGGATACGGCCCTGGAGGACTACGCGGAGACGATCGGTCTGGACCGCGACGATCTGGAGGCCATGATGCTGAAGGCCGCGGGCCACGTCCCGCGGCTCGAAGTCGACTGACGGGCCGGGGTGGGGTGGGTGGTTGACTGGGCGGCATGGATTTCGCCCGAACCGGCCCGGCCCCTGACCCGGGACGCCCGGGATGCCCGCATCCGCTGGCTCTGGCGCGTCCTGAGCCGATAGGCCGCGCCCGCACTCGGCCCGTGCAATCCTGTTTGCCCGGCGGGGTCCGGCGCTACTTCGCGGACGGTTCCCGGCCCCAGACGTCATCGCCGCTCCGCCCGCGCCTCACCCACTCTGCGAACCCGGCGGGTTCTCCGTCGGGGGCGGGGGTGGCGCCGACGTCCGCGACCAGCCAGACCTGTCCGCGCTGTCGGCCGGTGGATATCCCAGGGCCGGCTCGCGCCGCTCGGCCGGGAACGCGGACCGCAGCTCAAGGGTGGCTTCGTCGGGGCGCGGATCCGGTGTTCTCGTCACGGCATCAGGATGACAGCTGTCCTGTCTTGCAGCTGTCACCGAGGCAGGGGCCGACGTCCACGGCGATCCTTGGGGCCGCCGCCGTCTGCTCGGCTACGCCGCCGGGACCACCGAGGCGCGCATCGCCGCGGCCCATTCCTGGAGCAGTGCGGCGTGGCGGATCCGCTCCACGTCGGAGAGGCGGCCTTCGGCACGCGCGAAGAGGCAGCGGATGTCGGCGTTGATCTCGGCGAGGGGGCGTTCGGGGGCCGGGTGGTCGTCAGGCGTCGGGCTCACGTGATCAAGAGTAGGGCGGGGGTCCGACAACCGGGGCCGGTGTCCGGCATGCGGACGGCGCGTTCCGCCGTGGTGGACTCCTGCGGCGATCCGGGCCGCCCGGGACTGCAGGTAGCGGCGTTCCGGAACGCTGAGGGTCAGGCCGGCGGCCTTCGCGTAGGCGGCTCGGGCCGCCGCCCGGTCGCCCGCCGTCTCCAGCAGGTGGGCCCGTACGGCGTCCAGACGGTGGTTGCCGGCGAGGTGCTCGCCGCCGTCCAGGGCGGCGACCAGGTGCAGCGCCCGGCGCGGCCCGTGCACCATGGCCACCGCTACGGCGTGGCCAAGGCGTAGCGCGGGCCCGGGGACCAGTTGCGGCGTCAGTCGGCGCAGCAGGTCCTCACTCGCCGGTTCGGGGACGGGAAGCGTCGTCAGGGGTGCGCTCTGCCCGGCGCGCCATCACATTTCGGCGCCCGAGGCGGAGTCGACGGGCCGGACGACGACCGGGTAGTTCGGTGCCCCTTCGGGCACCGGGCAGGCGTGGGCGCGGGCGGCGATCTCGGCGGCCCGGGCGAAGTCGGGGACGTCGACGATCCAGTAGCCGGCGAGCACCTCCTTGGCCTCGCCGTACGGCCCGTCGGAGACCACCGGTGTGCCGTCGGCGGCCGCGGTCACCAGCCGGGCAAGGCGGGGTTCGGCGAGCCCCTGTCCGTCGACCCATTCGCCGGATTCGGCGAGGTCGTCGTTCAGCGCGGCCATGTGGTCGAACATCGCCTTCAGCTCCGCTTGCGACCATGCGGGGTTTCCGGCGCTCGCCCGGCCGCCCATGGCGTCGTAGTCCGCCTGACTCCCGAGGACCATCAGCATGTACTTCATGGGGTGCCACTCCTTCTGCTCCGGTCGCGGGCTCCTGGGTGGGGAACCTCTCGCATGGGACGTCGGAGCCGTCCCTCCCATTTCGACACGTGGCCGCAGCCGCGCGAGAACGCCGCGCCGGAGTCAGCCCGTACCCTGCCGCCATGAAGATCATCGACCTGGAGCCCGGCGACGCCCGGCTCACCACCGACCTGCTTCCCGTCCTGCTGGAACTGCGCCCCCATCTCACCGAGGAGCTCTTCCTCTCGATCCTCGCGGAGGGGCAGGGCCAGGGGCTGCGCTTCACCGCGGCCTACGACGCGGACGGGGCCTGCGTGGGCGCGGCGGGCTGGCGGGTCGTCGCCACCACGTCAGTGGTCCGCAAGCTCTACGTCGATGATCTCGTCACCTCCGCCGGCGCACGTTCCACCGGGGTGGGCCGCACGCTGCTCGCCCACCTGGAGCAGCACGCCCTCGCCGCCGGGTGCACGGCCCTCACCCTGGACTCCGGCACCCAGCGGACCGAAGCGCACCGCTTCTACTTCCGCGAGAGGATGGCCGTGACCGCCTTCAGCTTCGACAAGCCGCTCCGCTGAGGGGGCCGTCCGGTCTTCCGTGACCGAACCGTCGCCGCCCCGAGGCCCGATCGGGCTCGTCGGCCGGTCACCCGCTTGTTAGGTTCCTGGCGTCGTCGACCTTGGGGGAACCGATCCCGTGCCCGTAGCCCGAGCGCCCCGCAGCGTTCCCCGCAGCGGCCTGTGCGCCGCTGCCGTGGCCGCCGTCCTGCTCGCCGGCTCCTCCGGATGCGGGACGGCGGACGGCGTGGTTCCTGCGGCTCCGTCCTCCGCTTCCCCTCCGGTGTCGGCCACGGCCGCGGCGGCCACCACCGCGGCTACGGCTTCCGGGGCGGCTCCCTCGGCGGCCGCTTCCACGCCCGGTGCCGCGACGGCGTCGGCCGCGCCCACGACCCGGGCGCCTACGACGCACCCTCCGGCTCCGACCCGGTTGACCGTCGGGGTGGACACCCGCGGCGGTCGGCTCGCCCTCGTGCGGGGCGGTGCCGCGCAGGAGTTCACCGTCACCCTGCGGAACGGGAACTCCGCCGACTACCGGCATCTGCTCGTCGCCCTCCAGATGGAGATCCTCGTCGGCGAACCGGGAGACGAGCCGGGCAGCGGGCCCGGGTTCCTGCTGGAGCGGTTCGACCAGGCCTCCGGCACCTGGCGGCCGGGCGAGCTGCGCGTCGCGAACGACGCCAAGCCGCTGTCGCTGTTCACGGGCGGCGGGCCGCTCGCCCCCGGGGCGGTCCGTACCGAGCGCTACCGGCTGCGCGCTACGGCCGGCGGCCCGACGGGCAGCAGCCCGGTGGTCGTCTCCTTCATCGACACCGACGCCGACCGGGAGGCCGCGGCCCATGTCCTGCTCGGGCACAGCACCCGCTGAGCCGCCGTCACGCGGCCGCGCAGGTCTCCCCGACGGCGGACGCGGCGGTACGCCAGGCCGCGGTGACGGCCTCGCGGGCCCGGTCCGTCGCCTGCGGCACCGGGGTGGGGAGCTGCAGCGGCGACCCGATGTGTACGTGGAGGCAGGGCCTGCGCAGCGGCGCCGTGAACACCCCCGCGAGCTGCTTGGTGCGGCTGCCGGAGCACAGGCGGCGGGAGCCGGCCTGGCCGACGGGCACGACGGGTGCCCCGGTCGCGGCGGCGAGGCGGGCCAGGCCGCTGCGGAAGGGGCCCGGGGCGGACTCCCCCGCGTCGCGGCGCGCGGGCAGGCCGCCTTCGCCGTAGAGCAGCACACTGCGGCCCGAGGCGAGGGCCACCGCGGCGGCGTCCAGGGAGTCCGCGGCCCGAGCGGTGCCGCGGTGGACGGCGATGTGCCCCTCACGGCGCAGTGCCGGACCGAGCAGCGGTACGCGCCACAGTCCGGCGGTGGCCAGGATGACCGGCTCGATCCCGTGCCGGCGCAGTGCCGCGACCACGACGGCGGGGTCGGCGAGCGAGGTGTGGTTGGCCACGAGGATGGAACCGGCGGCGGGTCGGGCACCGGGGTCGGCGGTGACGGTCAGCCGCCCGAAGGCGGGGACCAGGGCGGAGGCGATTCGGCTGAGCAAGGACGGCCCCGTTCGGTGGTGCGGTGGTGTTGCGGTCCATCGTCGGCGGTGGTGACGGCGGGGTCATGAGTAGCCGTACTCACCGAATATGACCGAACGGTCACAAGATCGGGGTCGGGGAACGCGTGGTGCACGGCCCGCATCTAGCAGTGCGGCGGAGCCCTCCCGGGGCGCCGCCGAACGGTATCTGAACAGTGTGAGCGGCAAGGCGGGGCTGGGATGAAGGCGGTAACGGTGGCGGGCGGTTCCTCGGAGGACCCGAAGATCGAGGGAACCACCGTCGCGGGGGCGGACCCTGATGACACGTCCACGGACCCGGACACCGAGGGCAAGGCCGGGCCGGGCGAGAAGCCGGAGCCCGAGGCCGGGCCCGAGGCCGGTCAGGTGCCCGAACCCGCGAGCGGTGCTTCGGAGTCACCGTCGTCAGCCGGCACCGAGGCGGCCGACGGGGGCGAGCCCGAGGCCGGTGCTGTCTGCGACGAGGGGACCGACACCTCAGCCGAGGGCGGCGACACGGCGGCACGGCACGCCGAGGAATCCGATGCCGGATCCGTGGGCGCCAAGGCGCCCGAGGCCGAGTCCACGACCGACGCCCCCGACGGCACGAACACGGACGAGGACGAGGACGCGGCACCGAAGGAAGCCGACGCCACGCGCGTACTCAAGATGCCCGCGCGTTCCACCGTGGCCCCCCACGACGCCCGCGCGGCAGCCCCGACCGGCCCGGGAAGCCCCACCGCCACGTCCGAAGCCGACGCGCCCGGCGGCACCGACACGGAAGACGATGCGCCGGAGGCTTCCGACGCCACGCGCGTGCTCAAGATGCCCGCGCGGGCCACCACCGCCGCTCCCGACGACGACGCCGAGGAGGCCGAGGGCCCGACCGCGGTCGCCAAGGCCCCGAAGGGGGCTGCAGCCCCCACCGCCGAGGCCGACGCCCCGAGGGACGCGGACGCGGACGGCGAAGCCCCGGAGGGGGACGACGTCACGCGCGTGCTCACGATGCCCCCGCGTGCCACCGCCAGGCCCAAGGCTGCCGGGCCGAAGGACGGAGCCGAGAGCGGGACGAGCCGCACAGAAGGCGAAGCGGAGGCGGAGGCGGAGGCCGACGGAACGCTCACGCTCACCCGGCCCAAGCCCGAGCCTTCCGGTTCCAAGGCCGACGGAAAGGACGGCGCGCGCGCCGGTCAGCCGGGCGGCCGGGCCGAGGAGAAGAACGACAAGGACACCGACGGCAAAGCCGAGAAGCGCCCCGCTGCGCACCAGGCCGTCCGGCCCCTGCCGAAGGCGGACGGGGCCGAGCCCGAGGCCGGCCGCTCCGCCGCCGGGGACACCGCCCGCAAGGACGGCGACGGACCGCGGGTGCCCGGGTGGGCTCGGGCACAGGACACGGACTCCGAGCGGACGAGCCAGTTCGTCGCGCTCAGGGACCTCGACGTCCCGCCGCCCGTCCCGGCCCGCCCGCAGCCGCAGCCGCAGGCGACCCCGCAGCCCCTCCCCCCGCTGGACCTGCTCGCCGACCTCACCAACACCCCCGCCCCGCCGCAGACCCCGCGCCGCACCGCGCTGCGCCGCGTCAAGGTGTGGACGCCGGTCCTGCTGCTGCTCGCCGGCGCCTGCATCGGCGGCCAGATGCTGCGGCCCCTCCCCGACCCCCGGCTCGTCGCCGCCGAGACCGAGCACACCGTCGACGGGCAGTTCTCCATACCGTGGCCCGGCAAGGGACAGGGCGCCGTCCGTGTCGTCGGCTCCGGCGACATCGGCACCTTCGGTGAGCAGAAGCCCGTCCCGACGGCCAGCGTCGCCAAGGTGATGACGGCCTACGTGATCCTCAAGAACCACCCCCTGCGCAAGACCGAGCCCGGCCCGGACATCACGGTCGACGCGAAGACCGTGGCGGACGGCAACTCCGAGCACGAGTCCCGGATCACGGGCCTCACCGCCGGCTCGAAGTTCAGCCAGCAGGACATGCTGAAGATGCTCATGATCCCCTCGGGCAACAACATCGCCCGCCTGCTGGCGCGCTGGGACACGGGCACCGATTCCGAGGCCGCGTTCGTGGAGAAGATGAACGCCGCCGCCAGGGAACTCGGGATGAAGGACACCACCTACACCGATCCGAGCGGGCTCGACGCGGGCACGGTCAGCACCGCCGCCGACCAGCTGAAGCTCGCCGAGGCGGTGATGAAGGACGAGGCGTTCCGCGCGATCGTCGCTCTCCCCGAGGCCCCGATCAAGGGCCTGGGCGAGAAGCTCGTCAACAACAACCACCTGCTCACGGACTCGAACCTGAGCATCCGCGGCATCAAGACCGGCTCCAGTACGCCCGCCGGCGGGACCTTCGTGTGGGCGGCGTACAAGACGGTCGGTGACGAGACCCGGCTGATCGTCGGCTCGTTGATGGAGCAGCGCGCTCCCGCTCCCGACAAGGACGCCCTCCAGAGCCTGGCCCTGGTGAAGACGAACAGCAAGAAGATCATCGAGTCGGTACGGACGGGCCTCGCGTCCACCCCGCTCGTCCGCAAGGGCGACACGGTCGGCTACGTGGACGACGGACTCGGCGGCCGTACTCCGCTCGTGGCCGTCAAGGACCTGAACGTGATCAGCGTGCCCGGGCAGCGCTTCAAGCTGTCCCTGACGGCCGGCGCGTCGCCGCTGCCGCGCACCGCGAAGGCCGGCACGGAGGTCGCCGTGCTGACGGCCGGTGAGGGCGAGGGGGCCAAGAGCGTCCCGGTGGCCGTCCAGGGGGCCCTGGCCGAACCCTCGTTCGGCACCAGGATCACCCGTCTCGGCTAGGGTCTGTATCGAGTTGCCCCGTGGAGCAACTCGATACAGACCCTAGTGCTGTGTCCTGTGGAAGGTCCGTCAGATGCCGTCCGTGAACAGCAGGCGGTTGGGGGTGCCGGTGCCGGTTGCCGTCAGGAGGTCCTTGGTGGACTCCTCAAGGAGCCGGCCGGCGACCTCCTCGGGCGTGGCCGCCGGGTGCGCGGCCTTGTAGAGGGCGGCCGTTCCGGTGACGTGCGGGGCGGCCATGGAGGTTCCGTCCAGGGCGACACTGCCGCCGCCGAGCAGCGCCGAGTCGATCTGCTCGCCAGGGGCGTGGATCTCGACGCACTCGCCCCGGTTGGAGAAGCCGGACTGCTCGTCGGCCTGGTTGCTCGCGGCCACCGTCACCACCCGGTCGGCCGAGGCCGGAGAAACCGTGCAGGCGTCGGCCGAGGAGTTGCCCGCGGCGACGACCGGCAGGGTGCCCGACGCGGTCACGGCGGTCGCGGCCCTGTTCACGGCGTCGGAGCGGCTCCCGCCCAGGGAGACGTTGAGGACGGCCGGCTGCCTGGCGTTCTCCGCCACCCAGTCCAGCCCGGCGACGACCGCCGAGTACTCCCCGCGCCCGTCGCAGCCGAGGACGCGGACGCTGACCAGGCGTACGGCGCGGGCGACGCCGTACGTCCGGCCGCCGACGGTGCCCGCGACGTGCGTGCCGTGGCCCTCGCAGTCCCGGCCGTCGCCGCCGTCCCCGACGGCGTCGAATCCGGGCTCGGCGCGGCCCTCGAACTCGGCGTGCTCGTAGTCGATCCCGGTGTCCAGGATGTACGCGGTCACCCCGGCGCCGTCACCCGCCGCGGTGAAGTCGCCGTCGAGCGGGAGGGTCCGCTGGTCGACGCGGTCCAGGCCCCAGGTCGGGGCGGGCACCCGGGCGGCGGGCAGGGCCGCTGGACCGGCCGGGGTGGGCGGGGCGGAGACCTCCGCGTCCGCCTCCACCGAGCGGACGCCGGGGGTGGTGCGGACGGCGTCGAGCTGTCGCGGGCTCAGCGGTACCGCGAAGCCGTTCATCGCGGACTCGTACACGAAGGTGGGCTCCAGTCCAAGCCGTTCGGCGAGCCCGGTGGCGTCCACGTCCTCGTCGAGGCTGACGATGTACTTGCCGGGGACGGCGGCGACGGACACGAGGAGCGGAGCCCGCACGGGTTCCGGGGCGGCCGCGGCCGCGGCGCCGGCGAGTGCGGGGGCCGCCGCGATCAGGGCCGCGGCGGTCAGACGTGCGAACAGGCGCATGGAGGTACTCCCCGGTAGGTCGGCGGTCGTCAGGAGACGGCCGCGTCCTCGCCCGTGTCCGGTCGCGGCCTCCCTCTCCTTCGGACGGGGCCCGGGAAGGCTTGAGGGCCCGTCCTCACATGGCCCAGCGCCGCCGCCGGACGCGTCCGGCGCCGCGGCCGCGGGCAGGGCGGCCGCGGCTTGTGCCGTGGCCGCCCTGCCCGGCCGGGTGCACCGGGTCAGGCGCCGGGCGGCACCCGGGACGGGCGGCCCGTGCCGCGCGTCAGGGAGTACCCGAAGATCCCCGCGAGGGCGCCGAGCACTCCGCCGGCCGCGGTCCAGACCCAGCGGTCCGACCACCAGCCGCCGGACCAGCCGTCCTCGGGCTCACGCAGGGAGCCGGTCACGGTGCCGGCGACCAGCGGCTCGGCGAGGGCTCCGTCCACCGCGTAGGCGCCTCCGGCCTCCGGCACGTCGGCTTCGACGGCCGCGCGCACCGGCAGCCCCAGGTCCTCGTCGGGCAGGTCCACGACCGTCAGGCGGACGTAGTAGCTGCCGGGCAGCGGGTCGTTGGCCCACGGCTCCGCGCCGGCGCGGACCGTGCGCAGGGTGCAGGACAGTTCGACCGTGGCGGCCTCCTTGGCGGCTGCCCGGGTCTGCGTGCCGTACGTGCAGGCCTGGCGGCGGCGCAGGCCGTCGTACACGTCCAGCTGCCAGGTCGAGGCGCCGTGCCGGGCCGTGGACTCGGGCAGGGTGACGGCAGCCTTGACGGTGACGCGCTGCTGCGCGTCGACCGGGAGCACCCAGTACAGGTAGTCGCCGCTGGAGGCGCCGGCGGTGGCCTTCTGGCCGGGCCGGAACGGCGTGGCGGTACGGAAGCTCGTGCCCGCCTCGGTCGGGGCGGACTCGGCTCCGGCCCCGCCCTTGCCGGTGGTGGCGCTCGGCGACGGGGTGTCCGCGACGGCCGCACCCGCGGCCGTACCGGCCACCGCGAGGGCCGCCGCCGCCGCGAGCAGCCCCGCGGTCAGTGTGCGTACGGTACGCATCAGTTGGTCCTCCAGACGGAGATACGCCAGCGCGAGATCCATCCCCACACCAGACCGGCCAGCAGTCCGGCCAGCACCAGCACGGCCAGCGTCCACCAGCCGCGCCCGAGGCCGAAGGCGGCGGCGTCGGAGGCACTGTCGGGACCGTCCACCAGGTCGATGGTCAGCTCGACGGGCATGCCGGGGGTGGTCTTGACGGACGCGGGAGCGGAGAAGGAGTTGCTGACCTGGAGGCAGACGGTCTCCGCCGCGGGCTTCGCGTCGGAATCCGCGTCGTCGTCGGTCTCGGCCTTGGGGTAGCGCAGGCCGGTGGAGAGCACGTCGGTACGGCCGTCGCCCGCCTCCGAGCCGCGTACGATCTCCCGTCCGTGGACGGTCGTGGCACGCAGCAGGACGCCGTAGTCGTTGTTGACGGCGCGGTCGGCGCCGATGCTCACCGAGGCGCGGAGCTCCTGGCCGGGAAGGACGTCCACCCGGTACCAGCGGTGCTCGCCGAAGGTCTCGCGGTCGCTGTAGAGGCCGGCCTTCAGCTGCGGGGCGCCCTCACACTGCTTCGCGCCTTCGGTCGCCACCGGGTTGACGACCGGGTCTGCCGCCCGGTCGACGAGTTGGCGGACCCTGCCGGAGAGTTCGGCCTTGTGCTGCACGGAGGTGTACGTACCGCCGGTGGCCTCGGCGATGCAGGTCAGCTGGGCCCGGGTCTTGGCGTCCGGAACGAGCCCGAGGGTGTCGATGACCAGGTGGATGCCCTTGGCGGCGATGTCGCGGGCGACTTCGCACGGGTCGAGCGGGGCGCAGGTGTCCTCGCCGTCGGTGATGAGCACGATCCGCTTGGTGGCGTTGCCGCCCTCCAGGTCCTGGGCCGCGCCGAGCAGGGCCGGGCCGATGGGGGTCCAGCCGGTCGGGGCGAGGGTGGCGACGGCGGTCTTGGCCTCGGTCCGGTCGAGGGGCCCCACCTTGTAGAGCTGCTTGGTGTCCTTGCAGCCGAGGTTGCGGTCGTCACCGGCGTAGTCGGCGCCCAGGGTCCGTATGCCGAGGCGGACTTCGGCGGGTACGGCGTCGATGACCTCGTTGAAAGCCTGCTTCGCGGCGGCCATCCTGGACTGGCCGTCGATGTCGTTGGCCCGCATGGAGCCGCTGACGTCGAGGACGAGGTCGACCTTGGGGGGTTCCTTCGCCGTCGGTCCGTCGGCGGCTGTGGCGCTCGCCGGGAGGAGGCCGACGGCCAGTGCGGCGAACAGGCCGCAGGCCCGGGCCGCGAGCCGTTTTCTTGTGATCATCGCCGGATCGTATTGAGGATCGTCCGGCAATCCAAAACAGGGGCAGGGCGGGCCGGCGCATATCCGATGGAACGCGGTTACGGCTTCGAGCAGTTGCGGTCGCAGGCCGGGACCTGACCCTGGCTCCGCCGGGCGAACGGCAGCGCCGGGAGGCCGCGCGCGGCGGGGCGCAGGCCTGACCGGGACGGGACCCGGCCGGGGCCCGAGCGGTCAGGGCCCGAGCGGTCAGGGCCGGGCGTTGGGGGCGAAGACGGTCGCGAGGTGTGCGGCCAGTCGCTGCGGGGTCGGTGGGGAGAGCCTGGCGCCGAGGTAGCCGTCCGGGCGGACGAGGAAGGCGGTCGGCTGTTCGGCCGCGTAGACACGGGCGAACTCGCCGCCGGTGTCGTGGTAGGCCGGTAGTACGGCCGGGCCCGCCGGGGAGTCGGCCGGCAGGACGACGCACGTCACGACGCGGCCGCCGGAGGATTCCCGGGCCGTGCGGGCGAGTTCGTCGAGGCCGGTCCCGTAGAGCAGCAGGACGTGTTCGCGCTCGCGCCAGAGGTCGGCGAGGCGCAGCGGGACGGCGGCGATGGGCGAGGTGAGGCCGCCGCAGTCCGGGGCCCGGTCTCCGGGGCGGGGTCCGGGTCCTTCGCCGGGCGGGTCGACGACGGGGCTTCCGCGGTAGCCGACGAGCAGTTGGGCCTCGCGCAGCATCAGGGTTTCGGAGTCCTCGGGGTCGGACTGGACGCCCTGGGCGGAGGCGTGGCGCACGGTGCGGCCGACGACCTCCTCGCCGACCGGCCGGCGTTCGGTGTCGTAGCTGGGCAGGAGGCCGGGGTGGGCGGCGCCCTCGACGGCCAGGGCGAGCTTCCATGCCAGGTTCCAGGCGTCCTGGATGCCGGTGTTCATGCCCTGGGCGCCGGTCGGCGGGTGGATGTGCGCGGCGTCTCCGGCGATGAAGACCCGGCCGTGGCCGTACCGGTCGACGATCCGGTGGCTGATGCGGAAGATCGATGACCAGCGGATGTCCGAGGCGGTGGTGGGGGTCGGCGAGAGCCGGTCCAGGACGGCCTGGATGTCGGCGAGTTGCGGGGCCCGGCCGCTCTGGAGGCCGTGGGCGACGCCGTCCGCGGCGGCCGCGGCCTGCTGGGCGGTGGACAGTTCGGGGGGCACTTTCATGGACATCCGGTAACGGCCGCGGCCCGGCAGCGGGATGCACACGAGGACGTCGTCGACGGCGCCTGCGCCGTCGAGGTGCATGGCGCGCAGGGAGTACCCGTACGGCAGGTCCCAGTCGACCGCGACGTCGGCGAGCATGTACTCCTCGGGGAAGGCGCCTCCCTCGAAGGAGAGCCCGAGTCCCTTGCGGACGATGCTGTGCGCGCCGTCGCAGCCCACGAGGTACCGGGTGCGCAGCTCCTCGGCGCCGGAGGGGGTGTCCAGCCGGCTGGTGACGCCGTCGGCGTCCTGGCGGAAGGACACCAGTTCGGTGCCGCGTTCGACGGCGGTCCCCCAGCGGCCCAGGTGTTCGCCGAGGATGCGCTCGGTCTCGTACTGCGGCAGCGCCGCGAAGCGGTAGGGCACTTCGGGCGGGAGGACGAGGTCGATCCGGGGCTGCTCGGCGCCGTTGACGTAGGTGAGCTGTCCGCGCAGGGGGACGGCCGCGTCCATGACGGCGCGGACCATCCCCATGCGGTCCCAGATCTCCAGGGTGCGCGGCTGGATGCCCACGGCCTTGGCGAACGGCAGCGGTGCGGGAAGCCGGTCGACGATCCGGCAGGAGACGCCGCGCCTGCGCAGCTCGGCGGCGGCGGTCAGCCCGATGGGGCCGGCGCCTGCGACCAGTACGTCCGTCGTGTTGCTGTGCCCCACTGGCGTCTCCCGGCGTGCGGCCCCCGTCGGAACCGGTCTGACTCCATGGTGGCCGTCCGCCGGGCGTCCGGCATCTCCGTGCGCTCTTCGTGCGCTCTTCGTGGCTTCTCGTGGATGTGCGTCCCTGGTTACTCGACGACGAGGTCGACGTCGATGTTGCCGCGGGTGGCGCGGGAGTACGGGCAGACCTCGTGGGCCTGCTTCACCAGGAGGGCGCCCGTCTCGCCGGCCAGGGAGTCCGGGAGCTCGACGCGCAGGGTGACGCCGAGGCCGAAACCGGCGCCGTCCTTGCCGATGGAGACCTCAGCCGTGACCGAGACCTCGCTGGTGTCCGCCTTGGCCTGGCGGCCGACCAGGCCGAGCGCGCTGGCGAAGCAGGCGGCGTAGCCGGCGGCGAAGAGCTGCTCGGGGTTGGTGCCCTGCCCGTTGCCGCCCAGCGCCGGGGGCATGGCCAGGGCGAGGTCGATCTGGCCGTCGGAGCTGACGGTGCGGCCCTCGCGGCCGTTGGCGGTGGCGACAGCGGTGTAGAGCGCGTCCATGAGAGTTCCTCTCGCAGAAATGAACCGTGGCGGCGGCCGGTGTTCCCGACCGCGCTCCATTAGTAGAGCACACAATTCAGTTGTGCACAATTCAATGCCTCGCACGTCCTGCCCGGGTACACTGGCCCACATGACCGAGCAGCCCACCGCGACCCACGCCGACCAGGACTTCCTGCGCCTCGACGGCCAGATCTGCTTCGCGCTGAACGCCGCGAGCCGCGCCTTCGGCGGCCTCTACCGTGTGGTCCTCAAGGACCTGGGGCTCACCTACCCGCAGTACCTGGTGATGCTGGTGCTGTGGGAGCACGGCGAGATGCCGGTCAAGGAGATCGGCCGACACCTGCGGCTGGACTCGGGCACCCTGTCGCCCCTGCTCAAGCGGCTGGAGGCGGCCGGACTGGTCCGCCGCGAGCGCAGCGCCGAGGACGAGCGCTCCGTGCGCGCCCGCCTGACCGAGGAGGGCGCGGCGCTGCGCGCCCGCGCGGTGGAGGTGCCGCGGCGGATCGCGGCGGCCACCGGTTTCGACCTGGCCGAGATCGTCGACCTCCAGGCCCGGCTGAGCCGCCTCACCGCCGCGCTGGACGCCGCGGTGCCCATGGAGGAGGCACGGGAGGCCCAGGAGGCGTAGCCGCCGTCCGCGACGGACACTGGGGCCACCCGACCCGTGTGCGGCAGGAGGTGGCCGATGGACCCGGTTGCGGCGCTGGACCGGATCGCGTTCCTGCTGGAGCGCGCACTGGCGCCGACCTACCGGGTGCGGGCCTTCCGGACTGCGTCCGCCGTCGTCGCGCGCATGGGCGAGGAGGAGGTGGCCGAGCGGGCCGCCGCCGGCTCCCTGGAAGCAGTCAAGGGCCTCGGCCCCAAGACGGCGAAGGTCGTGCAGGAGGCTCTCGCCGGCGGGGTGCCGTCCTACCTGCAGGCCCTGGAGGACGAGGCCGCAGCGCTGCCGGAGGGCCCTGCGGCCTCGCCCGCCGCCGCCGCGCTGCGGGCGGCGCTGCGCGGGGACTGCCACGTGCACTCGGACTGGTCGGACGGCGGCAGCCCGATCGATGCGATGGGCCGGGCGGCGGCCGGTCTGGGCCACGAGTGGGCGGTGCTGACCGACCACTCGCCCCGGCTGACCGTCGCGCGGGGCCTGTCCGCGGACCGGCTGCGCGAACAGCTCGACGTGGTGGCCGGGCTCAACGCCGACTGGGCGCCCTTCCGGCTGCTGACCGGGATCGAGTGCGACATCCTGGACGACGGGGCGCTCGACCAGGAGCCGGAGCTGCTGGAACAGCTCGATCTCGTCGTCGGCTCGGTCCACTCGAAGCTGCGGATGGACGCGCCCGCGATGACCCGGCGGATGGTGGCGGCCGTGCGCAATCCGCTGATGGACGTCCTGGGGCACTGCACGGGGCGGCTGGTCACCGGGCGCGGCCGCCCGGAGTCGCAGTTCGACGCGGAGGCGGTGTTCGCGGCCTGCGCGGAGGCCGGTACCGCCGTGGAGATCAACAGCCGGCCCGAACGGCTGGACCCGCCTCGGCGGCTGCTGCGGCTGGCCGTGGCCGCCGGTACCTTCTTCGCGATCGACACGGACGCGCACGCCCCGGGTCAGTTGGACTGGCAGGTCCTCGGCTGCGAACGGGCCGTGGAATGCGGTGTTCCGACGGAGCGCGTCGTCAACACCTGGCCGGTGGACGACCTCCTGGCCTGGACCCGCACGCGGCACGCGCCCTGAGGAGCGACAGGCTTCCCCCTGGTCGGCCCGCCGGCGCCCTGTCCGGTGGCGGACGAGGAACGAGGGACGCCGACGGGTGGACACCCGGGACCCACAGGTGGAAACCCGGCCGGCTCAGGGGCGGAGTTCGGCCACCAGCAGGACCACATCGGCTCCGGCCACCGCCATCACCGTGCGGAACGGGAGCTTGCCCGCGGGACTGCGGGACGCCAGGAGCAGGGCCGTGGCCGTCGCGGCCAGCAGGGCCCAGCCGTACGCCGTCACCCGCCCCGGTGGTCCCGCCACGAGGGCCGCGGCCGAGCCCAGGACGAGCAGCCCGGCCAGGGCGGCCGAGCGCCGGGCGCCGAGCCGCTGGGGCAGTCCCACCACGCCGGTGGCCAGGTCGTCGTCGATGTCGGGCAGGACGTTCGCGAAGTGGGCGCCCGCGCCGAGCAGGGCGGCGGCCGCCGTCAGCCACGGCGGCGGCCAGGGCGCACCGGGCAGCCCGAGGGTGACGAAGGCGGGCAGCAGGCCGAAGGCCAGGGCGTACGGGGCCCAGGAGACGGCCGTGCCCTTCAGCCACAGGTTGTACCCCCAGGCGGCGGCCACACCGGCCAGATGCGCGGCGCCCGCGAGGGTGCCGGCCGCCAGCGACAGCGGCACGCAGACCAGCAGCGCCACCGCCGCCGCCCAGGCCACCGCGGCGGGTGACGCCGTACCGGCGGCCAGGGGCTTGTCCCGTCGGCCCGTGGCCAGGTCGCGCCGCAGGTCGGCCCGGTCGTTGCACCAGCCCACCGACAGCTGCCCGGCGGCCACCGCCCCGGCGGCGAGGGCCACTCCCGACGGGCCGTGCCCCGCCGCGACCGCCAGGACGGCGGTGAAGAGGGTCACGGCCACGGCGGGCAGCGGGTGGCATGCCGCCGGCAGGCCCCACAGGGCCGACAGGGCAGGTCCGGGGCGGGCGACCGAGCCGCTGCCGCCGCTCCCGGTGATCTGTGTGGTTCGCACGGGCACGACGACACGCTATGCGGCGCCGCGCCCGGATCGGGTGATTCGTAACGAAGTGTCAGTTGTTTTCTATGGTGACTGAATGACACGTGTTCTGGCAGTGCGCAGCGTGTTCCCGCCCCATCGCCATCCCCAGGCCGAGATCACGGAGGCGCTCGCCCGTTTCCTGCCTCCCGGCTCCGACACCGCCCTGCTGCGCCGGGTCCACGCCTCGGTGCGCGTGGACAGCCGCCATCTCGCGCTCCCCCTGGAGCGCTACGGGCCCGCGAACGACTTCGGCACGACGAACGCCCTGTTCGTGGAGACGGCCCTCGAACTCGGGCGCCGGGTGCTCGAACTCGCCCTCTCCGACGCCGGCCTGACGGCCCCCGAGGTCGATCTCGTCATGTCGACCACCGTGACCGGGCTCGCGACACCCTCGCTGGAGGCCCGACTCGCCGCGCGAGCCGGGCTGCGTCCCGACGTACGGCGGCTGCCGCTCTTCGGTCTCGGGTGCGCCGCCGGAGCCGCCGGGGTGGGCCATCTCCACGACCTGCTCGCCGGCCGGCCCGGTCACGCGGCCGTCCTCCTCTCCACCGAACTCTGTTCGCTCACCCTTCAGTGCACCGACTCCTCGATGGCGAACCTGGTGGCGGGCGCGCTCTTCGGCGACGGTGCGGCCGCCCTGGTGGCCGTGGGCCGCGACCACCCCCTGTACGCGACGGGCACCGGCCCCGAGGTCGTCGCCACCCGCAGCCGTCTCTACCCGGGCACGGAACACCTCCTGGGCTGGGACATCGGCCACTGGGGCATGCGCATGGTGCTCGGCCGTGAACTCCCGGACCTGGCGCGGCTGCACGTGGCCGAGGAGGTGGAGAGCTTCCTGGCCGCCCACGACCTGAAACCGGCGGACGTCGACGCCTGGATCTGCCATCCCGGCGGCCCGAAAATCCTCGACGCGCTCTCGGACGCGCTGGCGCTGCCGGAGTCGGCGTTCGCGGCGAGCCGGCGCTCGCTGGCCGCCGTGGGCAACCTCTCCTCCGCCTCGGTCCTGCACATCCTCGAAGGCGTCCGCGGCGCCGGACCGCCGCCCGGGTCCGTCGGGCTGATGCTCGGCTTCGGCCCCGGCTTCGCCTCCGAACTCGTCCTCCTGCGCTGGTGACCCCGGAGAACCCGATGCACTCCTTGACCTCCCTGACCTCCCTGACCTCCTTGACCTCCTTGACCTCCTTGAGCCTGTACCTGCTGCTCATCTGCCTCGTCGCCGCCGAGCGGCTCGCCGAGCTGGTCACCGCCCGCCGCCACACCGCCTGGAGCCTGGCGCGCGGCGGCCGCGAGTACGGCCGCGGCCACTACCCGGCCATGGTCGCCCTGCACACCGCGCTGCTGGTGGGCTGCGTGGTCGAGCCGCTGGCGGCCGGCCGGCCGTTCGTCCCCCTGCTCGGCTGGCCGGCACTCGCCGTCGTCGTCGCGGCCCAGGGCCTTCGCTGGTGGTGCGTCGCCTCCCTCGGTCCGCGGTGGAACACCCGGGTGCTCGTCGTACCCGGACTGCCGCTGGTGGAGCGGGGCCCCTACCGGGTGCTGCGCCACCCCAACTACGTGGCGGTGGTCGCTGAAGGAGCCGCGCTGCCGCTGGTGCACTCCGCCTGGGCGACCGCCCTCGCCTTCACCGTGCTCAATCTGGTGCTGCTGCGCGTGCGGATCGGCTGCGAGGACGCCGCCCTGACGGACGGCGGACGGCTGCGCGCCCCCGCCTCCGTCCCGTCGGCGGGCGCCCCGTCATGATCGACCTGCTGATCGCGGGCGGCGGACCCGCCGGACTGGCGACCGCCATCCACGGCGCCCTCGCCGGCCTGGAGGTCGTGGTCGTGGAGCCGCGGCCCACCCCCATCGACAAGGCCTGCGGGGAGGGCCTGATGCCCGGAGCGGTACGTCGCTTTGAGGCATTGGGCGTGTCTGTGGCCGGGCAGCCGTTCCGCGGCATCCGCTACGTCGACGACGCGAGCGGCCTGCAGGCGGAGGGGCTCTTCCGGTCCGGGCCGGGCCTCGGCACCCGCCGCACGGACCTCCAGGCCGCCCTCGCCGAACGGGCCGCGCGGCTCGGCGTACGGGTCCTGCCGCAACGCGTCGACCAGGTGCGCCAGGGCGTCAACCACGTCACCGCGGCCGGGCTCACCGCCCGCTACCTCGTCGCGGCGGACGGCCTGCACTCCCCCGTCCGGCGCGGACTCGGCCTGTCGGCGCCCGCCACTCCCCGCCGGCCGGCCCGCTACGGGCTGCGCCGCCACTACGCCGTCGAGCCGTGGAGCGACCTCGTCGAAGTGCACTGGTCGGCTCGGTGCGAGGCCTACGTCACCCCCCTGGCGCCCGACCGGATCGGCGTGGCGGTCCTCACCACCGACCAGGCGCCCTTCGACGAACAGCTCGCCCACTTCCCGCGATTGGCGGCCCGGCTCGCCGGTTTCGCCGACACACCCGTGCGCGGCGCCGGGCCCCTGCGCCAGGGCGCGCGCGTACGCGTCTCGGGGCGGGTGCTGTTCGTCGGGGACGCCGCGGGATACGTCGACGCCCTGACCGGCGAGGGGCTCGCCCTGGCCGTGACGGCCGCGGGTGAACTGGTGCGCTGCGTACGGGCGGGCCGGCCTCAGGCCTACGAACAGGCCTGGCGGGACCTGTCGCGCAGCTACCGCGCGCTCACCGAGTCGCTGCTCTGGGCCCGCCGGCGGCCGCGCCTCGCGCCCCGGATCGTCCCGCTGGCCGCCCGGCTGCCCCGCGTGTTCACGGGGGCGGTCAACCTGCTCGCCTGAGGCGGAGGATCGAACGCGGCGGCACCCCGCGCACGGTGGCGCGGGGTGCCGCTGCGGCGGTTGCGGCCGCCCGTCAGGCGGAGTTCTCCTGGCGGTTCCTCAGGGCCAGGCCCGCGAGGACCGCGCCGGCCGCCGCGCTCAGCATGACGGCGGCTCCGGCCCAGGCCTGGGAGCCGCCCACGGTGCCGGCCAGCGGGTCGAAGGCGAGGGAGCCGCCGATCACGTGCAGGGCGACAACGCCCAGGGCCGTGGCCGCGCCCGCCCGCCACACGGCCGTGGTGTCGCGCAGCGCCACCAGCGCACCGACGCCGAGGCACACCACCGTGACCAGGAGGGGCAGGAGGCCGGGCGGGCTCGCGGGCGGCAGGGCTATCAGCTCCTGCGGCAGGTGGAGGGCGCCGCTGACCAGCAGGGCGATCACCACCGGCCAGCGCAGCACGTGCCGCAGCGCCGGGGTGCGGGCCGCCTGACCGGCCGGGGCCGGAGCGGGCCGCCGGGACCGCACCTGGTGGGGCGCCTCGTACAGGGCCGGGTACGGGACTCCGTACGGCTCCTCGCTCCGCCCAGGGGACGGCTCTGCGTCCCGGGCGGTCGGCCCGCCCGCCCGGGTGGCGTCGGCGGGCCCGGGGCGGGGCTGCCGCTCCGGCTCGCCGGGGGCGTCCTTGCCGAGGATGTTCACCAACAGGGCGACGTCCTCGATGGACCGTCCGACGGCGGCGGCGCGCAGCGTGATGTCCGCTTCGCCCACCTCGTGCGGGGCCTCGCCCAGCAGGGTGACCATCCGTTGCACGTCCTGCACCGGCCGGGTCACGGCGGCCGCACGCAGCGCGTCGTGTCCGGCGTCGGGCAGGGGGCCGTCCTCCTTGAGGAGGCTCACCAGCGCGGTGACCTCCTCCACCGGACGGCAGGTGGCCGCCGTTTCCAGGAGGGTCCGCATGCGCTGGGTGGTCTGCGCGTCGGAGTCGTCCGGCGTGTCCCGCGTGTCCGGGGCGTCGGGGGTGGCCGGGGCGGTGGTGTCGGGGGTCCCGCGGCTGCCTTCGTGTGGTGTCGCCGCGAGAGTGATGGGGTCATTCATGGAAAGCTCCGTTCGCCGACGCGCGGGTCTACGCAATCGCGCGCCGGTCATCGTGCGTCATGAGAAGCGCACGCTTTGTTACATTGAGTGCCACTTCCGCCCACTGCGCCATTCGGGGCGGGCAAACGGGGGTCCCCCGCCGGGCTCCGAGGGAAGGGCGAGGGCCGTGCCCGACATGCGAGGGGTCCGGCGCCGGTGCGCGCTCCTGCTGCCCGTCGTCCTTCTGCTGGTGGGCGCCGCGGCCGGTCCGGAGGGGCCGGTCGTGGACACCGACCGCGGTCCGGTGCGCGGCCGGACGCACGGGGCGTACAGCACGTTCGAGGGCGTCCCCTTCGCGGCTCCCCCGACGGGTCCGCGGCGCTGGCGGCTGCCGGAGCCGGCGCGCCGGTGGGCGGGCGTACGGGACGCCGGGGCGCCCGGCTCGCGCTGTGTGCAGCTGCCCGCGCTCGGGGGCGGCGGGCCGCTGGGCTCGGAGGACTGCCTGTACCTCAACGTGACCGTCCCCACGGGTGCGGCGGCGCCGGCGGCCGGTGTGCGGCCACGGCCTCATCCTCGTCCTCGTCCTCGACCGGTCCTGGTCTGGTTCCACGGCGGCGGCTTCTTCAGCGGCTCCGGCGACGTCTACCGGCCGGACCGACTGACGGTCCGGGGTGATGCGGTGGTCGTGACGGCCAACTACCGGCTGGGCGTCTTCGGCCTGTTCGGCCATCCGGCGCTCGGCGGGGCCCCCGGTTTCGCCCTGGCGGACCAGCGGGCGGCGTTGCGCTGGGTGCGGACGAACGCGGAGCGGTTCGGCGGGGACCCTGGCAACGTCACCGTCTTCGGCGAGTCGGCGGGGGCCCTGAGCGTCTGCGCGCACCTCACCTCGCCCGCTTCCGCCGGGCTGTTCCACAGGGCGATCGTGCAGAGCGGATCGTGCTCGACCACGACGCCGCCGTCGGCGCTGCTGCCGGGCCTCGGCACGTACGAGCCCTTCGTGCCCGCGCGGCGCACGGCGCAGGAGGGCGCCCTCGCGGCGGCCCGGCTCGGCTGCGGCCGGCCCTCCGGCGCGCTGGACTGCCTGCGCGCGCTGGACGCCCGTACTCTCGCGACCGCCGACCTGATGCAGCGGTTCTCCCAGGTGTCCTACGGGGACAGCAGCCTGCCGACGGAGCCGCGGAGGGCGTTGGAGGCCGGACGGTTCCACCGGGTGCCGGTGATGCAGGGAACCACCCGGGACGAGATCCGCCTCTTCCTGTCCCAGACACTGGCGGCGTACCCGATCGGCGACGAGACCGCCTACCGGGCCCGGACGGAGCGGTCGTTCGGCGTGGAGACGGCCCGTGCGGTGCAGGCCGCCTATCCGGTGTCGGCGTACCCGACCCCGGCGGTCGCCTGGGCGACACTGCTGACCGACGCGTCGTTCATCTGCCCGACGCTGCGGGACGGGGCGGCGTTGCGGCGGCACGTGCCGACGTACGGCTACCGGTTCAGTGACCGTGACGCGCCGAACTTCACGGGGCTGGCACCGGTGCCGGGGCTGCCGTTCGGCGCGGCCCACGGCTTCGAACTGCCCTACCTGTTCACGATCACCCCGCTGAGCGCGGCGCAGCAGGGGCTCGCGGACCGGATGACCGGCTATTGGGCCGGGTTCGCGCGGACCGGTGTTCCTGCCGCGCCCGGTGCCCCGCAGTGGCCGCGGCTGGGCGCGTCGGCGCGGGTGCTGTCGCTGGCTCCTGGCGCCGACGGGATCCGTGCGGTGGACGGGCGGGCCGAACACCACTGCGCACTCTGGGACGAGCGGTGGCCCGGGATCACCACGGCTGGGTGATGACCTCGTCGTGGGCCGTGCGGAGGGTCAGGGTGCCGTGCTTGCGGACGCTGGTCTGCGTGACCGACACCGTGTCGTCCTGGCCGGTGCGGTGCGGTGCGGTGCGCAAGGTGGTACGCCCTGAAGTCGCGGGTCATGCCGACCCGTCGGCCGGGCCTCAGGGCCCGCCGCCGCCGGTCGGGTCGCCGCCGGTCGGCGGACCGGCGTGGCCGTAGCCTGCCGGGTCCTCGTCCGCCGTCAGGTCCGCACCGCGGTCGAGAGCTTGACGAGAGGGCCTAGCGTGGAGTCATGACCGGCTCAACGGCCCTTCCCCTCCTCTACCTCGATGTCGACGGTCCGCTGATCCCCTTCGGGGCGGGCTCGTACCCACCCGGGGACGGCGGCCCCCATCCCCTGCTCGCCCGCATCGACGCGGCGCTCGGGCCTCTGTTGGCGGGGCTGCCGTGCGAGCTGTGGTGGGCGACGACCTGGATGGCGGAGGCCAACGAGTGCGTCGCACCGCGGCTCGGACTGCCGGAGCTGCCCGTGGTGGCCTGGCCGGAGCCCTCCGACGAGGACGGGCACGGTGGCGTCCACTGGAAGACCCCAGCCCTCCTCGACCACGCGGCCGGGCGGCCGTTCGTGTGGATCGACGACGAGATCACCGGCGCCGACCGGGCCTGGGTGGCCGGTCACCACCCGGGCCCTGCCCTGTTACACCGCGTCGATCCGGGCGTCGGCCTGACCGCCGGGGACTTCACGGCGCTGCGGGCGTGGCTCCGTTCGGTGTAGCCGTCCACGACGCGGCGACCAGGGAGCGCTCCGCAGCCGCCAGGTGGGTGGCCGCGGCCAGCCAGGCCCAGGCGTAGCCGTCGGGCGAGGGGTCGGCGAGCCGGCCGAAGGCGTCGCGCGGGCGCCGGTCGGCCTCGGCCGCGAGGGCGGTGGCCAGGTCCGCCGCGGCGGTGAGCCCGGCCCGGCGCAGCGGACCGTACGCGGCCAGGGGCGCCGTACCCCGGGCCGCCTCGGCGACGGCGCGGCGGCCGCCGGCGACACCGGTCTCGAGGAGGCGCCGCACCCGCCACAGCGGCGATGTGGCCAGCGGGTCCGGGGCGTCGGCCGCCGGTACGGCGCCGGCCTCGCCGGACGCCGCGACGGCGTCCGGCGGCGGGAAGTGCTCGCCCTGGAGGCGGTCGTAGCCGAGATCGGCCCGGCCCAGCCATTCCTCGGGCAGCCGCAGCGTGCACGGTGCGCCGGGCACCGGCCCGACGGCCACCGGGCGCAGGGTGGCGGCGCGGTCGAGGTCGGGACGGCCCAGGACCCGCAGCCGCAGTCCGGGGTGGGAGGCGATGCGCCGCAGGTTCTCGGTGTGCGGCAGCTCCGGGTGCGGGTGCGCGGGCAGCAGCCTCAGCAGGGGTGCGTGGGGCCCTGCCTCGCGGACGAGGAGGTGGTCGCCGGCCGCCCCGACGACCGTGACATCGCAGCCGATCAGGGCGGTTTCGGCATCGGCCGCCTCGGCCGGGGCCGCCAGCAGCGCGGCGACGGCCTCGGCCGCGGGGCGGGCGAACAGCGGGGCCGCGGGCCCGTCGGTCCACGCGGCGCCGGGCAGCGGGGTCGCCTTGACCCCGCGTCCGGCGCCGAGCCGGCCCTCCGGGGAGACCGTCGCGCCGACGATGCGCAGGCCTCCCCGGGCGAGGCCGGCGTGGTCGAGGGTGGCGCCGCCGAGGGCGACGGAGGCCCGCCCGGCCCCGCGGGCGCGGGCCAGGCCTCCCGGGCGGACGTCCGAGACGGAGTAGCGGGAGCCGTCCGGGGCCAACAGGTGGGTGACGACCCCGCCGTAGCCGGTGGCCGAGAGCACCGGTTCCCGGCACAGGCCCTGCACCTGGAGGCTGCCGCCCTGCGTGTAGGCGCGCCGGGAGGTGCCGGTCAGTGCCGGACCGGCCGTACCGCAGGCCAGCACCCCGGCGGTGTGCAGGAGTTCGCGGAAGGATCCGGTGAGGTCGCCCAGGCGGTGCGCGGTGCGGCGTTCGCGGGCCGCGCGCAGGCCCCGTACGACCCGCAGGGCGGCCGCTTCCGCGCGGGGCAGGCCGGCCAGGCGGGCGGTGTGTGCGGCGCGCAGCAGCTCGGCCTGGACGACGGCTCCTCCGGCGGTCACGCCCGCCGCCAGGGCTTCGGCGGCGGCGTGCCAGAGCGCGGCCGCGGCGCCGAGCTGGGCCGCGGTGAGGGCCGGGACGGGTTCGGCGGACCCAGGGGACTCGCCGGACGCTGACGCGGCTCGGGTTCCGGCTTCCGTCTCGGCTTCGGCTCCGGCTCCGGCTGATGCGGCCGCCGGTGCCTGGTTTGATCCTGCGGCGACGGCCTCGGCCGGCTCCGGCTCCGGCGGCGCCGCGTCGGCGAGCGGCGCGGCGCCCAGGGCGGCGGCCCGGTGCAGGCACCGGGGCGCCAACAGGCAGGTGCAGGTGGCCTGTCCGGCCTCGGTGACGGTCCCGGCCGGACCGGGCCGCAGGGTCACCAGGGCGTCCTCGCCGAAACGGAAGGTGACGCTTCCGTCGGCCTCGCGGGTGGCGGAGTCCGCGCAGTCTGCGGTGGCGTCGTCCAGCTTCTTTCGCAGCCGTGCGGTGAGGCTTTCGACCGCTTCGGCGAGCACCTCGGGTGCGACGGGCGGCAGTTCGGTGCTCAACGGGACTCTCCACGGAGGCGGTCGCCGACCCAGCGGGCGAGGGCGAGAGGACTGAGGGCGGCCACGGGCATGCCGGCCGCGACGAGTTGCCGGGCTACCGGCACCGAGTACCGGGGCGTGCCCGTGTCGTCGAGCGCGGCGCAGCCCATCAGGTGGGCGCCGGAGGCGGCCAGTGCGCGGACCTCCCCGAGCAGTCCGCCGATCGGGCCGCCTTCCTCGAAGTCGCTGACCACGACGACGAGGGTGCGGCTCGGGACGGTGATCAGGGAGCGTGCGTGGGCGAGGCCGGCGGCGATGTGCGTGCCGCCGCCGACGCGCACCTCCAGCAGCAGTGAGAGCGGGTCCTCGACCCGGTCGGTGAGGTCCACGACCTGGGTGGAGAAGGCGAGGAAGTGGGTGGAGAGGGTGGGCACGCCGCCCAGTACGGCCGCGGTCAGGGCCGACCAGATGACGGAGGCTTCCATGGAGCCGGACACGTCGACGACCAGGACGAGCCGCCAGTCGGCCTCGCGGCTCGCCCGGGTGCTGAATACGGGCCGTTCCGGTACGACGACCACCGAGCCGTCGGGCCGGCGGCGGGCGTGCGCGAGGTTGGCGCGCAGGGTGCGGGCCAGGTCGAGCGCACCGCCCGGGCGGCGGGTGGGGCGCGGTGTGGTGAGGCCCGACAGGGCAGGGCGCATCCGGGTGGCGAGCTCCTTGGACAGTTCGTCGACGAGTCGCTTCACCAGGGGACGCAGCCGGGCGAGTTGGGCCTCCGGCAGTCCTCCAGCGAGGGAGAGTACGGAGCTCAGCAGTTCCACGGAGGGCCGCACGGCCGCCGGGTCGAGCTGGGCGAGCACGTCGGTGCGGCCGGCTTCGGCTGCACCGGCCAGCACCTCCTCCCGTACGTCGGCGCCGAACAGCGCTTCGAGCTCCTGCGACCATTCCCGGGCGGTGGGGAAGGAGGCCTCCTGGCCTCCGCCGCGGCCCGGTCCCTGGCCGGTGCCGAGGTCGCCGGCCCCTTCGCCGTGTCCGGAGCCGTACAGCTCGTCCAGTGCGTGGGCGTAGCGGCGGGCGCCGGCGGGGAGCCGGTCGCGTTCGCGGCCGAGCAGCAGCCGCCAGCGGTCGGCGGGGGCCAGCCGGTGCGCCTCCGGCCGGGCGGTGGGGGCAAACGCCGCGTCGGGGACGTCCGTAGCCTGGGCCGGTACGGGAGAGTCCGGGTCCGGGTCGGGGTCGGGGTCCGGGTCCGGTTCCTGCGGCTGTGGCAGCGGGAGGGCTTTGAGTGCGGCAAGACCGGCGGCGTCGGCGGCGGCCCAGAGGGCGAGCAGCGCGGGCGGGGCGTCGAGGGCGAGGTCGATGCGGTCGCCGAGTCGCTCGGCGACCGTGTCCAGCAGCCGGTCGCGGGCGGCCGGCGCGAGGGCGTCGAAGCCGCCGCGCAGGGCGGGGAGACGGTCGAGGAAGTCCTGGTCGGCGAGGTGGTCGACGCGGTCGAGGAGCGGGGTGAGGGCGGCCGGGGAGGACTGCAGCAACGGGCCGGCGGCGGTGAGGAGTCCGGCGATCCGGCGGGTCAGGGCGCGCCGGCTGTCGGCGGTGCCGGCGCTGTCGATCCATCCGGCGGCGCGGTCGCCGAGCGCCTCGGCCGGGTCGAGGTCGAGGAGGACCCGTACGGCCAGGGCCGCGCCCTGCATCAGCGGGGACGCGGTGGCGGCGAGCGCGGCGAGGGCGTCGTCCGTGCGCAGGCCCAGGTGGTGGGCGGAGGCCCGGTCGGCGAGGGCCACGAGGGCGGCGGCGTCGGCCGGGTCGTCGCTGCCGGCGAGGCCGGGCAGGGAGCGTACGGCGGCTTCGAGGAGCTCGCCGGTGAGCGCGGCGCAAGCGGCACGGGAAGCGGCGGAGGTGCCGGGGAGGTGGCCGCGGTGGAGTGCCTCCAGGAGGTCGAGGGCGTCGAGGAGTTCGGGAAGGGTCGCCGTCTGCGGCAGGACGGCGGCCGCCTCGTGGAGGCGTACGTCGACCAGGTCGGGCAGGTCGCACCGCGCGGCGGCGGCCAGCCCGGCGAGGATCTGGGCCGGGGTCGGGCCGCCGTCGGCGGCGGCACGGCGGGCGGTTTCGCCGAGCGTCCCGGCGGCCGCCTGGGCGGCGGTGACGCCGCGCACGCCGGTGAGGTCGAGGCGGGCCGGGACGGAAGGCGTCCAGGACAGCCGCCACTTGGTGCCGAGGGCGGTGCCGTCGCCGGTGGCGGCGACGGTGAGGGGCTCCCCGTAGGAGGCGCCGCAGACGAGGAGGCGCTGCAGGAGGACCTCGCGGCGGCCGTCGAGGGCGGAGCGGAGCGGGTCGAGGCGGATCTCGCGGGGCGCGGGGTCCGCGGGGCACGGAAGGCGCAGCTCGGCGAGTTCGGCCTCGACGGAGGGGCCGAGTCCGGAGCGGGGGGCGTGCGGGGTGATCCGCCCGCGGGCGGTGCCGACGAGCACCGCTTCGAGGGCGTGGGCCAGCGCCCGGCCCCGGCCGAGGGGTTCGCCCTGTCCGAGGACGGTGGCGACGGCTTCCAGGAGCTCGCCGCGGCCGGGCGCGGGGAGCCCGCGCAGGACGGCGAGGTCGCAGGCCAGCCTCAGCGTCTCGGCGGCTTCGCCGGTGCCGGCGGTGTGTCCGGCCCGGCGCAGCTCCCGGCAGAGCCCGGTGACGGCGACGGACGCCGCCTCCCGGACCCGCTCGGGGTCGCCGCCGGCGTTGAGGACGGCCTGCTGCCAGAGCGGGTCGCGGATGCCGGCGGGGTATCCGGAGCGGGAGTCGAGCAGATCGAAGGAGTACGGGACGAAGGAGGTGACGGCGACGTCGGCCGGCTCCGCGGGGGCCGCCCCGGCGGTGCCGCGCCCGCCCGGGCGCCGGCCCGGCCCCGCGGCCGGCCCGGAAGCGGCGCTCCCGCCCGGGCGCGGACCCGGCACGACGGGCTGCCCCTGCCCGGTCGCGGGCTCCGCCTCGGGACCTGTGGCGCAGCCGCCGCTCGGCGCGACGCCGCCGGCGGCTTCCGCCCCCTCGCCGCTCCCCCGGCGGGAGTCCGACCCGTCCTCGCCCGCCGGGCCGGGGTCCGCCGCTGGACGCTGCTCGACGCCGGCCGCGTCGTCACCCGTGGCGCGGCTGCCGCCCGGCGACACGCCGTCCGACGGGGCTTTCGCCCCGTCGCTGCCCCACCGGGGGCTTGGTGCGTCCGCGCCCGGCACGGAACCGTCGTCCGCGTTCGCCCCGGGGCCGCCGGGGGCCTTGCCCGTACCGGGCTCGACGGGGTCGACGAGGGCCGGGGCGTGGAAGGAGCCGATGACGGCGGCCACCCGGTGGCCGTCGGCGGCGGCGCCGGCGATCACGGCGCGCATGTGGGACTCGCGGGCGAGGTCCCGGTCCGGGACGGGGCCGTCCTCGCGCAGCGCCCAGCCGACGCCGAGCGCGGCGCGGCGTACGGCCTCCGGGGAGCAGCCCGGTGCGAGGACCTCGACGGTGCGGTCCCACATGTCGTCGCCGTCCCGGCCCGTGCCGGCGGCGGTGAGGGCGCCGGCGAAGCCGCCTGCGCCCCGCCCGTCGGTGCCGGTGCCCGCGTCCGGGTCCGAACCGGTTGCGGCGGACGGGTCCGTGAACGCGCTCCGGGCGGCGTCCGGGCCAGAACCCGTGCCCGGCACACCGGTCGGCACCGAGGCGCTGCCCGCGTCCGAAGGCGGAACCGTGCCGGAGGCCGCACGCGCGGGCGCATCCGTGGCCACGCCGGGCACGGCGACCGCGGCCGAAGCCCCGGGCACGCCGGTGCCGTTCTCCGCGGACGCGACCGCGGTCGGGGCGGAGGCGTCGGGCAGGGCGGCCGTCGGCCTGTCCGTGGGTGGGGACGGGTGGGGGACGGCCGGGTGGGGGGCCCAGCCGGGGTCGGACAGGGGGAGGTCGCAGCACAGGACGGCCGCGCCCGATCGGCGGGCCCAGCGGATGGCCGCCAGCTCCGGGGAGAAGTCCGCGAACGGGTAGAACGCCAGGCGGCCGTCCTCGCCGGTGCCGGCCAGGGCGACCGGGGCGACGGTCTCCGGGTCGGCCAGGTGCTCCAGCCACGGCTGGAAGTCCGCCGGGAGCTCGACGCAGACGACGTCCGCGCCGGAGGCGTCCAGCAGGGCCGGCACCACCGCGGCCAGCGCGGGGCTGTGGTGCCGTATCCCGATCAGGTAGGGCTCGCGGGCCGCGGCGAGCGCGTCGACCGCGGCCCGCGGGTCGGTGTGCGTCAACGCAGGCTCCCGCGCAGGTCCCAGAGGCGGCGCCACATCGCCGAGCCGTCCTCGGCGCGGCGCCGGACCGGGCCGTCCCAGTACCCCAGCAGCCTTCCGTGGTCGGCGGGGTCGTCCTTGCGTACGACGCCCAGCAGGTGCCCCGGCAGCAGGTCCAGCACGTCCCCGTCCGGCAGGTACGCGGCGGCGACTCCCAGCGAGGCCGCCACCTGGACCGCCTCGGCGGTGGACATGACGGTACCCGGGCGTTCCACGTCCCAGCCCTCGGCGGAACGTCCCGAGCGCAGGTCGCGGAAGACGGTGACGAGCGCGTCGAGCACGGCGTCGTCCACGCCGAAGGCGGCGCCGGCCCGCTCGACGGCGGCGACGGCCTGGCGCCGGATCAGCGTGGCCTCCGCGTCCGCGTCGGCGATCGGGGCGACGGTCTCGAAGTTGAAGCGCCGCTTGAGGGCGGCGGACATCTCGGAGACGCCGCGGTCGCGGAGGTTGGCGGTGGCGATGACGGTGAAGCCGGGGGCGGCGCAGACCACCGCGTCCTCGGTGGCGGTCAGTTCGGGCACGCTGACCCGCCGGTCCGAGAGGATCGAGACGAGCGCGTCCTGCACCTCGGGCAGGCAGCGGGTGATCTCCTCCACGCGGACGACACGCCCGGTGCGCATGGCCGAGAGCACCGGGGAGTCGACCAGGGCGCCCGAACTCGGTCCCTGCGCGAGCAGCAGCGCGTAGTTCCAGCCGTAGCGGAAGGCGTCTTCCGTCGTGCCGGCGGTGCCCTGGACGGTGAGGGCGCTGGTACCGCAGACGGCGGCGGCCAGCAGCTCGGACAGCATCGACTTGGCGGTGCCCGGCTCTCCGGTGAGGAGCAGGCCGCGCTCTCCGGCGAGGGTGACGACACAGCGCTCCACCAGGGCGCGTTCGCCGACGAACTTGGGGGCGACGGCCAGCTTGGACGGGAGGCCGGCGCGGCGCTTGGGCAGGGCCAGTTCGGTGCCGTCGCTGCCGCAGACGAAGGTGACCACGGCGCGCGGGGTCAGGGCCCAGCCGGGCGGACGGGGGCCGGTGTCGTGGGCGGCGAGGAAGGCGAGCTCGGCGGCGTACCGCTCCTCGGCGGGCAGCACCTGCCGGGCGGGGGCGGATGGTTCGGTGACGGTCATCGGGTGGTTCCTCTGCGGTGTGCGCGGTGTACGAGGTGGTGGTGGGGGCCGGCGCGGCCCACCGTGTCAGGTGGGCCGCACCGGCTCCGCATCGGGGTAGCGGCCGGTTCAGCGGCGGCGGGCGCGGGTGCGCTTCACCTTGAGCTCCTGGAAGCGCGGGACGTCGCCCTCCCGGATCCGCTGCCAGGCGCGGCGGTAGAGCTCCGCGGCCGGTTCGGCCGGCGCCAGGACGCCCAGCAGCGGCCGGCCGCCGGGGGTGAGGCCGTACATGGGCAGCTTCCACTGCTCCACCGGCAGCGCCGGGGAGGCCATGTCGGCCCACCCGCCGGGCAGGAACAGCGAGCGTCCGGCCCGGCTGCGGTCGGCCGACACCACCAGGTCGGTGGCGGCCAGTTCGGCGCGGGCGGCCTTGAGGCGGGCCGGCTTCCAGCCCGTCCACCGGGCGGTGTTGCGGTCGGTGGGGTCGGGCATGGCGAGCAGTGCCAGGTACAGGGCGGCCGCGTCGGCGCCCAGCGCGTACTCGGCGCCGACCTCCTCCACCAGTTCGGGCACCGATCGGCTCGGGTCCTGCGGCCACCACGTGCCGGCCGCGTCGACCGTGCCGGCGGCGGGGGCGCCCGGGTCGGCGAGCAGTGCGGCGAAGCGCGGGTCGTGGGCGGTCCGCAGGGCCGTCTCGGCCATGAGGGGCTGCTGGTCGTCGCCGCGCAGCGCCGGCAGGTAGGGGTCGGAGCCGGTGGAGTCCAGCAGTGCCGTCCGCACCGCCGGCCTGGGCTGGTCGTCGTGGGTGGCCATGACGACCGCGCCGTAGCGCTCGTAGCCCTCGCCGGTCTCGGTCGGAGTGCCGGCCGCCTTCCGGAAGTTCGACAGGCTGGTGTAGTGGGCGATCTCCAGGAGCAGTCCGGGTGCGGCGAGCCGCTGTCGTACGGCGGTCAGCGCGGGCGGCAGGGCCGCTCGTACGGGGTCCCCGGCCGGCAGCCGGTGGGCCAGCCATGCGCTCATGGCCAGGGTCGCGGTCAGGACCTGCGCGGTGAACGGGTCGGTGGCGGGCTCGGCGGGCTCCACGTGGTCGCCCTTGACCGTCCACGGCACGTCGAGGGAGAGCTCACGCGAGGCGGCCGGGTCGAGGAGTGCGGCCAGTACCCGGTGTGCGGGCCATCCGCCGCGGACGGCGCGCGCGGCCTCGGTGGCCAGCCAGTCGGGTACGGGGGTACGGCGGCCCACGCGCCGGTTCCACAGCTCCGCGGCGGCCGCCACGTCGGGGCCTTCGCTCCACAGGCGGGCGGGGTCGGCGGGCAGCAGGGCCGCCACGATGGCGCGCCGGACCTCCGCACCGAGGTTCTTGAGCTCGTCACGGGCGTAGGCGGCGTCGGTCGCCTTGACACCGAGGGCGGTACGCACCTCCGCGGGCAGGAAGTTGCGCTCGTAGCTGTCGATGTGCGGGAGTCCCGCGACCACCAGGCGGGCGAGGGCGCCGGAGACCCCGGTGAGGCGGGAGAACTCCTCCGCGGCCTCCGGGCGGAAGGGCACCGGCCCGTGCTCGGCGGCCGCGCCGAGGAAGGCGGTCAGCCAGCCGGGGTCCCGGTCGGGATCACCGAGGGGCGTCTCGCGGCGCACGGTGTAGGGGCCGGGGACGGTGAAGCCTCCGGTGGGGTCGTGGAGCAGGGCTCCGAACTCGTGGCCGTCGGGCACGGAGTCGCCCTGCTCCGTCATGGCGAGCAGGGCTCCGCCGCCCAGCGGCAGCAGGCTGCGGTGGTAGCGGTTGCGGTCGAGACCGTCGGGGCCGGTGAGGTGGGCGTGGCCGAGGTGGACCACGACCCGGCGCCAGCTGTCGGCCGAGCCCTGAGCCGAGGCCATCCCGAGGGCGTCCACCTCGCCGAGCATGGTGAGGAGGGCCGCCCGCTGTTCACCGGTGGTCGTCGCGGCGACGGCCCGGTAGGCCGCGGCCGCAGGCTGGTCGAGCAGCGGTGTCCAGGCGAAGGTGTAGTACGGCAGGGCAGGGGTGTCGAAGTGGAGCAGTCCGGGCACGGCGGTGGCGTCGGTCGCGGCGCGGGCGGAGCCGAGGAGGCGCAGGGTGCGGTGTGCGCCGTCGCTGTCGCCGTTGTAGCGGTAGTGGTCGTAGTCGAGCAGGCCGCCCAGGGCCGCGCCGAGCAGCTGGTCGGCGGGCCCCTGCTCGCGGTCCTCGGCGGGGGCGGTGTCCGCGTGGAGCCGGGCCGAGATCTGGTCCAGGGCCTTCTGCTGGGTGAGGGCGAACCGCAGGACCTCGACGATGCCGCCGATCAGCTTCGGGTCGGTGACCTGCGGCAGGGCCGCGCTCACCACGTCCGGCAGCTCGGTGGCCTTCGACACGGCGGCCGCCGCCTTCAGGAGGGCCCCGACGGTCTCGCGGTCGGCCGTACGCAGCGCCGCCGAGCCCTGCGGGTCGCGCGGGCGCAGTGCGTACCAGTGGGAGAGCGGCGGGAGGTCCACGCTGCCGGTGCTGAAGGGCGTGTCGTGGCGGTCGTTGCGGGTCTGGGCGGTGACGACGCCGTCGGGGTCGGTGACGGCCAGCGAGCGCCAGCTGTGCGAGAGGGCGCGCGGGCGGTCGTCGCCCGGGAAGGTGAGGGCCGCGACCGGCTTGTCCCCGCCTTCGGGGACGGTGACGGTGCGGCCGCCGGTGTCGATGCCGGCCCAGCCGTTGTCGGGGAGGCGTACGGCGTGCCAGCCGAGGAGGCCGTCGACGGGTGCGCCGAGCACGGAGCCTTCCACGGTGGGCGTGGGCAGCAGCCGGCTGGAGTACCCGGAGGAGGCCTTGCCGTGGTACGCCCTCATGGTGTCGGTGAAGAAGGCGGGCACGGAGGAGCGTCCGTAGGCGCCGCTCGCCGGGTCGTACTCGAGCCAGCCGCTGTCGTTGTCGTGGTCGCGCTGCCGCCACGCCCAGTACGAGGTGCCGTCGGACAGGACCGGCCGCTCGTCGGGCAGCCGGGTGTCGCCGCGGTGCAGGACGCCGCCGCCGGTGGTGCGCCCGCCGCCGGGCAGCTGCAGGGAGAGGTGGTCGCTGCGCAGGGACCAGTAGTTGCGGTCGGTGTCGAGGGTGAAGACGGTGCCGGGCGAGGAGTGCCAGTAGCCCTCGACGCGGTGGGCGCTCCAGTCGGACCAGAAGACGAGCAGTTCGCCGTCGACGTAGTGGAATCCCATGCGGCGGTGGGAGCCGGCCGGCACGCGCAGGTCGTGGGTGAGGACGGTCGAGTCGGCGTCGATGACGCGGACCTGGGCCGCGTTGGCGACGATGAGGTACGGCCAGGCCTCGACGATGGTGAGGCCGCCCCGGTCCTTGCCGGGGGTCAGTTCGGCGACGGCGCTCTCCCAGGAGGGCCAGGCCAGCTCCTCGAAGAGGCCGCCGCGCAGGGTGCGGGCAAGGGTTTCCCCGAGGTCGGCGGCGGCCGCGGCGGCGACCTCCTCGGGGGCGAGCGCCAGTGCCTCGACGGGCAGCCAGGTCAGCCGCTCGATGGCGTCGGGGACTCCGGGCAGGCCGGCGGCGACGGATGCGCGGGCGACGTCGGCCATCCACTCGGTCAGCAGCGGGCGCGCGCCGGGAGAGGCCGCGACGTGGCGGACGATGTCGGCCCCACCGCTGCCCATGCCGTTCAGGGCCCGGCGGAAGGCGGGCCGGAAGCGGGGGTCCGCGGCGACCGCGGCCAGGTCACGGCGCTCGTCCCGGTGGGCCCAGTCCGACAGGTTCAGCGTGTCGTGGCGGTGCCGCGGCTCGTGTTCCTGGGGGGCGGCGACGGGGACTTCGAGGGTGAGCAGCAGGTCGAGCAGGTCGGCGTCCTGGACGCCCACCTTCAGGCCGGCCTCCCTGCCGGGGCGGGCGAGTTCGGCGCGCAGCCGCGGGGCGCAGCGCTCCACGATGTCAAGGAGGGCCGGGTTGGTGGGGCGGCGGCCCCAGCCGGAGTGGCGGGCGGTGTAGAGGCGTTCGAGCCATCCGGCGGCGCCGTCGGCGCAGCGCTCCTGCGCGGGCAGGTTCTCGTCGGCCAGTCCGGCGGTGGCGCCGGACTCTTCCAGGATGTCCAGCCACAGGTCGGTGAGGTCGACGTCGCCGCTGGGCGGGGTCAGTCCGAGGAGCGTGCCGCGTACGGCCGGGACGCGGCGGGCGAGCGCGACGAGGGCGCCGCGGTGGGCCTTCCACCAGCCGAGCGCGGCGCGCAGGGTGGCGGGGAGGGGGAGCAGTTCGGCGAGGTACTCCTGCTCGGGTTCGGTGCCGGTCAGGCCGGCGGTGCGGGCGAGGCGGCGCAGTTCGACCGCGGCCTGCGCGGAGGGCGGCAGTCCGCCCGCGGTGCGGCGTACGCACAGGCGGCGGAAGCGCTCGTAGGCCTCGTCGGGGCTGACGCGGCCGGCCAGTGCCTTGCCGTAGCCGGCGAGTACCTTCACCGGCAGGGCGCCGGCCAGCGCGAATTCGAGGAAGACGGAGTCGAGGCGGTCCTCGTCGACGGGCAGGCCGTGCTGGGCCTCGGCGGTGCGGGCGCGGCCGAAGAGCTGGGCGGCGTAGGTGGTGTTCTCGACGGCGAGGAAGATGCGTGCGGCCTGCTCGTGGAAGAGGGGCAGGAAGTGCGGCACGGAGGCGGCGAGGCGGTCGGCCAGTTCGAGGCACGCGTCGAGCGCGGCCTTGGGCTTGGTCTTGGCCTGGCGGGCGATCCGGTCGAGTTCGGGGACGACGGCGAGGGCGTGGTGGCCGTCCTCGGGGTGGTGCACGAGCACCCATTCGGGGAAGCCGAGTGCCTGGCGCCGGCTCAGGCCGACGACGGACGGCTCGCCCTCGTCGCGTACGAGGCCCAGGAAGCCGGCGGCGAGGTCCTCGGCGGCGCCCAGTTCGGCAGCGGCGAGCCGGACGACGACGCGGTCCTCGTCGAGGCCGGGGTGGCGGTAGGTGCGGGCGGTCAGGTCGACGGCGTCGGCTCCGGCCCCGGTGGTGCCGTTGGGGAGGACGGCGCCGGCCTGCAGCAGCAGTGCGGTCTCGGTCGTCCCGGTGTTTCTCAGGTTCCTGCTCATGCGTCCCCGCCCTCCTCGATCTTGCGCCCGGCGTACAGTGCCGCGGCCATTCGCATTCCCTCGGACCAGGCCACCGGTCCGACCTTCGCCAGCGTCACCGACCGGCCGTCGTCGCCGTGCCAGCTCAGCGCGCCGGTGGTGGTCTCGTCGTCGTAGTAGGGCTCGCCGATCCACACCGCCGCCTCCGTGCCGGTGCCGGCTCCCGCGTCGCGGACCTTGCAGGTGGCGTAGCCGCCGGAGACCCGGTAGCCGAGGGCGGTCGCGCGGGCGGCGAGGCTGAAGCGGGTGGGGAAGACCCCGCCCGCGTAGTCACGGACCTCGGTGGCGGTGGCGGAGACCTCGTCGGGCTTGCGCCACGTGGCGCGGTGGATCTGCTCGACCTGCTGCACGATGCCCAGTTCGGCCGCGAACTCCCGTACGTCGTCCAGGTCGGGCAGCAGTACGGGGTGGGGCAGGGTCACCGTGCGCGCGGAGAGCCGTACGGTCTCGCCGTCGAGGTTGACCACCTTCAGCTCGCCCGAGGCGGTGGCGTCCCGCAGGAAGCCCACCTCGTCGGGGTCGTCGCCGACGACGGCCAGGTCGCGCAGGGCGTTCTGCCAGGCCTCGTCGGGCCAGACCCGGGCGAGCAGTTCGGTCGGGACGGGCAGCGAGGACACCATCCAGCCGTCGACCTGGGCGACGCAGGCCGCCGCGTGCCGGTCGAGCCATTCGGCGAGCCGGCGCAGCCGGTCCACCTCGGGATGGTCCTTCAGTGCCTTGGGCAGCGTCTTCAACTGCCGTCCCGCTGCCCGGCCGGTGACGGACCTCGCCGCCACCCGCCCCTCCACCAGGGCGATCTCGTACCCCTCGCCCGCCGCCAGCCATGCCATCAGACTGTGCCCCTCCGCCTGTCCCGTACCTGTTGCGCGCAGCCCTGACAGGGGGGACCAAACCCCCCTGAGCTGCGGTATGTCGGGAGACTAGCGAGAGGCACTGACAACGCCCGCCGGAGGGGCGCCGTAGGTTGAATGTCCGGTTCTGGGTAGGCTTTCCCGGACAGTGGCGGAGCGGTTCGGGCTCGGGGTGGGGTCATGGGACGTCAGATACGTGTACCGGGTGTGCTGCTGGCCGCCCTGCTGCTGGCGGCCGGGGCCGGCTGCTCCGGTCCGGCCGCTCCGGACGCGCCGGGCGGCGGGAACGCGAAGCCGTCCGGCTCCCGGGCCGCGCCGCCGGCCGGGGGTCCTGAGGGCGGGGCGCCGGCCGGCGGGGACGTGCTGCCCGGCATGGTCACCACCGCCGCGGCCCGCAGCAGGCTGGCCGCGCTGAAGGTGGCTCCGGTGGGCACGATGGCCGGCTACAGCCGGGCCAGGTTCACGCACTGGGCGGAGCAGGGCGACAGGTGCGACACCCGCGAGACCGTCCTCGAACGGGACGGCGCCGAGGTGAAACGGGACGGCGAGTGCCGGGCCGTGTCCGGCACGTGGAAGAGCCTCTACGACGGGGTGACCGTCACCGACGCGGGCAAACTGGACATCGACCACATCGTGCCTCTCGCCGAGGGCTGGCGCTCCGGGGCGTCCGGCTGGGACGCCGCCCGCCGCAAGGCCTTCGCCAACGACCTGACCCATCCTCAGCTGCTGGCGGTCACCGCTGCCTCCAACCGGTCGAAGGGCGACCAGAGCCCCGACCTGTGGCAGCCGCCGGACCGTTCGAGCTGGTGCCAGTACGGACGGGCCTGGACCACCGTCAAATCCGCCTACGAGCTGACCGTCACCGAGCCGGAGAAGAAGATGCTCACCACGATGCTGGACACCTGCGCCTCATGACCGGCGCGGACCAGTGGCAGGACGAGGTGCTCGCCGGGCCGGGCGGCGCCATGACCGACGAGGTCGGCGTCATCACGGGCCCGCTGACCCTGCGCACCACCGCGACCGGCGCAGGCCTGGTCCGGTTCGACGTGCAGTACAAGGACGCCGACGAGTGGTACACCCTCACGGGCAGCCCCCGGCCCCATCACGGCGCCCCGGCCGCCCTGCACACCGCGGCCGTCGCCGCGGTCCGTGCGGGCGGCGGAGCCGTGGCCCCGCGGACGGCCTGAGCAGGGTCAGAGGCCCGGCCGGAGCACGGCGATGCGTCCCGCTCCCCCGGTCCACGCTCGCCGGGCCGCGGCCCGGCGACCGGTCCGCCCGGCGGACGGACCCCTGGAGCGGTCCGGACGACTCCCGGGGCGTCCGATCGGCTGATGCGGGACGGCCGTGGTCCGGTCAGGCCTCGTACTCGGTGAGGTCGATGCCGTGGATCTGTACGGCGTGCCCGTACCGGGGGTCGGTGGTCTCGCGTTCCCGTGCCATGTCCAGCTTGCGGACCACGTTCTCGGAGGCGGTGTCGCCGAGCCGGTGGACCGCGACGACGCGGTCGAGGCCGCGGTCCTGCAGGGCGAACTCCAAGGTGGCGTGGGCGGCTTCGGAGGCGTAGCCCTGGCTCCAGTACTGGCGGCCGAGCAGCCAGCTGATCTGGACGTCGGCCCGTGCGTCGGGCAGGTCCTCCAGGACCGAGAGGCCGACGGCTCCGATGAGCTCGCCGGAGCCGAGCAGCTCGACGGCGAAGAGGCCGAAGCCCTCCTCGTCCCACTCCTCCTCCCAGCGCTCGATGGCCTCGGCCGTCTCGTCGAGGCCGAGCGTGGAGCCGTCGCCGACCCAGCGCATCACGTCCGGGTCGGCGTGGATCTCGGAGAGGGGGACGAGGTCGTCATCGGTCCAGAGGCGGAGGAGAAGTCGGGGGGTGCGGATCTCGGTCATGCCCCCATCCTGCCGAAATTCGCCGGACCAGCGGTAATCGGCCGTTGCGGCGGTGCTGCGGGTTCGCGGCCATCTGCCGGGGAAGCTTTCCGCGGTTCGCCCCGGACCTCTGCGGTCCGTCGGGAAGCGCGACCGAGGAGTGTCCCCGCCATGCCGATCGATCTGTCGGACGAGAGCCACTACGACCGTACGCGCCTGCGGCAGTGGACCCGCGGCCGCGCCCGCTCCGCCGGGCTGGACCGCCGCGATCTGCTGAAGCTGTTCGCGGTGGGGGCCGCGGCCGGATCGCTGGGGGCGGCCGGGGCCGGTACCGCCTCCGCCGCGGGGGCGGAGGCGGCGCCGGGTATCCTCAAGCCGCTGCCGCCCGAGCTGTTCACGATCCGCGAGACGAACGCGGAGACGAACTTCGCCGCACTGCGGGGCACGGGCCGGCTCACCCCCATCGACCGCTTCTTCGTACGCAACCACACCTCGACCCCGCGCATCGGCGCCGGCGCGTGGCGGCTGACGGTGTGGGGCGACGGGCTCGCGGGCGGCCCGGTGGAGTTCTCGTACGCACGGCTTCGCGCTCTGCGGGCGGTCGAGCGGACGGTGTTCATCGAGTGCGCGGGCAACGGCCGGAGCTTCTACTCCACGCAGCAGGGCATGCCGGTGACCGGTACGGCCTGGACCCTGGGCGCGATCGGTGTCGCGCACTGGCGCGGGGCGCGGCTGTCGGACGTGCTGCGGCTGGCGGGCGTGACCCGGGGGGCGGTCGACGTCATGCCACGCGGGCTGGACGACGAGGTGGTGGCGAACGGGGTGAACCTGGGCCGGGTGCGGCGTCCGCTGCCGGTGGCGAAGGCGCTGGACGACGTACTGCTCGCCTACGAGATGAACGGTCGTCCGCTGCCGCCCGACCACGGCGGTCCCGTCCGCCTGGTGGTCCCCGACTGGGTGGGGATCTCGTCGATCAAGTGGGTCGGTGACATCGAGGTGAGCGGTGAGGCGCTGTACTCGCCGTGGAACACGGACATGTACCGGCTGTTCGGGCCCGGGCAGCCGGCGCAGGGCAGCGCCCCGCTGACCCGGCAGACCCTCAAGAGCGCCTTCGAGCTGGAGCTGGGCGCCACCGTTCCCGTGCACCGGACGCGGCTGCTGACGGGCCGGTCGTGGTCCGCCGCCGCCCCCGTGACCCGGGTCGAGGTCAGTACGGACGGTGGCGGCCACTGGCGGCGCGCCCGGATGCACGACTCCCCGCAGCGGGGCGGCTGGGTGCGCTGGTCGGTGCCGTGGACCCCGCGGGCGACGGGGACGACCGCGCTGCTGGCCCGGGCGAGCGACGGGACCGGGCGTACGCAGCCGGACACGGCGGTCCACAACACGCAGGGCTACCTCTTCGACGCGGTGGTGCGCCACGCGGTGACGGTGGTCTGAGCCGAGACGGCCCGGGGGGGGCGGGACGGGCTACGGAGCGTGGAAGCGGACCTCCGGGGCGTCGGCGGAGGGGCCGTCCAGGACGGGCCGGGACTCCCCGCGCAGGTGCCGGTCGAGGAAGGCGCCGACGTAGCGGCGGGTCAGTTCGACGGAGCGGGCGCCGGGCAGCGGGGTCTCGGGGTCGTTCAGGCCCAGCTGCTCGCCGATGGCGGGGAAGTCGCTGAAGGTGAAGTGGCCGGAGCCGTCGAAGGTGATCCAGCGCTTCCAGCCGTCGAGCAGCGGCCAGTCCAAGTCCCAGGTCTCGTTGCCGCCGGGGCCCCGCTCCTGGGCGCCGAGGAGCAGGAAGGGGCGTCCGCCGAGTCCGGTGGCGGGTACGGGGGTGGCATTGCCCCCGTCCATGTTCACCCCGGCGCGGATCCTCGGGTCGGCCGCCATCGCGGCGATCGCCGAGGCGCCGCCGATGGAGTGGCCCGCCATCGCGATGCGGCCGGGGTCGATGAGGCCGGCGTGGCGCCAGGCGGGGTGGGGCCCGGTGAGGCGGTCCAGCAGGAAGGACACGTCGCGGGCCCGGTTGTCGCTGACCGCCCGCATACCGGTTTCCTCGGACTTGTCGCAGGCCAGGCAGGTGAGCACGCGGCCGCCGGGGAAGGCGGTCCCCACGCTTTCGTGGGCGTGGTCGACCGCGGCGACGACGTAGCCGCGGGAGGCCAGGTCTTCGGCGAGCGCCGTGAGGGTGGCGCGGTGGACGGTGAAGCCCGGTGAGAGGACGACCAGCGGGTGGCGTCCGGCGACGGGGCGGGCGCCGGTCCGGGCGGCGCTCGCGGTACCGGCCAGGGTCTCGACGGGGACGGCCTGGTCCAGTCCCCTGTCGACGAGGAGCAGCCGGGCCTCCTCGCGGGTGAGGTAGCGCGCGGCGCTGCCGGTGTCGCGCCGGGCGGGGTAGCGCATGGTGACCATCAGTTCGCGCGGTCCGGAGCCTGCCCAGGGGTCGGTCCGGCTGCGGTCCACCAGGTGCAGGTCTTCCCGGCCGACCGCGAACCGTCCGGTGGGGCGTGGGAGTTCGACCGCGGGGCGGCTGCGCTCGGCCGCGGACGGGGCGTCCGCCGCGGCGGCGGTGCCGGCGGCGGCGAGCGGGGGCGGCAGGAGCAGGGCGAGTAAGGCGGCGGCTGCGGCTGTTCGGCGTCGGGTCATGGGAGCGACGCTATGCAGTGTGGCCGGGCCCGGTCTTCACCTCGGCGGTTGATCCGGGCGTAGCCCCTGGGGATGGTTCCGCGCCGCGCGTCACTCCGAAGTATCAGTACCTGCGGGGACGCTGATGGCCCGGAGCTTGTCCCGCAGGTAGGTGTGGGAGTCGACGGGGTCGTGCACCACCCGGCCGATGGGGGCGGGGAGGGATTCCACCCGGGTGTGCGCGTCGCACTCGTAGAAGTAGACGAGTGAGATCAGTTCCTCGGCGGGGGTGTCGGCGGGCGGGGGCAGCACGCGGTGGCGGCCGGCCCGCCAGCGGTCGCCGGTCCAGCGGGCCATCAGGTCGCCGATGTTGACGGTGAGCGCGGCCGGGTCGTAGGGCGCGTCGATCCAGCCGTCGGCGTCGGTGTGGATCTGGAGCCCGCCCGAGCCGAGTTGCCGGTCCAGGACGGTGACCGTGCCGAAGTCGGTGTGGGCGCCGATGCGGAACTGTCCCGGCAGGGGGGTGCCGACGGTCTGTGTGCCGGGGTACCAGTTGAGGTTGAACCCCCAGGTGGGGTGTCCGGTGTGGCGCGTGAAGCGGTCCTCGTCGAGCCCGAGGGCGGTGGCGAGGAGTTCCAGCAGTTCGTCGGAGAGGGCCCGCATCCGCGCCAGGTACTCCGTGACCAGCGGGCGCAGCTCCGGTACCTCCTCCGGCCAGGTGTTGGGCCGGAACCACTCGGCGTCCACGGCGGGCCGCCCGGTCGGTTCGTCGGCTGCGAAGGACCAGGACTCCTTGAGGTCGGGCGGCGAGTCCGTCCCCTCCGCGTGGCTGTTGGCCTCGGCCCCGGGTCCCAGCCAGCCCCGGCCGCCGACCGTGACGGCGTACGGCTCCTTCAGGGCGGCCGGCAGCCGGAAGAAGGAGCGGGCGGCGTCCCGGATCCGTGCGGGGAGCACGGGGTCGATGCCGTGGCCGGTCACGAGCAGGAATCCGGCCGTGCGCAGGGCTTCGTCGACGCGGGCGGCGGTCCGGGGCCGTTCCTGAGGACCGCCGGACCGCCATGGCCCGAGATCGATCACGGGAACCTGGGATCCCGACATGGCAGACCTGCCTTCCCCACGCTGCGCGATGGTGTCCGGGACCGAGGCTACCGCTGCGTACGGCCGGCCGGGATCGACACGGAAAGTGATTCCCGGCCACTTTGTGTGCGCATCGACGGCTGTAGGACGCGAGGATCGTCACGATAAGGACCAGAATGGAACGATGGGTGCCTCAGGGACGGAGTGTGCGGTGGAGATTTCGACACGGGAGGTCTTCGGGGCGCCGTGCTGGGTGAGCCTGATGACGCGCGACCTCGGGACGGCCCAGCGCTTCTACCGTGCGGTGGCCGGCTGGCGGTTCCGGCCGGCCCGCCTCGGCGATGCCTTCTCGGTGGCGTTCCTCAACCGTGTCCCGGTGGCGGGCATCGGGGCGCTGGCCGCGGATCTGGGGGTCGCGGCGGCGTGGACGCCGTACTTCGCCGTCGACGACGCCGACGTGGCGGTGGACCGCATCCGTGAGCGGACGGGGACCATCGCCGTCGGTCCGGTGTCCTTCGAGTCCGGCGGCCGCGCGGCGCTCGTCGCCGACCCGGACGGTGCGGTCTTCGGGATCTGGGAGGGCGACGTGGCCGCGGACTGGCGGGCCGGCAAGGGCCCCCTCCCGGCCTGGCTGGAACTGCGCACCCGCAACGCCCTCGACGCGGCGATGTTCTACGGCGCGGTACTGGAATGGGCCACCGACCGCCCGGGCTGCTGCGCCGTCTCCTACGAGGAGGACCAGGTCGTCCTGCGGCAGAACGGCGAGCCGGTGGCCCGCCTGAACAGCGGTCCCGTCGAGCTCGCCTCCTACTCGCCGCACACCCGGCCGCGCTGGCACGTGCATTTCCGCGTGCCCAGGCTCCGGCCGGCGATCGAGGCGGCCGTCATGCTCGGGGGACGCATGGTCTCGGACATCACCTCGAACGCCGTGGAGCGGTGGGTGACGCTCCGCGACCCGGACGGAGCGCTCTTCACCCTCACCACCGAGCTCGGGGCGGACTCGGACGAGGACCTCGCCCGGCCGGGCCTGTACTGACCGGATGGGCCGACGGTGTGGTGTCGGCGGACGCCGGCAGGCCGTCCCCCGGCGGGGTCGGTTCGCTGCGGATCACCTTGGGTGACGGTTCGAGATGCGGGTGTACGGCAGGGCTGCTTCGCTGAATCCGCCCGCTCTCCCCACAGTGCAAGGAGCGATCATGAGCGTTTCAGGCGAGTCCCGCGGCCGGTCCCTGCAGATGCGCACCAAGGCCAAGGAGCTCAACGAGGCCGCCGAGCGGTCCACCGATCCGGAGGAGCGCCGCCGACTGAAGGAGAAGGCCCGCCGCCTGCAGGAGCAGAGCGAGCAGGAGAGCCGCATGGACGACCGGGGCATGGACCCCGTGTAGCCTGCGCACCCCTGCGGACTCACCGCGCCCCGGCCGGTGTCCGCCGCGACCCCGTCGCCGCGGACACCGGCCGCCGCGCGCCCGCCGCGCGCGGCTACCGGTACCGGTCCCCCGGCTCGGGCCTACAGGCGGACCTTCCACTCCACCGTGGAGCGGAGCGTCCGGGCGGTCTTCGGGTCGCGGACCGACGGCGTGCGGTCCTCGGCCGTCACCGACAGGCGGTGGGTACGGAGGTCGAACAGCCACAGCTCGGCCACGGACACCTCGGTGCGCCCCTCGAACCGCCGCAGTTCCCTGCCGTCCAGGTACCAGCGGACCACGAGCTGCCGGCCGTCCGCTCCGGCCAGCTTCGGGACGGCGACCTTCGCGGTGTGGTGCATCCGCAGGGTCCGGTCCGTCGGAGTGAGCGCGGTGGCGACCTTCGCGTGCTGGTAGAACCCCGCGATCATCGATTCGACGCCGGGCAGGTTGAAGGGCTTGCCCAGGACCCGCATCAGCGAGTTGTCGGTGGGCCGGTACAGCCCCGTCACGTAGTAGTTGCCGCCCTCGTACGCCCCGACTGTGCCGCCGTCCGGCGACTCCTCGCCGAGCCAGCGGTACCACTTGGCCCGCTGCGCGGCCATCCGGTCGGCGGGCAGGCCGGAGCTGTTGGACTCGCCGGGTTCGGACCCGGTGTACTGCTCGTAGCCCGGCACGCCCGGGTAGAAGTACTCGTCGGCGAGCTTGCCCAGCGAGTGGCCGGTCTCGTGGATGGCGACCTGGCCGGACTTCGGGTGGCCGGCCGAGGCGGTCGATATGCCCTCGTAGCCGAGGGTGGCGCTGGGCTCGTTGTAGCCGGCGCCCCCGTACTTGGCGCTGTTGGCCAGGACGATGACCAGGTCGGCCGCGGGCGCCTTCGCCACGTACGCGTCGACCTTGGGCTGGTCGATGCAGAGCAGCCGCTCGATGTCGTCGCACCAGAAGGAGGAGCCGAGGGCGGTGTCGCGGACGGTGGCCGGGTCCGGGTCGCCGGAGACGCCCGATTCGCGGGAGACCGCGTCGACGGTCCAGACGTTGAAGAGGCCGCGGTAGGTGGTGTACGGCTCGACGGCCGCCACCTCGGCCCACTTCTGCTCGGCGTCCGCGTGGAACCGCGGCAGTTCGGCTGCGGTGTAGCCGTCGCCGATGACGACGACGTCGAGCCGGTCGGCGGTCGAGCCGTTGTCGATGATCTTGGTGACCTCGCCGTCGGCCGAGCGCTCGGCCTCGGTGAGGCGGCCCGAGCTCTTCGCGGGGCTGCCGGCCGACGGCACCAGGGCATGCCCCGATCCGGCGTCGCCGCCCTGCTCGGGCCCAGGGATCTCGACCTTCACCCGCGTACTGGCCGGACCGTCCGCCGCGTCCGCCGCACCCACCGGGCCGGCGGCCACCAGCGCGGCGGTCGCGCAGACCATCGCGAGCGCCGCACGCAGCGCCGGACGCGGCGTCCGCCGTTTGAACACGCCTCTGACCGGATCCATGAAGTCCTCCCCCGGGAAAGGAAGTTAAGTGGATTGATAAACGCATTGAATCGGCTGCTTAAACTAGGCGGCGCACGCGAGGTGCGCAATGGCGTACTCCGGTTGAATACTGGGGAGTTCGAGCAACCAGGGGGGATTCCATGGACGAACCGGGCCAGATCGGCCGCAGGGTCCAACGTATGCGTGTCGAACGCGGCCTGACCCAGAAGCAGTTGGCGCACCCGTCCTACACCTCGGCCTACATCTCCACCCTGGAGTCCGGCAAGGTGCGTCCCTCCGAGACCGCGCTGCGCTTCCTCGCCGCCCGCCTGGACACCTCGTACGAGGAGCTGGCCACCGGCCGCCCCGCCCACCTGGCCACCGAGCTGCGGCTCGCCCTCACCGACGCGCAGCGCACGCTCGCCACCGGCGCGGCCGACGAGGCCGCCGTACGCTACCGCCGACTGCTCGCCGAGGCGGAGGAGCTCGGGCTCGCACCCGAGCAGGCGCAGGCCCGCCTCGGGCTCGGCGAGTGCGCGCTGGAGTCCGGTGAACTGCCTGCCGCGATCAGCCACTTCGAGGAGGCCGAACGCCTTCTGGCCGACGAGCCGCTACCGCTGCGGGCCCGCCCCGTGCGCGGCCGTGCCGTGGCGCACCTGCTCGCGGGCGAGCTGCGCTACGCCTGCTACCTGCTGGAGTCCGCCATCGACGAGCTGGGCGCGAGCGGGCTGGCGGACCCCGACGCGCTCGTCATGCTGCACGCCGCGGTGATCGGGCCGTACATGGACATGGGCGCCCACGCCCGCGCCGCCCACTCGGCGGAGCTCGCGCTCGCCCTGGCCCCGCGGGTCGGCGATCCGGCGCTGGTGGCGGGCATGCACCGGCAGGTGGCACGGACCTTCCTCGCCGAGGGGCGGATGGCCGAGGCCGACGCCTCCCTGGCCAAGGCGCAGGCGATCTACGGCCGGCTGCAGCTGAGCACCGATCTGGCGCACTGCCACTGGATGCGCGGCTACGTACTGGCACAGAATGGTGAACTCGGCCCTGCGGAACGGGAGTTGCGCACTGCCCGGGACATGCTGTCGGCCCGGCGGGCCGGCCTGTACACGGCCCAGGTGGAGGTCGAACTGGCGGACGTACTGCGCCGGCTGGGCCGGCAGGAGGAGGCCGCGGGACTCCTCGACGCGCTGCTCGATCTCGGCAACAGCCATGGCGCGGTGCACGCCGGCGGCGCTCACCGGCTCCTCGGCCTGATGGCCGAGGAGCGCGGTGAGACGGAGTCCGCCGAGGAGCACTACGTACAGGCGCTCGCCCTGCTGGAGCGCAGCGGGGCGACCGGCGACCTCGCCGATCTGTGCCGGCTGCTGGGCGACCTGTTGCGGCGTACGGGCCGGGTCGAGGCGGCGATGGACGCGTACCGCACGGGCCTGGGGCACCGGGCGGCGCCGGGCACCACCACCCTGGGCCCGGCGCCCGCGGCCGCGTTCCGGCCCGCCCGGGTCAGTGGTCCTCGGGGGGCCGCAGATCGCGCGGAATGAGCGCCCAGCCGTTGGCCGCCGCGGCGACGGCGAGGCCGCCGGTCCCAAGAACCCGCGCCCTGGTCAGGGAGCCCCTGCGCCTCGAACGGTACGAATCCGTCTCATTCGAGGCAAAGAGGGCTCAGGCGCCGTCCCAGGCGGGCCGAGGCGGGTGGCGTCAGTGCTCGCCGTTGGTGCGGGCGCGGGCACCCGACCGGGTGCGGGAGGCGGTCTGGGCCCGCTGCGGATGGCGGCGTACGTACTCGTGCTCCAGCTCGTTCATCCGCTTCGTATGGGTGACCAGGGCGTCGTCGGACCCGTACAACAGGGTCTCGTGGCGCGTGCGGTGGATGGCCTCCAGCTCTTTGAGCAGTCGGCCTTCCTCCAGGTCCTGCGCCGACGGGCCGCCGTCGTGCTCCGTCATGGCACGTGCACCTCCTCCTCGGGCCCCCGCCCAGTCCATCATCCTCCGCACCGCGCCGCGCGTCCTCGCCAACCGCCGCGGGCCGCCCCCTCCCGCCACGCCCGATGCGAGTAGACACTGTCTACTCACGCTGGTAGACAGAGGTCCATGGACCAGGAGAGACCCCTTCGGGAACGGCTCATCGACGTCGGCGCCGAGCTCGTCATGAACGAGGGCACCGGCGCCCTCGGGCTGCGCGAGATCGCCCGCCGGGCGGGCGTCTCGCACGGTGCGCCGCGCCGGTACTTCCCCACCCACCACTGCCTGCTGTCGGCTATCGCCCGGCGCGGCTTCGCCGATCTCGGCGAGCGGTTCGCCGAGGTGGCGGCCGGAGCGAGGGAGTCCACCCCGCGGGAACGGGTGCGGGCGATCGGCTGTGCCTACGTCGGCTACGCACTGGAGCACCCCGGGATGTTCGAGCTGATGTTCCGGCACGACCTGCTGGACAGTGCGGGACAGGACCCCTCGCACGAGCCGCGGCTGCGGGAGTCGACCCTCCCGCTGTTCTCCCTGCTCGTCGCCCTCGCCGACCGGTGCGGGGCGGCCGAGCCCTCCGTCACCGCCGCCGCCCTGTGGGCCAACCTGCACGGCGTGGCGCAGCTGTGGCGCTGGGGCAGCCTGCCGCTGGTCCTCGGCGAGGACCGGGCCGCGGGCGTCGAACGGCTGGTGGACGCCGCCGTCGACGCGCACCTCGGGGGTGTCCCGGGGTGAGGCAGCGGATCTCACTGCTGGTCAGCGTGGCGGGCGCCATGCTCGTCGCGCTCGACGGCACCGTGCTGACCGTGGCGCAGCCGAGCCTGAGCCACGACCTCGGGGCGAGCGTGACGCAGGTCCAGTGGACCGGTACCGCCTACATGCTGGCGGTGGCCGCGTTCCTGGTCGTCGCCGGGCGGCTGGGAGACCGCTACGGGCACGCCCGGCTGCTGTCCGTCGGCGTGCTCGGCTTCGCCGCGGCATCGGCGGGCATCGTGTTCGCGCCCGGCGTGGGCTGGGTGATCGCGCTGCGCGCCGTGCAGGGCGTGTTCGGCGCGCTGCTCCAGCCGGCGACGCTGGCCCTGCTGCGGCTCGCGTATCCGCCCGACCGGCTGGCCACGCCGGTGGCCGTGCGGACCAGCGCGATCGGGGTGGCCGCGGCGGCCGGTCCGCTGCTGGGCGGTCTGCTGGTCGCACAGTGGGACTGGCGGGCGGTGTTCGTGGTGAACGTGCCCGTGGCCGTGGTGATCGCCGCGCTGACCCTGGCGGTACGGGCGCCCGCGCCGCCGCGGGCGGAGGCGGAGCGGCTGGAGCTCGGCGGTGCGGCCCTGCTCGCGACGGCCGTCGCGGTGTTCGTGCACGCGCTGGTCGGTGTACCGGAGTACGGGTGGAGCGGCGCGGCGACGCTGCTCGGGTTCGCGGGCGCCGCCGTGCTCGCCGCCTGGTTCGTGCGGCGGGAACGGCGTTCCGCGCGGCCGCTCGTGCCGCCCGCCGTGGCCCGGGCCAGGGCGGTGACGGCCTCGATGGCCCTGCTGCTCGTGGTGTCCGCGGGCATGTTCGGGGCCCTGTTCACGGCGACGTTCCGGCTCCAGGACGTGCAGGGGCTGGACGCGCTCGACACGGGGCTTCGGGTGCTGCCGCTGACGGCGGTGATGGTCGCGGGGGCTCCGGTGGCGGGGATGGCGCTGCGCCGGTTCGGGGCGCGCCGGACCGCGCTGACCGGTACCGCCCTGGTCGTCACCGGGATCGCCGGGCTCGGCTCCGCGTCCGGTCCGGCCTTCGCGGTGCTCGGGGCCGGGTTCACGACCGTCATGGTCACCGCGACCGGGGCGGTCGTGGGTGAGGCCCCGGCCGGGTACGCCGGGGTGGTCGGCGGGCTCAAGCAGACGGCCATGAACGTCGGTCCGGCCCTGGGCATCGCGGTCGCCGCGAGCGCCGGCGTGCACGGTCCGTCGCTGGTGGCGCTGGCCGCGCTGGCCGCGGTCGGTCTGGCCGCGGCGTCACTGCTGCCCGGCGGCGCGCGCCCGGCAGCTGCGGACGACCTCGTCGGCGAAGACCAGGGCCGGCGGGGCGAGGGCCGCCCAGCGGCGGACGGCCCAGCCGACGGCGAGCGGCGGCAGGGCGGGGATCGGCACGAGGCGCAGCGGCCCGTCGGATCCGGGGACCTGCCAGCCGGGCAGCGCGGGCACGACGGCGTGGCCCAGGCCTAGTTCGGCGAGCAGCAGTGCGGTGTCCCAGTCGGCGACGCTGGTGTCGGAGCGTACGTGGATGCCGGACTCGGCGAGGGCGGCGTCGAGGTGGGAGCGGGAGGCCGAGTTCTCCGGGAGCCGGATGTGGCGGATCCCGGCGAGGTCGGCGGGGGTGAGGCCGGCCCGGCCGGCGAGGGGGTCGTCGGCGCCGACCGCGAGCACCCAGGGCAGTTCCATGACGGGGCGCTGCTCGATGCCCCGGACGGGGGCGCCGATGGTGATCCAGGCGAGGTCGAGGTCGCCGGCGGCGAGGGCGTCGAAGCAGCTGCGGCTGGAGTTCTCGGTCTGGAACTCCAGGCTCACCTCGGGGTGGTCGCGGCGGAAGGAGACGACGGCCTCGGACATGAAGTGCCGCACGGTCGTGGCACCGGTGGTGACGCGCACGCTGCCGCCGCCGCCCCGTACGAGGTCGTCCACGCGGCGCAGCGCGCCGTCGAGGCCGGCGATGCCGTCGGCGGCGGCCGCCTGGACGATGCGGCCGGCCTCGGTGGGCACGACGCCGCGGGCGTGCCGTTCGAGGAGGCTGGTGCCGGTCTGCCTCTCCAGGCGGCGGACGTGCTGGCTGACGGCGGACTGGGTGCAGCCGAGGTCGCGTGCGACGGCGCTGAGGCTGCCGGCGCGGCAGACGGCCACGAACACGCGGAGGTCGTCGAGGGTCATGAGGCCCAAGATATTCCTTGGGTGTGGGGAGCAAACCGGAGGATTGACTTGGATATCGGGGTGGATCAAGATCGATGCAGGGCCCGGGCGGCAACCCGCCCCCGCCTTCGCCACGGGGTCCGGACCCCCGGCTGAAGGGGTGGGCGGGTGCCGACCCACCACCGCGATCCCGGGGAGGCTTCCGTGTCGGAGCGTGCCGTCGCATGGCTGCGGGCACTCGGTGCGCAGGACGTCGCCCACCCCGGCGGGACCCTCCTGGCGCACCTGGAGCGAGTGCGGGGGCTGCTCGCGTCCTGGGGTGCCCGGCCGGCCCTGCAACGGGCGGGCCTGTGCCACGCGTTCTACGGAACCGACGGGTTCCCCGAGGCGTTGCTGCCGCTCGCCCGGCGGACGGAACTGGCCGAGGTGATCGGTGACGAGGCCGAGGCGATCGTGTACCTCTACGCCGCCTGCGACCGGGCGGCTTCGTATCCGGCGCTCGGCCACGCGGTGGCGGCCTTCCGCGACCGGTTCACGGGCGGTGTCCACTCCCCCGCCGTGGCGGCGCGGCGGGACCTGGCCGAGCTGTCGGCGGCGAACGAACTCGACCTGGCGCGGATCGATCCCGCCTTCCGGGAGGCGTGGGGCGGCGAACTCCTGGCGCTGTTCGGCCGGTTGCAGGGGCTGCTGGCGAGCCGGCCTGGCGGGCGTGCCAGGCCGTACTGGGGGGCGCGGACACGGCCTGAGCCCTGTTCCCGGGCGCCGGGCGGCCGGTGCTGCGGGGTCGAAGAACCTGCCGGACGTCGCGGCCTCGTAGGCGGCCTGGGAGGCCAGGCGCGGCAGGGCGTCCCGTCCACCGCGAGCGCGGTGGGCGCGGTGGGCGCGGAGGCCGCGTGGAGGGTGAACTCGTAGCCGCGGGAGACCGGTTCGCCGGTGCAGCTGCCGGTGGGGGCGCCCGCGGAGACGGTGACCGTGCCGGCGCCGGAGGTCGGGGCGCTGACGTCGAACCGCTGGCGGGCGTCGGCGCCCGACCGGTGGGCGTGGGCGCGACGCCCGCGATGACCTCACGCACCCCAGGCGGCAGCGCCGCTTCGGTCACCGCGTCGCTGCCTCCGGCTCGGCAGGCTCGGTCTCCGGGGTGGCTTCGCGGTGGAGGAAGGCGCCGAGGAGGTCGCCGACGGGGTGGTCGGCCTCGGATGGGTGGCGCAGGGCGACGGTGGGGTCGATGGTGTAGCGGTTGCGGCGGCCCACCCGGGTCCGGGTCAGATACCCGGCCGCCTCCAGGTCGGCGACGATGATCTGCACCGCCCGCTCCGTGATCCCGATCCCGGCGGCGACGTCCCGCAGCCGGACCTCCGGATCGCGGGCGAGCCACAGCAGCACCCGCGCGTGATTGGTCAAGAACGTCCACTGGTCGCCGCGTGCCGATGAGCTGCTCATGACCTCCATCATACGAAGTCTGGTTCGCATATCGAACCCCTCACACGAACCTTTATTAGCGAAAAAGTTTTCGCGTAACTGTTGACGCATGTCGGGGCGGGGGTGACGCTGGAGGGGATTCCTCCGGTTAAGGAAGGCGGTAAGTGTCATGGCCCGACTGCTCTGTCACCCCGTACCCGACAGCGTCCACCGTCCCGCGCGGGCGGGTCTGGTCCAGCCGGTGGCGGCGGTGCTGACCGACCGCATCGATGATGTGGCGGTGGCCGAGGCGGCCGCACGGATGGCGGTGGCCCGCCGTGTGCCGCTGCTGCTGATCGCGGTGATGCCCCCGCACGTCCGCCGCCCCTCCCTCGGTCCGGCCTCCGCGTCGGTGCGGGCGGTCCTCGCCCGGGTCATGCCCAAGGTCGGCCCACACGCGACCGGCTACATCCCCGAGGTGTTCCACCTGCCTCCGGGCCGGGGAACGCGGCTGGCGGCGGCGAAGGAACTGCTGGCACTGGCCCGCCGCCACCGGGCCCCGGACGTGATGGCCGCCCGCAGCGGCCCGCACGGCCTCGACGCCCACGCCCTGATCGAGGCCGCGGCCCTGCGCGGCGGCCCGTTCGTGCACGCGGTCGCCCCCGCCTCCTGGGTGCCCCTGCGATCGACCTGACCGGGCCTTCACTGAGGACCTGCCCCGCCGCTGGAAAGGAAACGTTCCGCGATGAATGACCTGTCGTTCGCCGTCCCGCTGTGGGTGTGGGCCGCGGTCACCGTCGGCATCTGCGTGATGCTCGCCGTCGACCTGATCGCCCACCGCGACAACCACGTCATCGGCTTCAAAGAGGCGGCGATCTGGAGCTCGATCTGGATCGCGATCGGCCTGGGCTTCGGCCTGATCCTGCTGGCGTGGCAGGGCGGGGAGGTGTCCTCCACCTACTACGCCGGCTACCTGATCGAAAAGGCCCTGTCGATCGACAACGTCTTCGTGTTCGCGCTGGTCTTCTCCTTCTTCGCCGTCCCCGACGCCTACCAGCACAAGGTCCTCTTCTGGGGCGTCCTCGGCGCACTGGCCGCCCGGCTGGTGTTCATCTTCGTCGGCGCCGAGCTGCTCCAGGTGTTCTTCTGGACCGCCTACGTCTTCGGTGCGTTCCTGATCTGGACCGGCTGGAAGATGGCCGTCTCCAAGGACGAGGAGGTCCACCCCGACCGCAACCCGGTCGTCCGCCTGGTCAAGAAGCTCATCCCCACCGATGCGAAGTTCCACGGCGACAGGTTCTTCATCCGCAGGAACGGGCGCCGGGTCGCGACGCTGCTGTTCGTGGTCCTGGTCGCGGTGGAGGCCACCGACCTGATCTTCGCCGTCGACTCCGTCGCCGCCGTCCTGGCGATCACCACCAACACCTTCCTGGTGTGGACCGCCAACGCCTTCGCCGTCCTGGGCCTGCGCAGCCTGTACTTCTGCCTGGCCGGACTGCTGCGCCGCTTCACCTACCTCCACTACGGCCTCGCGGTCCTCCTCGCCTTCGCCGGCGTCAAGCTCATCCTCTCCGAGACCCCCGTCGGCAAGCTCCCCATCCCCCTCACCCTCGGCGTCATCACCGTCACCATCACCGTCTCCATCGCCTGGTCCCTGATCGCCACCCGCAACCAGCCCAGCGACACCGACGAGCAGCCGGCCGGGACCGAAGCCGGAGCCGCCGACAGCGGCGAGACGGCACCCGCACCCCACCAGCCCGCCGCCCAACGCGCCACGTCCGACAAGGAATCGCCATGACCACGAGCCAGGCACCCCAGCCGGCCGCCCCGTCATCGACTCCGCCGAAGGTTCACGTCTACGACTCCCCCTCCGCGCTGACCGTGGCGCCCCGGCCCTGATCGCCGGCTCCGGCGCCGACCCCGCCCGGACCGCCACCCCGGGCGTGCCCGCCCGCATCAACCGGGCGTGCTCTGGTGGCGCGGGCGGTCGTGGTCACCCTGCCATGGTGGGCGGCGGGCAGGCAGGGCCGGGCTGCGCGTGATCAGGGGAGCCGTCCAGAGGGGACAAGAAAGGCAAGGAGGTGAACCCACTCCTTGCCACTCTCAACTTATAGCGCACCAGGGGGCTTGCGGCAAGGCCCCGATGCTGGGGCAGAATCGCGGACCGAAGCCAGAAGCTGCAGAAATGGGAGATTCACGAAGTGCATGCGTTTTTGCCGGTTCACGAATCGAGCAGTGACGTCGAACCGGTCGCGGACGCTCCGCGGGCCGGCAGCGCGTTCGGTCTTCCCGACCACCTCTCCGCCAAAGCCGACCCGGCCCTGATCGACGGCGACGAGCGGCACTTCGCGGCCATCTCGGAGAGCCTCGCTCAGTCGACCGCCGAGCTCTCCGACCGCCTGGAGGCGGAGCGCAGGGCTCCGGGCGGCATCGGCCGGGAGGCAATGGACCGCGACGCCGAGATCCACCGCCTGACCAGCCGCCTGCGCACCCTGCGCCGCTTCGGCCTGGACCTGTGCCTGGGCCGCATCGTCCCCGCCGACGGCGGCGAGCCCGTGTACGTGGGACGCCTCGGCCTCACCGACACCACCGGGCGCAGACTGCTGCTCGACTGGCGCTCCCCCGCCGCCGAGCCGTTCTTCGCGGCGACCCACGCCAACCCGCTGGGGCTGGCGAGCCGTCGCCGCTACCGCTGGACCCGTGGCCGGATCAGCGACTACTGGGACGAGGTGTTCAGCACCGACGCACTCGAAGGGCACGCGGCGCTCGACGACCAGTCCGCGTTCATCGCCAGCCTGGGCGGAAACCGGTCGGCCCGGATGCGAGACGTGCTCTCCACCATCCAGGCCGACCAGGACGCCGTCATCCGCGCCGGGTCCCGCGGCGCCCTCGTCGTCGACGGGGGCCCCGGTACGGGCAAGACCGTGGTCGCGCTGCACCGCGCGGCCCACCTCCTGTACTCCGACCCCCGTCTCGGCCACCGTCGCGGCGGCGTCCTGTTCGTCGGTCCGCACCAGCCCTACCTCGCCTACGTCGCCGACGTCCTGCCCAGCCTCGGTGAGGAGGGGGTACAGACCTGCACGCTGCGCGACCTCGTGGCCGAGGGCGCCGGGGCGGCGCAGGAGAGCGATCCGGACGTGGCCCGGCTCAAGTCCTCCGCGGACCTGGTGAAGGCGATCGACGCGGCCGTCCGCATCTACGAGGAGCCGCCCACCCGCGCAATGACCGTCTCCAGCCACTGGTCCGACGTCTGGCTGAGCGCCGACGACTGGGCTGCCGCGTTCGACGCGGTGGAACCGGGTACCCCGCACAACGAGGCCCGCGAGCAGATCCGGGAGGAGCTGCTCACCATCCTCATGGACAAGCACGAGGACGGCGGCGAAGGGCACGACGTGCCGCCCGAGCTGCTGCGGCGCTCCCTGCTCCAGGACCGGGAACTGATCAGGACCCTCAACCGGGCGTGGCCGATGCTGGAGGCGACCGACCTCGTCTCGGACCTGTGGTCGGTGCCCGCCTACCTGCGCAAGTGCGCGCCCTGGCTGGGCCCCGACGACATACGCAGGCTGCAGCGGGCGGACGCCCACGCGTGGACGGTGTCCGACCTGCCGCTCCTGGACGCGGCCCGGCAGCGGCTCGGCGACGCGGAGGCCGCTGTCCGAAAGCGCCGCAACGACGCCGCCGTCGCCGCGGAACGCGCGCGCCGGGCCGACGCCATCGACAGCCTGCTGCAGAACGTCGTGATCGACGAGAGCGAGGGCGCGATGGGGATGCTGCACGGCCGGGACCTCCAGGACACCCTGGTCGACGAGAGCGCGCTGCCCACCGCCGAACCGGACCTCCTGGCCGGCCCGTTCGCGCACGTCATCGTGGACGAGGCCCAGGAACTGACCGACGCCGAATGGCAGATGCTGCTGGTGCGCTGTCCGTCGCGGAGCTTCACGATCGTCGGCGACCGGGCCCAGGCCCGGCAGGGGTTCACGGAGTCCTGGCGGGAACGGCTCGAACGCGTCGGGCTCGACCGGATCACGGTGGCCTCCCTGAGCATCAACTACCGCACCCCGGAGGAGGTCATGGCGGCGGCCGAGCCGGCCATCCGCGCCGCGCTCCCCGACGCCAACGTGCCGACGTCCGTCCGCAGCAGCGGCATCCCCGTCGTCCACGGCTCCGTCGCCGACCTGGAGCCGGTTGTCGAAGACTGGCTGGCCGGACACCCCGAAGGGATCGCCTGCGTCATCGGCGACCCCACGTTCCGGCCGAGGCCCCGCGTCCGGTCGCTGACGCCGACGCTGTCGAAGGGGCTCGAATTCGATCTGGTCGTCCTCGTCGACCCCGACCGGTACGGCGAGGGCGTCGAGGGAGCGGTCGACCGCTATGTCGCGATGACCCGCGCGACCCGGCAGCTCGTCGTCCTCACCAGCTCCTGAGTCCGCACGTAGTCCCTTCGCCGCCCCGCCATCGCACGCACACGGGCGTCGCGGTCAACGGCGACCGGATCGTGCAGGTGTTCACCGACTGGCCACCGGTCACGCCGGCGCCTGTTCAGCCGGCGTCGGCGTGCCCGTGTGTCCGCGGCGGGGTGACCGCGAGGACCGGCGGGGCGGGGGTGTCCCAACGGTCGCCGCAGGGGTCGAAGACCAGCAGCACCGGCTCGCCCGGGCGCTGGCGCCAGGAGATGCGTTCGGGCGCCCCGCCGCACACCGGGCAGCAGGGCAACGGGCCCGTCTCAGGCGGGCACGCGGGGGCGGCCGCGAGCGGCGTGGCGTGCGGATCGCGCATGGGGGCTCCCTGCTGGTGCGGTTGGGCTGGTCGCACTGTGCCATGGACGAGGCTCCCTCCGCACAGGCGAATCGTCCAGTGTTCTGGCTGGTCAGAGGTACGGTCACCAGGCGGATTACGATCCTCTTGCGGGCACTTCGTGATCAACCGCTCCCGCATCCGGCCTCGACCAGGCCCGATTCGTACGCCGCGATCACCGCCTGGGCGCGGTCGCGGACGCCCAGCTTGCCGAAGATGCCGGTGATGTGGTTCTTGACCGTGGAGACGCTGATGTCCAGGTCCGCGGCGATCTCCGCATTGTCCAGGCCGGAGGCCAGGAGCTGCCAGATCTCCCGCTCGCGCGGGGTCATGCCGGGCGGAACCTCCGCCGCGGCCGGGCGGGCGGGCGCGGGGGTCCGTACGTAGGCGGAGAGCAGCCGGGTGAGCAGCCGGGGTGCGACGGCCGCTTCTCCTGCGTGCACGATGCGGACCGCGGCCCCGAGTTCCTCCGGGGAGACGTCCTTGGGGAGGAAGCCGTACGCTCCGGCGCGCAGGGCGGCGACCACGTAGTCGTCCATGTCGAAGGTACTGAGCGCCAGGACGCGGACGCCGGGGAGGGTCCGCGCCAGCTCGGCGGTGGCCTGGACGCCGTCGAGGACGGGCATCCGGATGTCCATGACGACCACGTCGGGCCGAAGTTCGGCCGCGAGGGCGACGGCGCGGGCGCCGTCCTCGGCCTCGCCCACCACCTCGAACTCCGGGTCCGGGCCGAGGATCAGGGCGAGACCCCGCCGTACCAGCGGCTGGTCGTCGGCTATGAGCACACGGATCATCGGTGTCGTACCCCTCCCTCGCCGCCCCGCCCCGCCGGGACCGGGAGGCGTGCCGCCACCCGGAAGCCGCCGTCGACGCGTGCGGCCGCCTTCAGGGTTCCGCCCTGGAGGGCCACGCGTTCGTGCATGCCGATCAGACCGTACCCGGTGCCCGCGGCGGGCCGGGCGACCGGTGGCGGCGCACCGGCCCCGTCGTCGCACACTTCCACGCAGACCTCGTCGGGGTGGTACGTCAGCCGTACCTGGGCGCGCGCCTCCCCCGCGTGCTTGCGGGTGTTGGTCAGCGCCTCCTGCACGATGCGGAAGAGGGTGAGGCCGACGCTGGGCGGCAGCGGGCGGACGGGGCCGTCGACGGTGAACTCCGTCTGCGTCCCGGCCAGCCGTGACTCGGTGACGATCCGCTCCAGGTCCGCGGTGCCGGGCTGGGGCGCCGGCGGCACTTCGTCCGCTTCCTCCCCGGCCCGCAGGACGTCGAGGAGTTGGCGCATCTCACGCAGTGCGATGCGGCCCGAGGCCTCAAGGGTGACGAGGGCCTCGCGGGCCGCCTCGGTGTCGTGTGCCAGGTTGGCGCGCGCGCCGCCGGCCATCAGCTGCATGGCGGTGATGTGGTGGGCGACGATGTCGTGGAGTTCCCGGGCGATCCGGCGGCGTTCTTCGGCGACCGCCCGCTCGGCCTGGCGGGCGTGGTTGGCCGCGACTTCCCGTTGCCAGCGGTTGACGACCAGGGCGGCGCCGGCGACCAGGCCCGCGGCCGCCGTGTTGGCGACGAGGGACCTGCCGGAGGGGACCAGCATGCCGCCCTGGCCCGCCGAGGCCAGCGGCACGGTCAGGGCGGCGGCCACCGCGGCGACGGCGGGCCGGCTGAACCGGACCACCGAGTAGAGGGCGACGGCCAGAGCGAGCGGGAAGTGCGGTGAGACATCCGGGATGACCGTATTGGGCACGGTCCCGAGGAGCAGCACGGCCGCGAGCACGGCGACCGGTCGGCTGCGGCGGGCGAGCAGGCACATGCCGGCCGCCACGAGTGCGCAGACGGCCGAGAGGGTGAGGGGCATGTCCTCGGACTGGGTGCCGACCGAGAAGCCCAGCAGGTCCACGGCGGCGGCCCCGATGGCCACCAGTGCGTCGTTGCGCGTCCAGCGCAGCCAGGCGGGGGCCTTCCCCGCCACGCCCTTGTCCACCGCACCCTTGTCCACCGCACCGTTGGCCATCGCACCGTTGGCCATCGCACCGTTGTTCATCCTTGCCGGTCCTCCCCCGCCGGCCTGCCCCCCTCCGGTGCGGGGGCGGTTCGTGCCGGTTCCTCTCGATCCATTCTGGCAGCCTGGCCGACCCGTGCCGCCGTCCTGTGGACCGGTTCCCGACCAGGACCAGGGTCCTGGTCGGGGCCGTGGCCCGGACCGTGCTCCCGGGGTGCGGTTCCTCCCGTACGCCGACGTTTCCGCGGCCCCCGCCTGATGGTCTGGAGTCGGGCCGGGAACCTCCGGTCCGCCCCACCGACCTGAGGAGACACGTGATCCGCGCCCTGACCGGGTTCTCGACGAGGAATCCGTGGAAGGTGATCGCCCTTTGGGCCGTGCTCGGCATGGCCCTGACGATTCTGGGGCAGGCGCTCGTCTTCCGAGCCACCCAGAGCAACGCCGGCGATTTCCTGCCTTCGACCTACGACTCGGCGGCGGCCCTGAAGGTCGCCGAGGAGCGGTTCGGGGTGAAACCGGACGCCAACACGCTGACCGTGCTGGTGGCCCGGCCGGACGGCGCGCCGCTGAGCGGCGCCGACGAGCGCCGCATCGACGAGGAGGCCGCGGAGCTGGGCCGCCACCGGGTGGCCATGCCGAAGCCCGAGGAGGAGACGCCGTTCGCCCGGGACCACTCGCAGACCCCGAAGGTCGCCCCGGTCATGACGGCCCCCGACCGTGCTTTCCGGCTGCTGTCCGTGGAACTGCAGGGCAACCCCCAGGACCCCGGACTGCAGGACACCTACCGGGCCTTCCGCGAGCACGCCCGGGCCGGGTTCACCGAGGCCGGGTTCCGGACCGGTTACACCGGCGGGCTCGCGTCCACCGTCGACGGCGTCGACGCCGAGGAGACCCGGTCCCGGGTGATCGGCATCGTGATGCTCGGCGTCATCGTGCTGCTGCACGTGCTGGTGTTCCGCAGCGTGTTCGCCGCGCTGCTGCCGCTGATCGTGGTGTCCGTCATCGGCGGAGCCGCGACGGGCACGGTGGTCGGCGTCGCGATGCTGACCGGGGTCACGCTCGACCCGTCCACCCCGCAGCTGATCAGCGTGGTCCTGGTCGGCATCGGCATCGACTACTTCCTCTTCCTGCTGTTCCGCTTCCGCGAGCAGTTGCGCCGGTGCCCCGAACAGCCGGGGCGTGCCGCGGCCGCCGAGGTCTCGGGGCGCGTGGGCACGGCAGTGACCTCGGCCGCGCTGACGATCGTCGCGGCGTTCGCCACGCTCGGGGTGGCCTCCTTCGGGCAGTTCCGGGTGCTCGGTCCGGCCATCGCCGTGTCCGTGCTGGTGATGCTGTTCGGCAGCCTCACCTTCATGCCGGCTCTGCTCGCCGTCACCGGGCGCAAGATGTTCTGGCCCTCGCGGGCCCACCGGCGCGAGCCCCGCGGCGGCGCGGCCGGCCGGCTGGGCACCTGGCTGGTCAGGCGGCCCCTGACGGCGGCCGTCGCATCCGTGGTGCTGCTGGGGGCCCTCGCCGCCGGCACGGTCGGCATGCGGATGGACTACGGGTCGGGCGGCGCGGACGGCGAGCGGACGGCCGCCGCGTCCACCGCGGCCGAGATCTCCCGGGCGATGCCGGCGGGCGTGTCGGACCCGATCAGCGTCTACGTCACCGCGTCGGACGGCGCGCCGCTCACCACGGGCCGGGTCGAGGCCCTGTCCGGGACGCTCTCCCGGGTGGAGGGGGTGGGGCAGGTCGCGCCGACGGTGCTGAGTGAGGACCGCCTGGCGGCGCGCATCGACCTGTTCCCTAACGCCGATCCGCACGGCCAGGAGGTCCGCGACCTGGCATCCGGCGCGGTCCGCGACGCGGTGTCCACGCACCGGCCGGACGGCACCGAGGCCCATGTGGGCGGCACCGCCGCGGTGTTCGCCGACGTCTCGACGGCCGTGGACGCGGACCTGCGGCTGGTGTTCCCGGTCGCGGCGATCCTGATCGCGCTCATCCTCTTCCTGCTGCTGCGGAGCCTGCTCGCCCCGCTGATCCTGATGCTGGCGGTGGGGCTGGGCTTCGCCGCGACGCTGGGTGCCGCGACGCTCGTCTTCCAGCACGGGCTGGACCAGCCGGGCGTGGCGTTCACGCTGCCGCTGGTGCTGTTCCTGTTCGTGGTCGCCCTGGGCACCGACTACAACATCCTGGTGACCGACCGGATCCGGGAGGAGATGGATCGGCCCGGTTCCGAGCGGGACGCGGTGGCGCGGGCGGTACGGCACACCGCGCCGGCCGTGGCGACGGCCGGGCTGGTGCTGGCCGCCTCCTTCGGCAGCCTCGCGGTCAACCCGGTCGCGGCCACACAGCAGATCGGCTTCGCGACCGGGCTCGGGATCCTGCTCTCCGCGTTCGTCCTGTCGATCGTCCTGGTACCGGCGTGCGCGGTGCTGCTGGGCCGGTCCCTGTGGTGGCCGGCTCGGCCCCGGCCGGCGGCGCCGCGACCCGGCCCCGGCGCGGAGGCACCGGAGCGCGTCCTGGTGCCCTGAGCCCGACCCGTACACGACGCGCACAGGCGCCGGGCGCGCGGTTCCCGTACGGGATCCGCGTGCACCGGCGCCTGCTGCGCTTTCGGTGGCGCCGGGTGTCAGGACAGCGCGGCGGCCTCGGGGTGGTCCTGGAGCCAGGCGCGGACGGCCTGCTGCTCCTCGCCCTTGCCGGTCTGCTGGATCTGCGCCTTGAGACCGGTGAGCGGCTCCTCGGTGAGCTTGAAGGAGCGCAGCCAGGCGGCGACTTCGGGCTCGTCGGCGGCGAAGCCCTCGCGGGCGAGGGTGTGGATGCCGTCGCCCTTGCCCCAGACGCCCTTGCGGTGCTCCAGCTTGGTCAGCTCGTACGAGGAGGACGCCCAGTGCGGCGACCGCAGCGCGGTGACCACCGGCTCCTTCCGGGTACGGCTCGCGCGGATCGGTCCGGCGCGGCCGTGGAGCGGGGCGGGATCCGCCCGCATGCGCCTCGCCCCCCGGTGCGATGCACCGGGGGGCGAGGCTCCGCTCCCGCTGCGCCGATGCCCGGCATTCACTTCGGCAAACGCCCGCGTGATCCACCTCACGTGCGGGGTGAGCGGGGCCGGTTCGGACAGTCCCCAGGGGATGTCCGGTGTTCAGCGCCCGGCTTGATCCGCCGGACATCCCCTGGCGACCTGGAAGTCGGCGGTGGCGGGGTGACGGCGGTCACGATGGAACGTCAGGTGGTCCCAGGTGGGAAAGGCCAGGTCGGTCACGGCCAGGAGCAGGCCGGACGGGGTGTGCACGGTGCGGCGCACGGTGAGCCCGCAGGCGGGGGCGGAGGACGGGACCGATGCCGGCGGGTGGCTGGTGCGGGTCATGGTGATGGTCTCGGCGACCCGGCCGCCCGCGGCGGCCCTCTCCAGCCAGCCCCTCAGCGAGGCCAGGTCCTGGTCGCGGACGTGCCCGGCGCGGGCGCGGCAGGCGGCCAGCTCGGGGCTGCGTGCGACGGCGTCCGGGCTGAAGTAGGTGACGGAGTGCCGGAGGGTCTCCCCCGTCCGGTCCTGCTCGCGGTGGTGGTGGACCAGGGTGCGGTCCCCGCCCGCCATGCCGAGCAGCACGGCGAGTGACGGCGGGACGGTGACCACCGTCACCCAGCTCCGGCTGTGGGCGGGCGCGGGGGACGCGGGTGCGAAGGCCACGGGATCGGCCGCGGCGGGGACGACCTCGGCCGAGACGGCGGGGCGGGAGCCGCGGCGCCCGGTCACGACGAGGCCGTCCTCGCGCAGGTGCTGGAGGGCGGCCCTGATGGTCTGCCGGTTGACCTGGTACCGGGCGGCCAGGCTGCGTTCGGAGGGCAGTCTTCCGCCGGGGGTGCGCGCGGCGCGGTCGAGATCGCGGCGCAGCGCTGCGGCGATTCGCTGGTACTTGGGCATGGCGGCCGGGCCGCCGCCCCGCGAAGGGGAGGGCATGACTTCTCCTCTGACGGGTGGTCAAGGGCTGCGCAGTGCCCGACCAACCTAGCATTGGTCTATACCTTTGGGTGAGAGGGGGTCGTGGTACCCCCGCCCGCCTTGGCCGGTTCCCAACCCCCGCCCCGGACGGGGTGCGGTCCCCCCTACTCGCGCAGCGGATTCGGCAGGGGGCGGTAGCGGGCGTCCGCGCCGTCGGCCCGCGTCCAGCGCAGCAGCAGGTTGGTCTTCGCGGGCAGGGCCGGTGCGGCGAGGAGCCCGGCGATCTCGGGGAGCCCGCGCAGGGCGTCGTAGCGCAGCAACTCCTCCCGCACGGCAGGCCAGAGGAGCGGCGAGATGTCCGGATACCGATCGGCCAGCGCGCCCGCGATCTCCGACAGGTTGTTGACCACCAGGCAGTACACCAGGCGCTCCCAGGCGTCCGCCCGCGGCAGGTCCGGCAGGAGCTTGACCCCCTCCGCGTCCCGGAAGAGGGCCTGTACGGGCATGCCCGACGCGTCGACCGCGACCAGGGTGTTCTGCAGGTGGGCCTCCAGTACGACGCCGTGCCGGGCGAAGAGGTCGAGCACCGGCGGCACGACCTGGCGCAGGTACGCCCGCCACCAGGCGGCGGGGTCGGCGGCGCCGGCCGGCGGGCTCCCGGCATGGCCCTCGGCGAGCGCGGCGGCCAGCAGCGGCGTGGCCCCGGGCAGCGTGTGGGTGCGCAGGCCGTCACGGACCAGGACGGCCAGCTCCTCGAAGGCGAAGGCTGCGGTGCGGTAGCCGCGGTCGGCGAGCCAGGCCGCCTCCGAGCCGGTCCGGCGCAGTGCGGCGAAACCGGCTTCGACGGCCGCGTCGGTGCGGCGCAGCTTCAGCAGGTCGTGCCGCCACAGCCGGCGCACGTCGTTGGTGATCCGCACGTCGAGGCTGAACTTCACGAAGAGGTCGGCCGCGGGATCCGGGACGTGCAGGGTCCGGATGGACGCGGTGGGCCAGGCCGGGCGGCGGCTCTCGCCGAGCCGCAGCAGCCGCCCGTCGGCGAACGCCTCGCGCACCGCCGGCCGGTCGTCCACCAGGGCGAGCTGCCAGGGGTGGGCGGGCAGCAGCCGGTAGCCGGCGGGGGCGGACGGTCCGTCGAGGAGTTCGGCGAGGGAGTCGACGGCCTCCGAGGCGGCGCCTGCGCCCTCCTCGACGCACTGGTCCTCGCGCAGCCCCAGGAAGACCAGCGGGAACCGGGCGTGCGCCTCGGGCGCGTACGGCAGCCAGCTCCCGGCCGGCGCCCCGCCGCGGGCCTTGGGGGCGGGGTGGTGCGGGTGGCCCGTCACCAGGGACTGCTCGGAGAGCACGTACGGGTCCGCCGGGGGCTCGGCGGCGGCTCGGGCGGCCAGCAGCGCGAGGAGCGCGTCACGGCTGTCGGTGATCTCGACCGGGAGTTCGTCGTTGGTGACACCGGTGAACCGGCGGAGTTCGTCGGAGACGAGTTTGACCAGTTCGGTGTGGCTGAGGGGGTGCCAGCCGTGCTCCGTCCGCAGTTCGGGGTGTACGGGACGGCGGCCGCCGCGCACACGGAGCAGCCGCCCGCTGCCCCGCAGCCGGTGCACGGCCGCTCCGGCGGACCCGGGCCCGGCCGGCCCGGTGGGCTCGGCCGCCTCCCGGAGCAGGCAGTTCAGCAGCGGGGCGGCGGCGTACTCGTCGGCGGCGGCGTTGAGGTCCACTGGTTCCATTCGGTCCATCCGGTGGGCCGGCGGCCCGCGAAGCGGAGCCACCGGCCATGATCGTCGATATCCGCAATGATTACTTGATCATCCCGTGAAGCGACATTCCGAAGGCGGAGCCCAGCATGCCCATTCCCTCCTCCGCGGCCGAAGAAGCCGTCGCCGCCGAACTGGCCACCGTACGGCCCGCACTCGGGGCCCCGTACGCCGCCGCGCTGAGCGGCGCCCGGGCGGCCGTGCTCACCCGGTTGTGGCGGGCCCTGGCCTTCGAGCCCCTGCCGTGGGTCGCGGGCCGGGAGGCGGCGCCGGACGGCCTGGCGCTGCTGCTGGCGGGCGGCCGCCGGCTGGAGGGCCCGCTGCCCGACCCGTACGCGACCCGGCCGTACGTGGACGAGCTGCTGCTCGACGGCAGGTCCCACCATCGGGCCGGGCAGCTCGTCAGGGCGCTCGGGGTGCCGCACGGGGAGGAGTTCGCCGCCGAACTGGACGCCAGTACGACCTCCCTCGCGCTCTCGCGCGCCGGGCAGCCGCCCGCCGCCGAGGACCCTACGGCGCGGGCCACCTGGGAGTGGGAGCAGCGGGTGGTCGACGGCCATCCCTACCATCCCAACTGCCGCTCCCGGCCCGGTTTCTCGGTCGCCGAGCAGCTGGCGTACGCGCCCGAGCACCGGCCGGTGGTGGAGCTGGGCCTGGTCTCCGTACGGGCCGAGGAGTGCCTGGTCACCGGGGACTGGCCGGAGCGGCTACGGGACGGCGGCGGACGGATTCTGCTCCCCGTGCACCCGTGGCAGGCGGCGCACGTGCTGAAGCACGAGCAGGTGCGGGCCGGTTTCGCGGCGCATCCGCTGATGGCCCTGCGCACACTGGCGCCCGCCGACGGCGGCCCGCACGTGAAGACCGCGCTGAGCGCCCGGCTGACCTCCTCGGTACGGGACATCTCGGTCTACTCCATCGAGACGGCGGCGGCCGTGTCCGCCTTCGCCCAGGGCCTGGCCGAGCGGCTCGACGGGCGGCTGCACATCACCCGGACCCTCGGTGCGGCCACCGCGCACAGCCCGGACCTGGCGGCGGTGCTGCGCGAACCGCCGGAGGCGTACGCGGACGCGGCCGCCGGTGAGCGGGTGCTGCCGGTGGCGGCCCTCGCCTCCTACCCGCCGGCCCGTTCGGCGGCCTGGCGGGCGCGGTTCGCCCGCCTCGCGCTGTCGGTGTGCCTGCGGGTGCTGGAACTGGGGGTGGCCCTGGAGGCCCACGGGCAGAACCTCCTCGTCGTCCTCTCCCCCGACGGCGAACCCCTCCGGCTGGTCTACCGCGACCTGGCCGACATCCGGATCAGCCCTGCCCGGCTGCGGGCGAACGGGCTGCCGGTGCCGCAGCTGTCGGGCAGGCTGGTCACGGACGATGTGGCCGTCCTGCGCCGCAAGCTCTTCGGTTCCCTGCTGACGGGTGCGCTCGGTGCCACCGCGGGCTCGGCCGCAGCCTTCGCAGAGGCGCTGGCGGAGGCGAACGTCCTGCCGGCCACGGCCGACACCGCGGCGCTGCTGACGGGCCGGCTGCCGACGAAGGCGCTCACCCTCATGCGGCTGAACCCGGGGGCCGCCGGAGACCAGTGGGCGGAACTGCCCAATCCGCTGATTGGAGGATGATCCGCGGCGCCGGGCGGGCTACTGTTCAGGGGCATGACAGCTTCCTCGTACCTGCACTCCGTCCAGGCGTCCTACGACGCCGTCGCCGTCGACTACGCGCGGCTGCTGGGCACGGAACTGGCCGGGAAGCCGCTGGACCGGGCCATGCTGGCCGCCTTCGCCGAATGCGTGCGCGGGGAGGAGGGGGGCGGCACCGGCAGAGCCGTCGCCGACCTGGGCTGCGGTCCGGGCCGGGTGACGGCTCATCTGAACGCCCTGGGCGTACGGGCCTTCGGTGTGGACCTCTCCCCCGCGATGGTGGCGGTGGCCCGCCGGACGTATCCGGGGCTGCGCTTCGAGGTGGGGTCGATGGCCGCGCTGGACGTGGCCGACGGGGTGCTGGGCGGGGCCCTCGCCTGGTACTCCACCCTGCACACGCCGCCCGCGGAACTGCCCGCGGTGTTCGCGGAGTTCGCCCGCGTGCTGGCGCCGGGCGGGCATGCCCTGATCGCCTTCGAGGAGGGCGACGGGCGGATCCGGCTGGAGCACGCGTACGGGCACCCCGTCGGCCTCGACGTGTACCGGATGCCGCCCGACCGGGTCGCCGCACTGCTGGCCGGAGCCGGACTGGCCGAGGTGGCCCGGCTGCACCGCGAACCGACCTCCCGGGAGAACGCCCCGCAGGGCTTCCTGCTGGCCCGCAAGGGCTGACAGGGCCATCCCCGCCCCCTGCCCCCGAGCGGCACGCGGATCACCGGCCGGGGGCCGACCGGCCCCTGCCTGGCCGAGAACGAGGGCCATGGGGAACCTTCCGCTGCATCTCGGCCGCCCGCTCGACGCACTGGACCCGCCGCGCGCACCGGGCCGGGGCCCGGGCCCGAGGCCCGGTGGCCGACGACCGGCCGTGCGCGTGGCGCCGCCGAGCACCGGCCGGTGGACGGGGCCGGCGGCGCGCAGGGCCTCGTAGAAGGGGTACGGGTCGGCGTTGGCCTCTTCCGCGTGCGCGGTGCGGTCCACGAGGCTCATGGGGGCAGCGTACGGCGGCGGTCCGCGACGCGAAGGGTGCTCGCCGAGCGCCGGATCCGCCCGCCGAACCGGTCCGCAGACGTGACCAGTCGAAGCGTTCTGGCGATGAGCCGTTCGGGGGGCAGCGCGGTGTGCGTGGGACCCGCCTGCACGGGGATCCAGGCGGACGGTGGCAGGAAGGAGGTATGAGCCTCCATCGGCGCCAGGTCCTCGGCGGTGCGGCCGCGGCCGTCCTCGCCACCGTCGGCGCGGCGGCCGGGAGCCCGGACTACGGCGCGCTGGCCCGCGGGATCGACGGGCGGCTGGTGCTTCCCGGGGACCGCGACTACCCGGAGGCGCGGCGGCTGTTCCAGCCCCGCTACGACGCCGTCGCGCCGGCCGCGGTCGCCTATCCCGCGCACGCGGGGGACGTCTCCGTCTGCCTGGACTTCGCCCGCCGCGCGGCCGTACCGGTGGTGCCGCGCGGCGGCGGGCACAGCTACGCCGGCTGGTCCACCCGGACCGGCGCCCTGGTCGTCGACGCCGGAGCCATGGCGGCGGTGGCGGTCGAGGGGGACGGTGTACGGATCGGGGCGGGCGCCCGGCTCGGTGACGTGCACACGGCCCTCGCCGGGCGGGGCCTGTCCGTCCCGACCGGGCTGTGCCCCTCCGTCGGCATCGCCGGGCTCACCCTCGGCGGCGGGCTCGGCCTGGCCTCGCGGGCGTACGGCACCACCGCGGACCGGCTCACCGGGGCGCGGGTCGTCACCGCCGACGGGACCGTCCGGGAGGTCTCGGCCGACCGGGATCCGGATCTCTTCTGGGCGCTGCGCGGGGGTGGCGGCGGCAACTTCGGTGTGGTCACCGAATTCCGCTTCCGCACCCACCCGGTCGGCGACTGCGCCTTCGCCGAACTCCACTGGCCGGACGCCGGATCCGCGGGCGTCCTGCGCGGCTGGCAGCGCTGGCTGGCCGGCCTGCCGGACCCGTTCTGGAGCCAGGTCGAGTTCACGGTCGAGGCCGGCTCGGGATCCGGGCCGGGGGCGGCGGCCGCCGCGGTGCCCTCGGTCCGGGTGGTGTGCCTGGACGGACGCCAGGAGCTGGAACGGGAGTTGACGCGGCTGTCCGACCTGGTCGGCGCGGCGCCGCGGGACAGTTGGATCGTCGTACGCAGCCACGGGGACACGGTGCGGGCCATGTCGGGGTGCCTGGACCTGAGCGCCGCGGAGTGCCGGCTGCCGGGCGCGCTGCCCGGCCGGGACCCGCGGGGCCGGCTCGGGAGGGACTCCTACGCCGCCCGCTCCGACTTCTGGGCCGGCTCGGGGCTGCCGGACACGGCGATCGGCACGGTCCTGGACGCCGTCCGTCGCTACGGGACCGACGCTCCGCGGGGCGGCCTGGCCGTGGTGCAGTTCGACGGGGTCTGCGGCGGCGCCGTGAACCGGGTCCCGGTCGGCGACACCGCCTTCGCGCACCGGGACAGCGCCTTCCTGGCCCAGTACCTCGTCTACTGGCCCGAAACCGCGGCGGCCGCCGACGTGGCCCGGCACGAGGCCTGGCTCGACGGGCTGTGGCGGGACCTGCGCCCGTGGGCGAGCGGCCGGGCGTACCAGAACTACACCGACCCGAAGCTCAGCGGCTGGCGCGAGGCCTACTACGGCCCGAACCTCGCCCGGCTGGAGGAGGTCCGGCGCAGCCACGATCCGGACCGGCTCTTCCGTTTCCCCCAGGCCGTTTAGGGAGTGTCCGGCATGCGACGTACGTTGACGGTGGCCGCGGCGGCGGCCGCCCTGCTGGTGTCCGCGGGGCCGCTGCCCGCGGCCGGGGCGGGGAGCGCCGCGGCCGCTCCGGCGGCCGTGGGCCGCTGGGGCGCGCACGAGGCGGAGTCCTACTGGACGCCCGAGCGGATGGCATCGGCCCGGCCCCTGCCGCCCGTTCCCCCGGTTCCGGGCGTGGCACCGCAGCCCCCCGCCGGCCCGGTGCGGATCCCGCCGGTCGGGCCGCTGCAACCGTTCCCGGTGGCGCTGCCGTCCCCGTCCCCCACGGCCCCCGCGACCCCCGCCGTGCCCACGCCCGAGCCCGCTCCGACTCCGACGGAGACATCGGCACCGGAACCGGAACCGGAACCGGCACCGGCACCGGCACCGGCACCGGCACCGAGCATCCTTCCGGCGCCCGCGCCCGTACGTCCGGCCCTCCCCCGGATCCCGGCCGCAGGCCCCGGCGTCGGGCAGGACTTCGGCGGTCTCCCGGTCGTCGGCCGGATGTTCCTCGTCAAGGGCAGCGGATCCTACTTCTGCACCGCGAGCGTGGTCGCCTCCCCCGGCCGCAACCTCGTCATCAGCGCCGCGCACTGCCTGCTCGGCGCCGACACCCGGCAGGTGGCCTTCGTACCGCAGTACACGCGGGCCAAACCGCGGCCGTTCGGTATGTTCCCGGTGGTGCGCACGGCGGCCGGACGCTCCAAGATCTGGATCGACCAGCGCTACCGCACCCAGGGCGTCAACCGCGCGGCCGCCCTCGACGTGGCCTTCGCCCAGGTGGGCCCCGGCGCGAAGGGGCAGCGGGTGCAGGACGTGGTCGGCGGCAACCGACTGGTCACGGGCGCCGGTTACGCGCACGCCCGGGCCACGCTGATCGGGCACCCGTCCACCGCCGCCCGGCCGCGCCTGTGCGTCAACCGGACGACGAAGTACACCAGCACCGACGCCCGGATCCCGGGCTCGTTCCTGCGCATCGCCTGCACCGGATACCCGGGCGGCACCAGCGGCGGGCCCTTCCTGCTGCGGCTCGACGGCCGCACCGGGACCGGCGACGTGGTCGGCGTGATCGGCGGCTGGAAGACGGGCGGGGACAAGTCCGACGTCTCCTACAGCTCCTACTTCGGCACGGACATCAGGAAGTTGTACGAGAAGGCGGTTGCCGGGGCGAAGGCGCCGTGACGGCCCGGGCCCGCACCCACCGGGTCCGGCGCGGGTTGCCGACCGTGCGCGGGACCGCCGGGAGCCCGTCGCCGGCCAGCAGTTCGGCGGGCGGGAGGCCGAGCCGGCGGCGCAGGTCGGCCAGGGCCGCGTGGACGGGCGCGAGGACCACCTCGGCGCCCGGGGCGACGGAGGCGAGGGCGCAGGCGGTGGTCTCGATCGCCTCGGCGGCGTCCTCGGCCGCGGTCCGGCTCCACCCGCCCGGCGCCCCGGGCCCCCAGGGCGCGACGGTGTCGTAGAGGTGGCAGGCGGCATCGGCCACGGCATCGGCGTGTTCCCCGACGCCCGGCGCCGCGATGGTCGGCAGTTCCATACCGGTGCAACGAGCCGGTCCCGCCCGGGGGTACGAACCCGCTGCCGCCGGCTCGCCGTGCCGCCGCTGGGCTCCTGTCGTGGGCGAGTTCCGTACGGCAGCTCAGCCGGGCGTACGGGCCGGCGTACGCGGCGGCGCGAGACGCCGACACCGCGGCCGGGCGGGAGGCGGGGGCTCAGGCGGCGACCGTCTGGAGCCAGAAGGGCAGCAGCACCAGCGACACGAGCGAGGTCTTGATCACGACCGAGGCGGAGAGGGCCACGCCCACGTCGTAGCGCTGGGCGAAGATGAACAGGTTCTGCGGGGTCGGCATCGCCGCGATCAGGACCAGGTACGCCAGCCAGTCGCCCCGCACCCCGAACAGCAGCCCGCACACCGCCCACGCCAGCAGCGGGAACGCCAGGCACTTGAACCCGATCAGGGCCAACTCCTCACGCGTCGTGCCCCGCAGGTGGAGGCCGGCGCCGCCGAGGTGGAGGCCGAGGGCGAACAGGGCGACCGGCGAGGCGCTGTTGCCGACGAAGGCGGCTCCGTCCAGGGCCACGGCGGGGACCCGCACCGACAGCAGGTTGAGCAGGATCCCCGCGTTGCAGGCGAGGACCAGCGGGGTGGCGAGCGAGGCCCCGACGGCCCGGGACAGGCGATGGCCCGGGCCGCCCTCGGCGGGGCCCGCGCGGCCCAGTTCCATGAGGGCGATGACGACGAGGGACAGTACGCAGACCTGGAAGAGCAGGATCGGGAAGATCGGCGCGGCCGTCCCGAAGACGGTGATGAACACGGGGACGGCGAAGTAGGCGGTGTTCACCTGGACTCCGGCCATCACCCGCAGTGCCACGGCGCGGGGCTCGCGCCGGCCGCGGGCTACCGCAGCCAGGGCCACGACCGCCACGGCGACCGCCGCGGCTGCCGCGTACCCGCCTATCGCCCGCCAGTTGAACAGGGCGGCGAGGTCGCTGGCGTAGATGTTGCCGAAGAGGTAGCAGGGCATGGCGAAGAGGAAGGCGTAGTCGGAGAAGACCTTGGATGCCTCGGCCGGAACGACCTTGCGGCGCGCGAGGAGGACACCTCCGCCGAAGGCCAGCAGCACCGGGACGAGCTTCTCCAGCGCGGCCGCCCCGCCCATGCGAACATCTCCCCCGTGATCGACTGCCGGGCAGCAGCCTACCCCCGCGCCCTTCCGGGCCTGGCGGAGCATAGGCTGGGGCGATCATGAGCGACCAAGCCCGCGAACGGACCGGCAGGAGACTCGGCAGGCGACCGGCCAGGCGGCCCGGCGGCGGGACCGGGCCAGGGGCCCTTGCCCCTGCGGCCTCGGCCCGGGAGCCCGGCGCCCCGGCGCAGCTCGCCGCGGCCCTGCGTACCCCGGCCGGTGCGGCGCAGCCGCTGTTCGCGCAGGCTCCCAAGGCCTGGCAGCGGGCACTTCCGTACGTCCTGGTCGGCATCGTCGTGGTCTCGCTGCTGCCGACGACGATCGTCGTGCTGGCCGACGACTACGGGATGGACGGCGGTTGGGCGGGCGCGCTCGGGGTGGCGCAGACGGTTCCCCTGCTCCTCGCGGTGACCCGGCCGCTGCCGGCCTGGCTCCTCGTCCTGGTCGCGGACACCCTCGGTGCGGCCCTGCTGACCCAGGCCGACAAGGTCGCCGGACACTCCTGGCCGTGGACGCCCATGGCCGTCATCGGCTACCTGGTACTGATGGCCTGCCTCGGTCTGCGCGAGTCCATCCGGACCCTGGTCGGGGTGTGGCTGGTGACCGGTGTGCTCGGTGCGGTCCTCGGCTTCTCCCAGCCCGCGGACACCATGAACACCGCCGCGCTGCTCTTCGTACTCGGAGGCGTCGTGCTGGCCCTGACGGGCGCGCTGCGCGGTCTGGGCGACGCGCGCCAGCGGATCGCCGAGCAGGAGAGCATCAGCGAGGCCGAGCGGTCGCGGCGCACCCTGCTGGAGGAACGCGCCCGGATCGCACGCGAGTTGCACGACGTGGTGGCCCACCACATGTCGGTGATCACCGTGCAGGCCGATTCGGCGCCCTACCGGCTGCCGGGGATGCCGGAGCCGGTGCGGGAGGAGTTCGCGGCGATCGCGGCGAGTGCGCGGGAGTCCCTCGGCGAGATGCGGCGGCTGCTGACCGTGCTGCGGGCCCCGGACGGGGCCGGCGGCGCGGGCGCGGCCGACACGGGCGGCGGGGCCGACGGCGAGCGGGCTCCGCAGCCGGGGATCGGCCGGCTGCAGCAGCTGGTGGAGGCAACCGTACGGGCCGGCCAGCCGGTGGAGCTGTCGCTGGCGGCCGGCGCGGCGCGGGCCGCGCCGCCCGCGGTGGACCTGTCGGCGTACCGGATCGTGCAGGAGGCCCTCGCCAACGTGGTGCGGCACGCGCCGGGCGCACCCACCCGGGTGTCGGTCACCGTGGACGACGACGAGGTCCTCGTACTCGTCGTCAACGGTCCGGCGGCCCGGGACGCGGTGGTGGAGCCGGACGGTCCGGGCACGGGGCACGGTCTCGTGGGGATGCGGGAGCGCGTACGGTTGACCGGCGGGACCCTGGACACCGGGCCGCTGCCCGACGGGGGTTTCCGGGTCGCCGCGCGCCTGCCGTTGCACGCCGGTGCCGGGACCGCCGACGGGGACGGCACCAACGACACGAACGAGGAGCGCAGTTGACCATCCGCGTGGTCATCGTCGACGACCAGGCCATGGTGCGGGCGGGGTTCGCGGCGCTGCTGTCGGCGCAGGCCGACATCGACGTGGTGGGCGAAGCCCCCGACGGGCGCCAGGGGGTGCAGGTGTCCCGCTCCACACACCCCGACGTGGTGCTGATGGACGTACGCATGCCGGAGATGGACGGCCTGACGGCGGCCCGGGAGATCCTCGGCCCGCCGCCCGGGGTGGTGCACCGGCCGAGGGTGCTGATGCTGACCACCTTCGACATCGACGACTACGTGTACGAGGCGCTGCGCGCCGGGGCCTCCGGCTTCCTGCTCAAGGACGCCCCGCCGGCCGACCTGATCGCGGCGGTCAGGGTCGTCGCCTCGGGCGAGGCGCTGCTCGCGCCGTCGGTGACGCGGCGGCTGATCGCGGACTTCGTCCAGCAGCGGCCGGCGCCGCGCAAGGACCCGGCGCTCCGGCTGAACGGCCTGACGCCGCGCGAGACCGAGGTGTTGGAGCTGATCGCGCGGGGTCTGTCGAACCAGGAGATCGCCGGTCACCTGGTGCTGGCGGAGCAGACGGTGAAAACGCACATCGGGCGGGTGCTGGCCAAGCTCGACCTGCGGGACCGGGCCCAGGCCGTGGTCTTCGCCTACGAGGCGGGCCTGGTACGCCCGGGCGACTCGACCTGAGCCCGCCGGCCGGGCCGCCGCCGAACAGCGCCCCCGCGGTCGGGCCGGGTCCCGGCGCCGGTCTCCAGGGTGACGCGGACGTACGCCTCGGCGTCCTCGTCGTGGCGCGGTCCGTCGCCGCCGTCCGACGGCCATGCCAGCAAGTGCCCCGCGCTGTCTGCCCGTCGGCGGCGCCCCCTTCACGCCGGGCCGTCTCCTCCACCCCCTACCGGGGTATGACCTACGACTTGGCTCCACGGTCCGACGCACGCGGTGGTGCCCTCTTCCTACCTTCCCCCTCGTCACGAGGAGAGGAGAAGGGGAATGCGCCGCTTCGGAAGGACGCTGGTCATGGCCGCGCTGGCGGTGACCGTCGTCGGGGGGACGGCCGGATGGGCCTCGGGCGAAAGCCAGTCGGCCGTCACCGGGCCGCCGCCGGGTACCGCCGCCTGGCGGGCCGACACGGCGTACGGCCGGGCGCTGCCTGATCCGGCGACGGCGACGGCGTACGAGGTGGCGCGGTTCTTCGCCGGGCTGGACGGTGCGGCGCGCTCCGCACTCGTACGGGCCCACCCGCTGGTGGTGGGCAATCTCGACGGGGCGCCGCTCCCCCTGCGGTACGAGGCCAACCGGCTCGCCGTCGCCGCCACGGGTGAGGCACGGTACGCGCCCCTGGCCGCTGCGGACCGGCGGATCCTGGCCTTCGACCCGCGCGGCCGGGGCCAGGTGGCCGAGGTCTTCGGGGACCTGGAGCACGCCGCGCACGTCTCGGTGATCGTGCCCGGCTCCGACAACGACGCCACGTCCCACAACGCCCGGCACAGCCCGCACACCGGCCCGGCCGGTATGGCCCGGGCCCTGCGCACGGCGACCGGCGGCACGGCGGCCGGAGCATCGGCGACCGGCGTTTCGGTGGCCGACGCTTCGGTGGCCGACGCTTCGGTAGCCGACGCTTCGGTGGCCGTCATCGCGTGGACCGGGTACACCACCCCGGTCGGCGTGGGCCTCGACGCGGCCGACGGGCGGCTTGCCGCCGCCGGGGCCTCGCGGCTGGCCCGCTTCACCGCCGGTCTCGACGCGGTCGGCGCACCCGACCCCGTGCTGTTCTGCCACAGCTACGGCTCGGTGGTCTGCGGACTGGCGGCCCGGCACACCGACGCCGCGGACATCGTGGCCTTCGGGTCTCCCGGCATGCGGGCGGACACCGCCGACGCCCTGCGCACCGGCGCACGCGTCTGGGCGGCCCGGGGCCCCTCGGACTGGATCGCCGACGTCCCGAACGTCCGCTTCGCCGGGATCGGCCACGGCGCCGACCCCACCTCCGCGGCCTTCGGTGCCCGCCGGGTGCCCGCCACCGACGTACGTGGCCACACGGGCTACTTCACACCCGGCACGCAGTCCCTCGCGGCGTTCGCCCTGATCGCGAAGGGAGAGGCCCGATGAGCGCCTCCACCGTCCTGGCGCCGCTGCGGAAGGCCGCCGAACGGATCGAGCGGCGGACCCCCGGCCACCGTGACCGGGCGGTCGACGGGCTGCGCGCCCTGGCTCTGCTGGCCGTGCCCACCGGCCACTGGCTGCTCGGCGGCTTCACGCTCGACGCGGACGGCGGTCTGCACAACGCCAGCCCCCTGTCGGCCTTCGGCGGGCTGGCACCGGTCAGCTGGGTTCTCCAGATGCTGGGCATCTTCTTCCTCGTCGGCGGCTACGCCTCGGCGCTCTCCTACCGGCGCCGCCCCGGGTCGGCCGGCACCTGGATGAAGGGCCGGATCGTACGTCTGGGGCGGCCCGTGCTGGGAGTGACGGTGGTGTGGGCGCTGGCCGCGCCCGTGCTGTACGCGGCCGGGGTGCCGGAGGCCTCGCTGCGGACCGGCGCGAAGCTGGTCGTCCAGCCTCTGTGGTTCGTCGGGGTGTACGTGGCGGTCACCGCGCTGACCCCGTACTGCGTACGGGCCGCGCGCCGGCTCGGCGGCTGGGCGGCGGCCCCGCTGCTCGCCTCGGTCGCGGTGGTGGACCTCCTGCGGTACGGGCCGCTCGCGCAGTCCGTACCGTCCTGGCTGTCGCTGCTGAACATCCTGCCGGGCTGGCTGTTCGCGTACCAGTTGGGGGTGTCCTGGGGCGAGCGGCGTATCGGCCGGCGCGGGGCCTGGCTGCTGCTGGCCGGCGGGGCGCTGCTGTTCACGGCGCTGCTGGCGGTGTTCCACTATCCGGCGTCGATGGTGGGGGTGCCGGGTGCGGCGCGGACGAACTCCCATCCGCCGTCGCTGCTGGTGCTCGCGCTGGCCTCGGCGCAGTCGGGCGCGGCGATCCTGCTGCGGGACCGGCTGGCGCGGCTGCTGGCCCGGCCGGCCCTGTGGGCCCCGGTGGTGGTGATCAACCTGTGCGCGATGACGATCCTGTGCTGGCACCAGACGGCCCTGCTGGCCGCGGCCGTGCCCGCTTCGTTCGCGGGTGGGCTGGCCGGGCTGACGACGGCGCCGGACAGCCTGGGCTGGATCGTGGCGCGGGTGGGGTGGATGCCGGTGTTCGCGGGGCTGCTGGTGGTGATCGCGCGGTACGCGCGGAGGTTCGAGGCACCTCCGGCCGAGGGCCGGCGGGCGAGCCCTCTGCGCCGCGCGGTCGGCCGCACGGTGGCCGGACTCCTCGCCGCGGGCTACGGGGCGTTCGCGCTGGGCTTGGCGTAGGGGGTGTCCGTAGGGCTGGCCGACCGGCACGCAGAGAGCGCCGCTCCCCTGACGGAGCGGCGCTCTCCACGCGTACGGGTGCTCCCGCGTCAGGCGATCGAGGCGGCGACGATCGCGGCGACGGCGAGGTTGCAGGCGGCGGAGACCCAGACCGCGGGGTGGGGCTCCGGGTCGACGACTATGGCGCCGAGCTTGCCCGGGGTCGCCAGGTCGAGCACGAGGAAGGCGACCGCCATCAGGACCAGGCCGAGGAGGCCGAAGGCCGCCGTCGACGCCAGGCCCTTGCCGAAGTCGTCGTAGGTGGTCCAGATCGAGGTGAAGACGATGCCGCCGATACCGAGGAGCGCGGAGCTGAGGAAGAGGGCCGCGTTGCGGTTGCGCTCCTCCCAGATCTGCTTCGGGAGCTTCCCGGGCGTCAGCACGTCCACGAGGACGATGCCGAGGATCAGCAGGACCAGGCCGAGGGCGCCGTAGGCGCTGGTGCGGCCAAGTCCGTTGATGATGTCGCTCATTGAGAAGCCTGTCTCCGGTGGTGGGAAAATACGTTCCGTGGGAAGGCCGAATCTATCGCACGGCCTTCCGGCAGACCATGGGGAGGTCAGCGAATGGTAAAGGTCAGGGCCGCGCGGGCGGCCGAGGCGGAGGCCCTGACCGGGCTGGTGATGCGGTCCAAGGCGCACTGGGGGTACGACGCCGGTTTCCTGGCGGCGTGCGCTCCGGAACTGCGGATCCGGCCGGACGAGGTGACGGCGCGCCGGATCGTGGTGGCCGAGGATCCGGAGGGGACGGTCCTCGGGCTCGCCTCCCTGGAGGGCGGCGCCCCGCTGGCGACGCTCGGGCTGCTCTTCGTGGAACCCTCCGCCATCGGGCGGGGCGTGGGGCGGGTCCTGTACCGGGACGTGCTGCGCCGGGCCGTGGAACACGGCGTGCGCAGGCTGGTCATCGACTCGGATCCGCATGCGGCCGGCTTCTACCGGGCGATGGGCGCGGTCGCGGTGCCGGCCACGGCGGCGAAGGCGGCGCCGGCCACGGCCACGGCCACGGCCACGGGGCAGATGGTGCAGGCGGGAACCCTGGTGCGGTTCGAGGCGGCCCCGGCCCCGCTCGCCGACTGGGCACGGGCCTGGACCGGCGGGGGGCGGGCCGTGCACGTCGGCAACGTCGCGGAGTTCAACGCGCAGTTCGGCGACTCCTCCCTGGACGTCGGGCAGTCCGCCGCACACCACTACTCCTGCCTGGCCGCCTTCTACAGCCCCTACCCGTCCGCCCTGGTACTGCCCCGGGCGGTGCCCGCCGGCTGGACCGGGCTGGTCTCCCGGCAGCTGGGCTGGACCGGGGTCGAGGTGTACGACGGCCTGGTGGAACACGGGCCCGGGCTGGTCGAGGCCGTACGGGCCCGGCCGGCGCTGGCCGCGCGGCTGACCGGGGCCGGGGAGCCGCTCGTACCGTGGGGGCTCACGCGGCCGTTCGGGCTGCTCGCGGGGCGGCCGTGGCGGTCCGGGGAGCTGCGCTACGAGTCGAAGGCCGCGGCGCACGGCTTGTTCGAGCGGATCCTGGCGGCCGGCGGGCATCCTCAGATCGTGCTCCCGGCACAGGTACGGGCAGGCGGCCGATGGGCGGCGGCCCGGCTGCTGGCGGCACGGGCACGGGACGGCGAGAGCACCGTTGTGAAATCGGAGCACGGTGTCGGCGGTTCGGGAACGACCGTGGTCACCGCCGGGCAGGTCCGGGCCGCGGGCGGCGCCCGCGCCGTCCTGCGGCGGCTGCCGCGCGGGCCGCTGCTGGTGGAGGAGTACGTCGAAGCTCCGGCGGATCCGGGCGCGGCCCGCGACCTGACGTACGACGGTTTCGTGGACCCGGCCGGCGAGGTCCACGAGGTCGGCGCGGCGCTGATGGACGTGACGGCGGGTGCCTACCGCGGAGCGACGGTGGGCCCCGGCGCCGTGCCGGAGTGGGCGCACAAGCCGCTGCTCGCCTTCGGTGCGGCGGTGGGCCGGGAGCTGGCGGCGTCCGGCTACCGGGGCTGGTTCGACGTGGACTTCGTCGTGGACGCCGGGGGGCGGCTCGCGCCGACCGAGACGAACCTGCGGCTGACCGGACCGTCGATCGCCTTCATGGTGGCGGCCCGGCTCGACGTGCTGCGGGGCGCGGGGCACCTCGTACGGATCGCCGACCGGGTGGAGCTCGGGGCGCGGCTGCCCGAGGCGCAGCTGGACGAACTGTGCGCGGACCTGGCCCGCGGGTGCGCGGAACTCGGTGCGGTGTTCGTCCCCGCGATCCCGACGGCCGCCTTCGATCCGGCGCCCTGGCTGGGTGTGCTGGTGGCCGCGCGCAGCCTGGAGGCGCTGGACGCGGCCGAGGCGCTGGTCCGCTCCGAGGCGGCGGCCGTGGGCGCGATGTTCGACCCGTCGGGGCCGGCCGCTCCCTGAGGCTGCCGCAGCCGGACGGGGCCCGCACGCCGCCGGTGGCGTGCGGGCCGGGAGGGCCTAGTGCCTGTCCTCGAAGTCGAAGGGCGAGTCCGGTTTGCGGGCCACGTGGACGGCCAGGATGAGGCCCGCGATCATCAGCGGGATGTTGAAGGCGTAGACGAGGAGGGCCTGGAGGGGCCAGTCCTGTTTGGCCGCCAGCCGGTAGGCGTTGTCCTGCGGCCACCAGGCCAGCAGCAGGTAGCTCGCCGCGAGGTGGACGGTCCGGACACGGCTCGGGGGCCGGCCGCGTTCCCGGCGTTCGATCAGGCGGTACCCGGTGAACAGGAACGCGAGGCCCGCGCCGAAGGCCAGGCTCTCCGCCACGTAGAGGAGGAAGAACAGGGCCGCCCACGGCTGGGGCACCACGGAGAGGTCGGTGGAACCGGGCCACAGGACGGGGGTGAGCAGCAGGGTGAGGAAGCCCAGGACGAAGGTCATGCACCCGGCGGCGACGACTCGGCCGCCGTCCGGGTCCGCGACGCCGGCGGACGCCCGGCTGAACTTGCTCCCGTGGACGGCGGGCCGCTCGGAGACGGGCTGGGTGGGCAGTGGCAGGGCCGCGCGGTCCTCCTGGCCGCCCCGGTTGCGCGGCAGGGCGCGGAGCCGGATGAGGACGGTCGGGGACACCTCCTTGAGGACGACGCCGGCCAGGTGGTTGCGCAGGCCGTGAATCTCGGGCAGTGGCGCGGAGGCGTCCCAGGCCGGGTCGCCGGGCGGCGGGGACACGTAGGCGACGAGCCGGCGCTCCCCGTCCTTCTCGACGCCTGCGACGATCGCCGCGCCGATGCCCGGATGGGTGCGGATCGCCGCCTCGACGGCGTGGGGGTCGAAGGAGCCTCCGTGGAGGGGGATCCGGTCCCGGATCCGGCCGGCGTACTCCAGCAGGCCGTCGGGGCGGGGTACGCCGAGGTCGCCGGTGGGTATCGCGTCACCGCCGCCGGGCGGGGTGAGGTGTATCTCCCCGCCCCGCAGGCGGACCTGGCATCCCGCGAAGGGGGTACCCAGCAGGGAGAGGCGTTCCGGTTCACCGACGGGGGCCGGCAGCTGCGGGAGTTCGAAGCAGGTGCCCACTCCGGCGGTCTCGGTGAGGCCGTAGACGTTGAGGATGCGTACGCCGGGGCGCAACCGGGTGTGCAGAGCGTCCAGTTCGTCGAGGAACAGACGGTCGCCGGTGACGGTGGCCAGCCGCAGCGAGCGCAGGGGCCGGGGGCCGCCCCTGCGGTCCGCGGCGGTGGGCCGGGGGCCGTCGACCACGAGCGCGGCGATGCCGGCCGGATCCGTGTGCACGACGGTGACCTCCTGGAGGTCGACCGCCGTGCGGACCTGCTGCGGGTACGCGGACGGCCAGGAGGGCCCCGGGGGCAGGACGAGAACACCGCCCGTGCACAGGGCCCGGGTCCAGCCGGCGGCGAAGGCGGTGACGTCCGGCCGGGCGGTGATGAGGTGCCGGTCCTGCGGGGTCGGGCGGGCCAGCTCGGTCCAGCCCTCGTGGGCGGCGAGCAGCAGGGCGTGGCCGACGGGCACGGGGCGCGGTTCGGCGCTCGCCGTGAACAGGACGGCCGCGCCGGCCGGCCTGGCGGCTCCGTCGGCCGCCTCCGTGAGGTCGGGCGCGTGGGCGGGCCGGGCGGCGATCTCGGTGGCGTCGTCGTCGGTCAGGATCGCGCGCAGGCCCGCGGCGGTGTCGAGGGCGGCCTGGTGGGGCTTGTGGGTGAGAAGTGCGAAGGGGGTCAAGGGCCTGAGTGCGGCGAGCTGTTGGCGGCCGGTGCGGGGCGTCTCGGCGTCGACGACGGCGTAGACCCCGCCGGCCTTCAGGACGGCGAGGATGCCGACGACGAGTTCGGCGGGCTGGGCGGTGCCGATGGCGACGAGACCGCCCGGCGGCAGGCCGCAGGCGAGCAGATGGTGCGCCAGCCGGTTGGCGCGGGCGTCGAGCACCGCGTAGCACAGCCGGTTCTTCGTACCGGCGATGAGGGCGGGTGCTTCGGGTGTGTCGCGCGCCCAGCGTTCGAAGTGGTGCAGCACGGTGTCTGTGGCGCCCTTGGTGAAGCGGACGGACTCGGATCCCTGCGTCATGGACCGATGATGCCACCGGGCACCGACAACGAAAGGAGCCTTCGTAATCGCCGTCTGTCCAACGGAGTTGTCCGGCAGCCCGTCCCATGGCCCCCGTCCCCCGGTCGAGGGGTCGGGGAGCCGAACCCTTGACCTCTACTTTGGTTGAGGTCCTAGCGTTCGGGTCATGGACATGGAAGTCACCGCTTGGACCTCGCTGCACAGCGCGATCAACGCCCAGCAGGACCGTCGCCCTCTCTCCCGGGCAGGTCTGCGCCGCGTGGCCGCGTTCGCCCGCCCGCACCGCCGCGGGCTCGTTCTCTTCCTCCTGCTGAGTGTGGTGACGGCCCTGCTGGCGGTGGCCACGCCGGTGCTCGCCAGCCGGGTCGTCACCGCCATCGTGGACGGCCGGGACGGCGCCACGGTGACACGGCTCGCCCTCCTCATCGCGCTGATCGCGGTCGCGGAGGCGGGGCTGGGACTGCTGGCCCGCCGGCTCTCCGCCACCCTCGGCGAGGGGCTGATCCTGGATCTGCGGACGGCGGTCTTCGACCACGTGCAGCGGATGCCGGTGGCCTTCTTCACGCGGACCCGGACCGGCGCCCTCGTCAGCCGCCTCAACAACGACGTCATCGGCGCCCAGCGGGCGTTCAGCAACACCCTGTCGGGCGTGGTCGCCAACACCGTGACCCTGCTGCTGACCCTCGCCGTGATGCTGAGCATCTCCTGGCAGATCACCCTGCTGGCGCTGGTGCTGCTGCCCGTGTTCGTCCTGCCGGCCCGCCGGATGGGGGCCCGGATGGCGGCGATGCAGCGGGAGGCCTCGGCGCTGAACGCCGCGATGGGCACCCAGATGACCGAACGCTTCTCGGCGCCCGGCGCGACGCTGGTCAAGCTGTTCGGCCGGCCCGCCGACGAGTCCGCGGAGTTCGCGGTCCGGGCGGCACGGGTACGGGACATCGGGATCCGTACGGCGATGGCCCAGTCGGCGTTCATCACGGCCCTCACCCTGGTCTCGGCGCTGGCCTTGGCGCTGGTCTACGGACTCGGCGGGTACTACGCCCTGCGCGGGACCCTGGACGCCGGTTCCGTCGTCGCGCTCGCCCTGCTCCTGACCCGGCTGTACGCCCCGCTGACCGCTCTCGCCGGGGCCCGCGTCGAGGTGATGAGTGCGCTGGTGAGCTTCGAGCGGGTCTTCGAGATCCTCGACCTGAAGCCCCTCATCGCGCAGAAGCCGGACGCCCGCCGGGTGCCGGAGGGGCCGGTGGCCGTCGAGTTCGACCGGGTGTCCTTCGGCTACCCGGCCGCCGACAAGGTCTCCCTCGCGTCCCTGGAGGAGGTCGCCGTCCTCGACGGCCGGGGCGGTACGCAGGTCCTGCACGAGGTGTCCTTCCGCGCCGAGCCCGGCCAGATGATCGCACTGGTGGGCTCGTCCGGCGCCGGCAAGTCGACCATCGCGCAGCTGCTGCCGCGGTTGTACGACGCCGACGCGGGCGCGGTCCGGCTCGGCGGGGTCGACGTACGGGACCTGACGGCCGACTCGATCCGCGAGACGCTCGGCATGGTCACCCAGGACGGGCACCTCTTCCACGAGTCGGTACGGGCCAACCTGCTGCTGGCCCGCCCGGACGCCACCGAGGAGGACGTCTGGGAGGCCCTGCGCAGGTCCCGGCTGGACGGTCTGGTCGCCTCACTGCCGGACGGTCTGGACACGGTGGTCGGTGAGCGCGGCTACCGGCTGTCGGGCGGTGAGCGGCAGCGGCTGACGATCGCCCGGCTGCTGCTGGCACGGCAGCGGGTCGTGGTCCTCGACGAGGCCACCGCGCACCTGGACTCCACGTCGGAGGCGGCGGTGCAGGAGGCTTTGGGCGAGGCCCTGGCGGGCCGGACCGCCGTGGTCATCGCGCACCGGCTGTCGACCGTGCAGGCGGCCGACCTGATCCTCGTGGTCGAGAACGGCCGGATCGTCGAACGGGGCACGCACACCGGGCTGCTGGCCGCGGGCGGCCGGTACGAGGAGCTGTACCGCACGCAGTTCGCCGCGGCGGACACGCCCGCCGGCACGGAATCCGACGGCGCGACACCGGTCCGGGGCGCATGATGCTGTGATGGACATCAAACTGGAACTCGTCGCCGTGCCCGTCACCGATGTCGACCGGGCCAAGGCCTTCTACGAGAAGATCGGCTTCAACGCCGACCACGACGTCACCGTCAGCGAGGACATCCGCTTCGTACAGCTGACCCCGCCGGGGTCGGCCTGCTCGATCGCGATCGGCAGGGGCCTCACCCGGATGACCCCCGGATCCCTCGACAACATGCAGGTGGTCGTCACCGACATCGAGGAGGCCTACGAGGACCTGCGCGGCCGGGGAGTCGAGGTGACGGAGATCCAGGACCTGCCGTGGGGCTCGTTCGTCTACTTCTCGGACCCGGACGGCAACGGCTGGGCGGTCCAGCAGATCACGCCGCGCAAGTCGGCGGAACCCGGGGCGTGATGTCCGCCCGCCGCGGCCGGCGGGAGGTACGCCACGTCGCACGGTGCGGGGAGCACCGTGCGACGGCGTCCGGCGGGGTCAGGCCTGCGCCGCGGCGTGGTGGTGGTCGAGCTCCCAGGCGTGGTGCTTGAACTCGTGGCGGAAGTCGGCGTGGTCCTCCCACTGGCGGGCGATACCGCGCAGCACGTCCCAGTTGTGCTCGACGGACTGGTCGATCACGCGGCGCATGGCCGGCTCGGCGGCTTCCCGCTTCTCGATGAGGCCCTTGACGGCCGAGGCCTCCAGGACGGAGTTGCGCAACGCGCGCAGGGCGCGGGAGGTGTCGTCCATCGAGAAGCCGTGCTCGCTTCCCGTCGCCTCGTCGAACAGCGGGGTGAGCCGCGCCTCGATGAAAGCGGTGATCCGCTCGAAGTGCTGCACGTCCATCGGGGGCTCCCTCTCCTGCCGGACCGCCATGCGGCGCGGCGTCCTTCACTGCTTGTGCCGTTCGCGGACATTATCCCGGACGCTCGGAGCGGTTCCCGGTGATCCGTTGCGAAGATCCACTGCGGAGGATCCACTGCGCCTGCGGGGCGGACGATGCCGCCTACGGGGCGAGCAGGACGTCCAGTTCCTCCAGCGCGCCCACCGCGATCCGCCGGGTCAGTGCCTCGGCCCGGGCGGCGTCGCCCTCGCGGACCGCTTCGGCCACCTGGACGTGCAGGGTGACGGCGGCGGGGTCGGGGTCGTGGAACATCACCTCGTGTTCGGTACGCCCCGTCAGGACTTCCGCGACGACGTCCCCGAGCCGGGCGAACATCTCGTTCCCGGAGGCGTCCAGCACCACGCGGTGGAAGGCGATGTCGTACCGCAGGTAGTCGTCGAGCTGGTGGCCGCGCGAGGTGCGGACCATGCCGAGGGCCGCCGCGGTGAGGTCGGCGCAGTGCTGGGGTGTGGCCAGGGTCGCGGCGAGTCCGGCCGCCACCGGTTCGATCGCGGAGCGCAGCACGGTGAGGGAGCGCAGCTGCCGGGGCCGGTCGGGGCCGGCCAGCCGCCAGCGGATCACCCGGGGGTCGTAGACGTTCCACGCGTCGGCGGGGCGCACGGTGACACCGACCCGGCGGCGGGACTCGACCAGGTGCATCGACTCCAGGACGCGGACGACCTCGCGCACCACGGTGCGGGAGGCGTCGAAGCGTTCGGCGATCTCGTCCGTGCGCAGGATGCTGCCGGGCGGGTACTCGCCTGCAGTGATCGCGAGGCCGATGGTGTCCAGCACGTGGGAGTGCAGGCCCGGTCCCGGACCGGTTTCGGCGCCTTCGGTGGTCATGGCGCAAGCGTACGGTGGCACCCACTCCGACAAAAGATGTGATGTCTTCGACGCAAGACTTGAATACGTAGTACTTAATGCGCTTCAGTGGTGTCCTACGAGCGCGAACCGATGTCGACGAGGACAGCGAGGTGGACGTGAGCACCCAGCGCGTCATTGTGGTGATGGGCGTGGCCGGCACGGGCAAGACGACCGTGGGCCGGCTGCTCGCGGAACGGCTCGGACTTCCCTACGCCGAGGGCGACGCCTTCCACCCGGCGGCCAACGTCGCCAAGATGGCGGCCGGCCACCCGCTGGACGACGCGGACCGGTGGCCCTGGCTGGACGCCGTGGGCGAATGGATCCGCAACCGCGCCGGGACGTGCGGCGGTGTGATCGCCGCGTCCTCGCTCAAGCGCGCCTACCGCGACCGGCTGCGCGCCGCGGCCCCCCGGGCCGTCTTCGTGCACCTCACCGGTGAACGCCCGCTGATCGAGGAGCGGATGGCGGCGCGCAAGGGCCACTTCATGCCCACCACCCTGCTGCAATCGCAGTTCGCCACGCTGGAGCCGCTCCAGGACGACGAACTCGGCGTCGCGGTCGACGTGTCCGGCTCCCCGGAGGAAGTCACCGAACGGGCCCTGGCCGCGCTGCGCCGGCTCTGCACCCCCGAGAACTGAGGGAACGTCACCGTGACCGCTCTCGGCGGTCATCCCGGTCGTCGGGCGGGGCTGCGTCCTGCTGCCGTCCCTGGTCCTGCAGCCCCTGCCGTCCTCGTACTCCGGCCGTCACGGGACGCGCAGTTGGGCGGCGGCGAGGGCGAGGCCGCCCGCCGCCGTCGCACAGCGGGCGGCGAGGCCCTCGACCTCGGCGCGCAGGGCTTCGGTGTCCCGACCCTGCCATCCCGGTGACCAGGCCGCGGCCCCGCGCAGCCGGCCCGCGTGCGTGCGCAGCGCGGCGGCGTGGTCGTGCAGGCTCCCGCCCGGGGGCCGTGCTGCCGGGCGAGGGGGCCGGTGCGTCCGGGGCGGCCGGTCGGCGATCCGGCGCCGGACGGGCCCGCGCTCGGGGGCCGGCCCCGCCGGGGGCCGGACGGGCAGCCCGGAGCCGCGGCCGCAGAAGGCCCACAGGGCGGCGCCGAGTCCGAGGAGCGGCCGGGCGGTCTCGGCCCGGCCGGTGGCGACCTGCCAGCCGGCGTGGTCGTTGAAGGGGTTCGCGTCGGTCAGGGCGTGCCAGGCGAGGATGTCGGCGAACGACGGCGTCAGCAGGGAGAAGGCGTGCTCGGCTCCCCGCTCGCGCATGATGCGGCGGAACAGGCTGACGGCCTCGGCCTGGCGGCCGGCCTCCACGGCCCGCAGGACCGCAGCGGTGCCGGCGTCCTCCAGGAGTTCGGGACGGTCCGCGCTCGCGGCCCGGATCCTGGCCTTGAGCCCGCAGACGGCGATGCTGACGGCGAGGCTCTCCCGGCCGGCCAGGACCCCCGCGAGACGGCCGGCGCGGGCCGCGCCCCGGCCGCGCGCGGCCCAGCCGAGGCCCGCCGGGTCGGTGAGGGTACGCAGCAGGGTGCGCCAACCGCGCCTGCTGCAGCCTCCCTTGGCCAGCGCCGCGGCGGGCAGGCGGGTTCCGAAGGCCAGGCCGGAGGCGTAGCGGGCGGCCTCGCCGACCGCGTCGGCGGCCTCGGCAAGGGCGCGGCACGGGGCGTCGAGCTGGTCGGCGTCCGGGGCGGTGGACGCGGAGGTCGCGGCGTCGGACATGGGTTCCTCGTGGGGTTCGGCAGGGATCTGGGGGTGTGGAGGGCAGGGCAGGCGGTGCGTGTGGCGGGGCCGGCGGGGAGGCGTCGTCAGCGGCGGGTGAGGGTGAGCCGGACACCGTGCGGGGCGAGTGTCACGGGCAGTGGCCCGACCGGGTCCAGGACCGGCCGGGTGCCCGTGATCCGGTGCCCGCGCAGCACCTCGGCGCAGAAGGCCGCAGTGATCATCAGCCCGAGCTGGTCGCCGGGGCAGCGGCCGCCGCCGTGGCTGAAGGGCGCCATCCGGATGTCCCGGTCGGCGCCGGGGTTCTTCCACCGGCCCGGTACGAAGACATGGGCGGCCGGGACCCGTTCGGGGTCGCGCTGGTGGAACGCGGCGGGCAGGAGCACGGCCGTGCCGGCCGGGTGGCGCACTCCCCGCCATTCGGTCTCGCCGCGGGTGACGCGGATCAGGTCCGGCACCACCGGGTACAGGCGCAGCGACTCACGGACGCAGGCCCGCAGCCTGGGCAGTTCACCCCGGCCCGGACCGGCGGCGGCCTCGGCGGCGGCTTCGGCGGCGGCCGCGTCCTGTTCGCAGGGGTGCGCGCCCAGCAGGAGGAGCGTGCGCAGCAGGGTGTCGGGCACGGCGTCCATCGCCAGGAGCCAGAGCCGGGCCTCGTCGGCGGGGTCGACGGCGCCGTCGGGGTCGGTGGTGTCGACGGGGCCGGCGTGGCGGGCGGCCCGGCCGGCGAGGGTGTCGTCGCCCGCGTGCCGGACGTACGCGCGGATGCGTGCGCGAGTCTTGTCGTGCACCGAACGCGCGGCGCGTGTCCGGCCGCCGCGCAGGCGCCCGTCCCCGGCCCGCAGCTGGGTGAGCCATCCGGCGAGTTCGTCGTCCTCGGCGGCCGGGTCGCCGAGCACGATCCGGCGGGCGGCCCGGCTCACGGCGTGCCGGGCGCGGAGGAGTTCGAGGGTGCCGGTGGCGCTCAGGTGCCGGGCTTCTTCGGCGACGACGGTGAGGATCGGGCCGGCGGCGGGGTGCACGGGCAGGCCCGCGGCCAGCACGTCGGCGCTCATCCGCCGCCGGTCGGGGCGCGGTTCACCACGCGCGCAGCCGGGGCCGTCGCCGTCCCGGCCGGCCTCGTGCGTGCTCAGGCCCCGGCACTTCCAGGGCGGGTCGGCCGCGAGGACGCTGACCGGTTCGGCGTAGAAGCGGCGCAGGTCCTGCGGGTCGAGGAGGACGAGCACCGTCTGCCCGGACCGCGTGCGTACGAGCGCGGGCGCGTCCCCGTGGCGTGCGCGCAGGGCGCGGAGCGCGGCGGCGGAGGCGCGCACCTCGCCCGGCCACCGGCGCGGGGGCCGCGGCCGGGCGGCGGCGGTGAGCAGGGCGCCGAGGGAGGCGAACACGGTGGTCGCGGCAGTGGGGGTCCCGGCGGGCGCGAGGGCCGCGGCGGGACCGGCCGGCCGGGCGGCGGAGGTCCTGCGCAGCGGTTCCCCTACGGGTGTCCGCCGGCCGGGGTCCTCCGCGCCGGGCGGCGGCACGGCCGGCCCGGGGTCCGCGAGCGGCGCTCCGTCCCGGGGTGACCGGCCGGGCCGTTCCGTGGGGCGCGGCCGGACGGCCGGCCCGCCGTGCGGGCGGGGCTCGCCCCGCGGGGACCGCACCGGCAGCCCGGTCCGTACCGCGAGGGCCCGTACCCGGGCCTTGAGCCCGTCGAGGGCGGCCCCTTGGACCGTACGCATCTCGTGTACCTCCGCGGCGGGAACGACGACAACGGTCGGCGACATCGGCATCACCGTACGTCCCGCCCGCGGAGTGCGCGCTCCGAGCGCTCATGCTGTGTCTTTGGGATCAGGCCGGATCAGGGAGCGGCGACCGGTGCGTGCTCTCGGCGTGCCGGGCCGGACGCGCTCGTACGGGACGTACGTGGCTTTCGGCCGGTGCGGCGGGAGTGCGTGCCGGTCGCCGCGACGGGGCGAACGTCGCCTGACGCGGCAGGTCCTGTCTGGAGTTCCGGTGCGGGAGAAGGTGCGGCGTCCGGTGCCGTCGAATCCAAGGCGGAGGAGGGAGTCGACGCGGAGCGTCGGCGACTGACGACAACGCCGGAAGCGGCGGTGCCGGACGCCGCAACGCC